>CALHLW010000149.1 GCA_938034615.1 uncultured Neomegalonema sp. | reverse complement strand
GGGGCCTCCTTCGATTGAACGCAGACCGAGGAGGCCCCGGCTCAAGGCCGGGGCAGCGAAAGATACCCGGCGTCAGCGCCCGCGCCCGCACCGACCTGCCGGTCCTGAAGCCCTTCGACGTGGCGGCGCACTCGCCCGACGCGATGATGATGACCCGCTGGCTCGCGAACTTGCCATGGTGGACGCCCGCCGCGATCCTGACGATGGCGCTGGTCTGGCCGATGATGGCGTATGCGCAGTCAAACTACTCGACCGGACAGGCCTTCGAAGCCTTGTGGCGGTGGATGCCGTTCCTCCTCAGCAAGGGCTTCCTGCTCAACGTCCTGATCTCCGTCTTCGCGATGCTGATCGGCACGGCCCTCGGCGCGATGCTCGGCCTTGGGCAGATTTCGCTTAACAAATGGGTCCGCCGCTTCGCGTGGTTTACGACGCAGTTGTTCCGCAATTCGCCGTGGCTGGTGATCCTGTTCATCGTCCTCCTCGCACTGCCCTTCGAAGTACGCATATTCGGCACGATCCTGACCTTTCCCGATTGGTGGAAAGCCGTCATCGGCCTCAGCCTGCCCGTCATGGCCAATATCTCGGAAATCCTGCGCGGAGCAGTCGCCTCGGTGCCGACGGCGCAGTGGGAGGCGTCCGAAAGCCTCGCCTTCTCGCGGCAGCAGACCCTCTGGCGCATCATCCTGCCGCAATGCTTCAAGCGGATGATCCCGCCGTGGATGAACTGGTACGCGATCCTCACGATGGCAACGCCGCTCTGCTCGCTGCTCGGCGTGCAGGAACTGATCACCCTCAGCCGTCAGGCCATGGAGAGCGAGAACAACCACCCCGAGTTGCTGATGCCCTTCTACGGCTTCGCCCTCGTGATGTTCTTTCTCTACTGCTACCCCATCGCCCGCGCGACCATCGCGCTGGAACGCAGATATTCGGTGAAGCTATGACAGATAGAAATCAGAATAACCAACTGTCGCCTATTGGCGAGTTTATCTGGAATAGCGGGCCTTGGGTGATTGGTATTATTGGAATGATCGTTGGATGGAACTTTGGAAAACATACTGGTTTTGCATCTTCCGGGAGCGCGATTTCTGGCGCTGTTCCTGGAGCAATTATCGGGTTCATTTTCGCGCAATGGATTTGGTTCTGGCGGGCGCGTTTAGACGAAAATCTTGCTCATCGGGATCGTGCAAAAATGGGTACTGACTCATGACTTGGACCTCTGATCAGCCCATCATCTCGATCAAGGATGTGTACAAATCCTTCGGCGATCTCGAAGTCCTCAAGGGCGTATCGCTCGATGTAATGAAGGGCGAGGTGATCTGCATCATCGGGCCGTCAGGCTCCGGCAAATCCACGTTGATCCGCTGCATCAATGGTCTCAACGACATTCAGGGCGGTTCCATCACCGTCGAGGGGATCGAGGTCCATGCCCCCGACCTCGATAAGCTGGCGCTGCGCAAGAAGGTCGGCATGGTCTTCCAGCAATACAACCTGTTCCCGCACAAGACCGCGCTGGAAAACGTGATGATGGCCCCGCTCCTCGTGCTGAAGCGCGACAAGGCGCAGGTGGAGCAGGAGGCGCGCGCACTCATCCGCAAGGTGCGGCTGGAGGGCAAGGAAAACGCCTATCCTGGCGAGTTATCCGGCGGTCAACAGCAGCGCACGGCCATCGCCCGCAGCCTCGCCATGAACCCAGACGTCATGCTGTTCGACGAGGTGACGGCGGCGCTCGACCCCGAGACGGTCAAGGAAGTGCTAGTGACCATCAAGGACTTGGCTGCCGAAGGCATGACCTGCATCCTCGTCACGCATGAGATGGGATTCGCCAAGGAAATTGCCGACCACATCTATTTCACCGACCGGGGCATCATCGTGGAACACGGCCCTCCTGCCACCTTCTTCGAGCGAGCCAGCGACCCTCGCACGCGCGAATTTTTGAGCCAGATTCTATGATTACAATCCGGTAGCCGTGCTGCCTCAGCTTGGCTGGTGGGGTGTTTGAACAATCCGCCCGAGCGGATGTTCTCGATGATCTCATGCTCGGAGAGACGAACGGGAAGACCGTGACGCTTAACACACAATAGAGCCTTGCCCGAACATCGTGTAGACATCACGAAGTCAGTGGCAGGACGTCCACGGCTTGCGATGTCACGGTCTTTCCGGTGGTTTTCAGCATTCCCCTCACCGGT
This sequence comes from uncultured Neomegalonema sp., assembly GCA_938034615.1. GTDB lineage: Bacteria > Pseudomonadota > Alphaproteobacteria > Rhodobacterales > Rhodobacteraceae > JAHDDY01. The sequence goes on along the minus strand of CALHLW010000149.1, from coordinate 4,674 downwards.
GAAACATCGGAATAATCACGCCCTCGACCGATGGAAATGTGATCTGTCAGCACGAAGGCCGCATTGGTCGGGTCGTATTCGACCCACCCTTCTTCCGGCCCGCACCATGCGCAGACCCAAGCGTGCATCGCATCCGCGCCCTCCAGCCGTTTCTTGCCGGGGGGCGGCTCGGTACGCAGAAAGCCGCTGACATAGCCTGCCGGGATGCCGAGCGCCCGCAGGCATCCGATCATGATCTGGGTGTAATCCTGACAGACCCCGACCCGTCGCGCGAAGGCATCTTCGGGCAGGGTATCCACGGTTGTCATCCCGGAATCGAACGTCATGTCTCGGTGCAGCGCCAGACCGACGGCTTCGACGGCGGCGCGCACGGTCAACCCGGCTCCGACGACGCTCCTCGCGTATTCCCGCCAGACCGGCAGGGGTTTGATCCGTGTCGATCCGGCCAGAAAATGGTGCGGCGACAGGGCGTCGAGAGATTGAAACTGCGCCAGTTCGGCGCGCATGTTGGCCATCGGAAATTCATCGGTCGTCGCAGTCAGGGGACCGACCCGCTCGACCCGCGCATTGACCGTGAATAGGATCGACGAATGGGGTGCCGTGTGAACCACCTCGACGACGTCATTCCCGAAGAAGTCGAGCCTGTCGGTCCGCTCCCTGGGGGGCGGTTCGACCGTCAGCAGGCCGGAAACACGTCGTTGTTCCGGGGTGTCCTGCGGCATCAGGCGCAGCAGGTGCCGCCCGCTACCGACCGGGCTGGCATAGGTGTAATCTATCGAGAGGCGAATATCGTACCGCATATCGACTCTACAGATGGGCCGAGGAGAGAAGCGTCGAGAGCCGGTTCATCGATGCCCGCACTTCGTTCAGGATCGCCGTATCGACCGTATCGGGCGTTCTGACCGCTAGCGCGGTATGCTGTTGCAGGATCTCCCGATTGAGCGGTGTCATGCGCCCCGCCGCATCGTCACCGGGCAGGAAGCGGATGTGTTCGAGAATTTCATCCAGTTGATACATGACCGAACGCGGGTTCATCGGGTCGAGCGCCAGAAGGTCGATCACGGTTTCCCGGTTCGTTGCCACGGAATACCGACGGCGATGCGACATCGCGCTGTCGCCGAGTTCGACCGCCAGTTCGAGTGCCCCTTCGGGCGCTGACGCATCCGCATAATGAGCCAGCGCCGTAGACATATCCGCTGCCCGCTCGATGGCGCGCCCGATGCTCAGGAAGCGCCAGCCCGTAAAGCGGTACATATTCTCGCGGATGAGGCCCGAGAACCCCGCCAACTGGCGGAGCAGCATCCCCATTGCGCGGGCCGTCTCGTAGCCCGGTTCGAGATCGCTGCCCAACTGCCGGGCCGACTGGGTCAGTTCCGTCAGTGAGACCCAGCCATCGACGGAAAAGCGGTCCCGGACCTGACTGGCGCTCTTGACCGCCGATCCCAGGGCGTTGTGCAGGGCCACCGGCACTGACTGGGTTTCATCGACCCCGAACTCCTTGAAATGCCACTTCATGTGCAGGGTCAGGGGCGCTTCGCGGCCCATGCCTTCGGTCAGGCGGATGTGATAAGCGCGTATCATCCGGATCAGGCCCTCGGCCCGCTCGACATAGCGCCCGAGCCAATAGAGATTTTCCGACGCGCGGCTTGGCAGGTTTCCCCGCTGTGGCCTCGACATCGGCATTCCCGGCTTTGCCAGCATCGTGTCTTCGATGACGGGCTTGTCCGCGACGATCCAGACATCGGCAACACGGCCTCCCTGTCGCATCGACATGACGGTCGGTGTCTGCGAATGGCCGATGCGGGCATGGCCACCCGGCATGACTTTCCAGCCATCTTCCGTTCGGGCGAGGAAGACCCGTATGTTCATCGGGCGCGGCACGAGTTGGCCGTCGACGAAGGCAGGAGAAGTCGACAGGGCGATGGATTCCTGCCCAACGATATCCGCACCTTCCGCCTCGATCCACGCACCGAGGCTGTCATAGTCGGGATGCGAGAAGTGCGAGCCCTCGATGGTCGCGTCTTTTTCGTCGAAGGGGAGGCGGTTCGACTGGGCCGCGCCGAAGACGAGTTCCTGGCCCCGTGAAATCGCCAGTTCGCGCTGGTTCTCCTGCCCGCACCACCAAGTCGCGATATTGGGAATCGTCAGCGGCTTTCCGGTCAACGCCCTGTTGATACGCGGCAGAAAGGCGAGCATGGCGCGGGATTCGACGACCCCAACGCCCAAGGCGTTGACGAGGGTCGTGCTGCCCTGCCGGATCGAGTTGAGTAAGCCGGAGGTGCCGATACCCGAGGTCTCATCCAGTTCAAGCGGGTCGGTCGCTGCCGAAAATACCTTGCGCCACAGCACACTGATCGGGCGCAGACCCGCGACCGTCCGCACCATGAGCTGTCCGTTCCGGGTCGTCAGATCCTGCCCTTGCAACAACATCATCCCGAGATAGCGCGCGATATAGGCATCCTCGAAATGAGTGCTCGCTTGAGGACCGGGGGTCAGCACGGCAATCCGGCTGTCGCTCTCCTGCCGCAGGTTATGCAATCGGTCGCGGTAAGTGCGGAAAAACCCCGCCAGCCGATGCACGTTCTCGCGCCCGAAATGCTGGTTGTAGATGCGCGTGGTCGCGACGCGGTTCTCGATGGCAAACCCCGCTCCTGCTGGCGACTCGGTTCGGTCGCTGAGTATCCACCAGCGTCCGTCCGGCCCCCGTCCGATCTCGAACGCGATGAAGTCGAGATAATGGCCCGACCCCGGTGCGACGCCGACCAAGGGGCGAAGCCAGTATGGATTGCCTGCCACCAGCGAGGCTGGCAGATGCCCCGCCGAGATAAGGGTTTGCGGACCATAGAGGTCGGCAATCACCTGCTCCAGCAGATTGGCGCGTTCGATCAGACCCGCCGACAGCATCTGCCATTCCGCATCGTCGATCAGTACGGGGACATGGCTGAGCGGCCATTCGCGCTCGGCGGCGGTTTCGGTGTCGAGATCGCGAAAGAAGACACCCGCATCGCGCAGGTATTGATCGCCCCGCGCGAAGCTCTCGGTGATCTCGGTGTTGGATGCCGTGGCGAGGCGTTCGATCAAAGCGCGCCAAAGCGGCTTTATCGCCCCCGACGCATCCAGCATCTCGTCCCGCGTGCCGGGTGCGGGATTGTAGGCCGAGAGCAGGGTCTCGACCGCATCCGTGGGGCGCGAATTCTCTTGCACAGTAACTCTCTACAGGCCAGCGGGGCGCCTTAGATCGAGCGTCGTAGAGGCCTCGCGATGCGGATGCTCTTGTATCGGTTCGTATCGTCCTACTGTATGACCGTGCGACTGGAAACGTGCAAGCCTCCGTGCTTCGGCTTCGTTGCCATTCACGGGGAAGGTCTCGTGGCTGCGCCCGCCGGGATGCGCAACATGATAGACGCAGCCACCTAGGGCGCGCCCGTTCCACGTATCGAAGATATCGAAGGTCAGCGGCGCATCGACGGGAAGCTGCGGGTGCAGTGACAGCGCCGGTTTCCAAGCCTTGTAGCGTACCCCTGCCACTGCCACACCGTTCTCTCCGGCTGGGTGCAGCGGCACGGTGCGGCCATTGCAGGTGACGGCATAACGATCCGGGTCGGCTGTGGTCAGCTTGACCTGCACACGCTCCGACGAGCTGTCGGTATAGCGCACGGTGCCGCCGATGGCCCCTGTCTCGCCCAGCACATGCCACGGCTCCAGCGCCTGCCGGATTTCCAGATGCGCGCCCTCGTATTCGACTTCGCCGCAGAACGGAAAGCGGAACTCGGCCTGTGCCTCGTACCATTCCGCGCGCATGTCGAAGCCGTGTTGGCGCAGGTCACGCAGCACGTCGAGGAAATCCTCCCAGACGAAATGCGGCAGCATGAAGCGGTCGTGAAGGGCCGTTCCCCAGCGGGTGAGATTGCCCTTAGCGGGGTCTTTCCATAGCCGGGCGATCAGCGCACGGATCAGCAGTTGTTGCGCGAGGCTCATGCGCGGGTCGGGGGGCATCTCGAACCCGCGAAACTCGACGAGACCCAGCCGCCCGGTCGGGCCATCGGGCGAGAACAGCTTGTCGATGCAGATCTCGGCGCGGTGGGTATTGCCGGTAACGTCGATCAGCAGGTTGCGGAACAACCGATCCGTCAGCCATGGCGCAGGCGGTATGCCGTCATCGGGGTTATCGACCTGCGCGAGCGCGATTTCCAACTCGTAGAGGCCGTCATGGCGGGCCTCATCCACGCGCGGGGCCTGAGAGGTCGGGCCGATGAACATGCCGGAGAACAAGTAGGAGAGGCTCGGATGCCGCTGCCAGTGTCGCACGAGGCTGGCCAACAGGTCGGGACGGCGCAGGAAGGGGCTGTCGGCAGGGGTCGCACCGCCGACCACGACATGATTACCGCCGCCGGTGCCGGTATGCCGCCCGTCGATCATGAACTTGTCGGTCCCGAGGCGGCATTGGCGGGCTTCCTCGTACACGGCTTTGGTGATCGAGACACAATCGCCCCACGTCTCCGCCGGATGGACGTTGACCTCCAGCACGCCGGGGTCAGGGGCGACGCGAATGACGTTCATGCGGGGATCGTGGGGCGGGGAATAGCCCTCCACATGGATCGGCATGTTCAGGCTGCGGGCGGCGGCTTCGGCGGCAGCGATCAGTTCGAGATAATCCTCGATCCGCTCGACGGG
>CALHLW010000148.1 GCA_938034615.1 uncultured Neomegalonema sp. | reverse complement strand
CGCGAGGAAATCCTCAAGGATGGTTCGGATGACCGCAAGGCCGCCGCTGAAGGCGACGACGATGCGGACGACGCAGAAGAAGAGCCAGTGCGCGGGAAGAAAGACCTGCGCGATACGGGCGACGAGGAATATGCCGACGCGGATTGATCCGGGTCTTTCCCGAGTTTTTCGCCGAATGACGAGGTTCCCGCTTTCGCGGGAATGACAATCGGATAGGCGAAAGAACTGGCAAGAAGTCTAAGCCGCAGGGATCTCCCTGCGGCTTTTTTCGTGTCGCATTCCGCGCCAAAATCGTATGCTCCAGACTCACCCCAAGGAGCGCGGCATGAACCAGCATAGTCCCCCGCCGGATACGTCCGAGCCGCCCCTACGGGCGCTGCCGAACAATATTGAGGCGGAGCAGGCGGTGCTGGGGGCGATTCTCGTGAATAACGAGGCGCTGGACCGGTTGAGCGCGTTCCTCGCCGACGAGCATTTCTACGACCCGGTCCATGCGCGCATCTTTGCGCTGGCGCAGCGGCGGATTCAGAATGGGCAGGTGGCATCCCCAGTGACCCTGCGCGCGGCCTTCGACAAGGACGAGGGGATGGCCGAGTTGGGCGGGCCCGTCTACATGCTGCACCTAGCCGATGCCGCCGTGAACGTCTTCAACGTGCTGGATTACGGGCGGATCGTCTATGAGATGGCGATCCGGCGGCACCTGATCGGGCTGGGCGAAGATATTGCGGATCGGGCGGGTGATTTCACCGATGAGAGCGTTTCATCCGACCATATTACCGAAGCCGAGCAGCGCCTCTATTCGCTGGCCGAGAAAGGCCGGATCGAGGGGGGATTCAAGAATTTTGGGCGGGTGGTCACGGACGCGGTGGAAGTGGCCAATGCCGCCTATCAGCGCGACGGGAAGCTGGCGGGCCTATCCACGGCCTTGCGCGATCTGGATGCCAAGCTCGGCGGGCTGCACCGCTCGGACCTGATTATCCTCGCCGGTCGGCCGTCGATGGGGAAGACGGCGCTAGCCACGAATATTGCGTTCAACGTGGCCAAGGCGTTTCGTGAGGGCGAGGACGAGACGGGGCAGGTCAAGACTGTTGATGGGGGCGTGGTCGGGTTCTTCTCGCTGGAGATGAGCGCGGAGCAACTGGCTACCCGTATTCTCGCTGAGCAATGCGAGATTTCTTCGGAAAAGATCCGGCGGGGCGATCTGGACGAGGCGCAGTTCAGGAAGTTCGTTGAAGTGGCGCGGGTTCTGGAGACCAAACCGTTGTTCATCGACGATACGCCCGCCCTGACCATTGGGCAGTTGGCGGCGCGGTCGCGGCGGCTGAAACGGCAATCGGGGCTGGACCTGCTGGTGGTCGATTACCTGCAACTGCTGAACGGCGACGGGCGGGCGAGCGATAATCGGGTCAATGAGATTTCGCAGATTACGCGCGGGCTGAAGGCCATCGCGAAGGAACTGGATATTCCGGTGATTGCGCTGTCGCAACTCTCGCGGCGGGTCGAGGACCGGGACGACAAGCGGCCTCAACTGTCGGACCTGCGCGAATCCGGGTCGATCGAACAAGACGCGGACGTGGTGATGTTCGTCTATCGCGAGGAGTATTATCTCTCGCGAACCGAACCGCGCGAGGGGACGCAGGAGCATCTGGAATGGGTCGAGGCGATGGATCAGGTTCATTCGGTGGCCGAAGTAGTAATCGGCAAGCAGCGGCATGGCCCTATCGGGACCGAGAAGCTGCATTTCGAGGCGCAATTTACGCGCTTCGGCGATCTGGCGCGGGAAGAGCGGTACGAGTTCGGGTGAGGGACATCAGCCCAATCCTTCGAGCATTTTTGTCACCCCGAGGCTCCCGCTGCGCGGCGCGACACATGGGGTCCGCGTCTCCGCACGTGCTGCGAGATCGACCCCGCGATCAAGTCGCGGGGTGACCGATTGCGATGAACACCCCCGTTCTCACCATCGATCTTGGCGCGATTGCGCGGAACTGGCGTGCGCTGGATGTGCTGTCGGAAGAGGCCGAGACGGGCGCGGCGGTGAAGGCGGACGGGTATGGGCTGGGGATAGAGCCTGTGGCCGGGGCGCTGTGGGGGGCGGGGTGTAGATCGTTCTTTGTCGCAACACTGGACGAAGGGATTGCTCTGCGGGGCCTGCTGCCCGAGGCGGCGATTTATCTGCTGAACGGAGTTTCGGGAGACGGGGCAGCGGAGGCGCGGGCGCGAGGGTTGATTCCTTGCCTGAACGCGCCGCATCAGGTGGCGGCATGGCGAGGGGCGGGGGGTGGCCCCTGCGCGCTGCAACTCGATACCGGGATGGGGCGGCTCGGGGTTCAGCCGAGTGATCTGGTGGAATTGCTGGCGGACGAGCGGGAGACGCTGGCGGCGTGTGTGCTGGTGATGTCGCATCTGGCCTTTGCCGATGAGCCGGAGAATCCGCACAATGCCTTGCTGCGGGAGGCTTTCGAAGCGAGCCTGGGGGCGCTGCGCCCTGCCCTGCCGAATGCTCGGGCGAGCCTTGCCGCGACGGGGGGGACGTTGCTGGGGCCGGCATTCCATTACGATCTGGTGCGCTGTGGCATCGGTCTCTATGGCGGGTTGCCTTTTGCCGATGCGGAGCCTGTCGTGATGCTGACTGCGCCGGTCATTCAGGTGCGCGACGTACCAGCAGGCAGCAGCGTCGGGTATGGTGCAACATGGACCGCGCGTCGACCCTCGCGCATCGCGACGCTGCCACTGGGCTATGCGGACGGGTTCCATCGGGCTCTCTCCTCGGCCACCCCCGTCTGGATCGACGGACGACCTGCGCCGCTGGCGGGGCGGGTGAGCATGGATTTGCTGACGGTGGATGTGACGGATTTCCTTGATCTGAGCGAAAAATCAGTGGTCGAAATCGTCGGACCGAACCGGGGCATAGATGCACTTGCAACCGATGCCGGAACAATCGGCTACGAGATGTTGACCGCGCTTGGATCGCGGTACGAGAGACGTTACAAGGGCGCGGATCGAAACTGACGGGATACTCGCGTGGCCGTTCTCTCCGCACTTCATGGATTCGTCGCCGGGATCGGTGCTTCCGTCCTTGGCCTGTTTCGGGCAACCGGAGCGCTTGTGCTGTTTGCAGGACAGGGGTTGATCCATTGTGTCCTGCCGCCGTGGTACTGGCGCGAAACGCTGCGGCAGATGGTGAAGATCGGGTATTTCTCGCTGCCGGTGGTGGGGCTGACGGCGCTGTTCACCGGGGCGGTGCTGGCGCTGCAAATCTATATCGGCGGCTCGCGGTTCAATGCCGAAGGGGTCGTGGCCTCCATCGTCGCCATCGGGATCGTGCGCGAGTTGGGGCCGGTTCTGGGCGGCTTGATGGTTGCCGGGCGCGTCTCGGCGGCGATTGCCGCAGAGCTTGGGACGATGCGGGTCACGGAGCAGATCGATGCGCTGACGACGCTCTCGACCAATCCGTTCAAGTATCTCGTCGCTCCGCGATTGATCGCAGGTATCGTTACGCTGCCCATTCTTGTGGCCGTGGCCGATACCATCGGCGTGATGGGCGGCTTTCTCGTCGGGGTGAACAAGCTGAACTTCAATGCCGGCACCTATATCAGCAATACGGTCGATTTCCTTCAGGCGGGCGACATCATTTCGGGCCTGTGCAAGGCCGCCGTGTTCGGGTTCATCATTACGCTGATGGGGTGCTACCACGGCTATAATTCGGGCCGGGGCGCGCAGGGCGTGGGCAATGCGACGACGAATGCGGTAGTGTCGGCCTCGGTGCTGATCCTCGCGGCGAACTATATCCTGACCGATTTGTTCTTCTCCACATGATGCCGAAAATCGCCCTGAAGGACGTGCACAAGAGTTTCGGATCGAAGCATGTGCTTCGCGGTGTGACCCTCGACGTGATGCCTGCGGAATCGATGGTCGTCATCGGCGGGTCAGGGACGGGAAAATCCATTACGATCAAGTCGGTGTTGGGGTTGGTGAGACCCGACAAGGGCGAGGTCTGGGTCGACGATATCCGGGCCGACAAGGCGCGGGGGGGCCAGCGCGACTCGCTGCTCGACAAGTTCGGGATGCTGTTTCAGGGCGCCGCGCTGTTCGATTCGCTGTCTGTCTGGGAGAACGTCGCTTTTCGGATGCGCCGGAAGATGGACAAGGATGAGGCCCGCGAGGTGGCGATTACCAAGCTGCGCCGGGTCGGCCTAGGGCCTGAAAATGCCGACCTCTTTCCGGGGGAACTGTCCGGCGGGATGCAAAAGCGCGTGGGACTGGCGCGGGCCATCGCGGACGATCCCGAAATCATCTTCTTCGACGAGCCGACCACGGGTCTCGATCCGATCATGGCCGATGTCATCAATGCCCTGATCCGCGAGGTGGTGGTCGAGATGGGCGCGACCGCCATTACCATCACCCACGACATGACCAGCGTGCGGCACATCGCCGACAAGGTCGCCATGCTCCATGACGGGGTCATCCAGTGGACCGGCCCTGTTAACGATATGGAAACCTGCGGCGACCCCTATATCGAACAGTTCATTCATGGCCGAGCGGATGGCCCCATAGAGGCGCTCCGATGAAAGACGTTATAGAAATCTTCTTCGGCCTAGCGGTCGGATTCCCCCTTGCGATCATCGGGTTGATCGGCTTGTTGGCGATCATGGTGGTGAGCGTGGTGAGCGGATTGACGCTGATGCCACGCGGACGGGTCGGGCAAGCGGTGGGCGTGTTCCTGATCGTGGCGCTCGTACTGTTGATGGCATTCGATATCATTCCAGCGGGGCGGTTGGCCGGAGTGCCACTGTTGTTCGTGTCGGGTGTGATGACCTTCGTGACGCATCAGCGTATGGCGCGGATGCCCGAAGCCCGCCCTTCGGATATTCCGATTGCCGTGACGGCCATTGCAGGAGTGGTGGCGCTGGGCGTACCGATCTTCATCCTGCTTGCGAACGGCTTCACTGCGTGATGCATTTCGAATTAAACACGCATCGGCTTTCGCTGCCTCTCGCATCCTGCGGAGCGCCCCCCAGCGAAGCGCCTCACGGCTCGAACGCGAAACCCGATACATTTCCTGCAATAGAATTCGAAATGCACTGAATGGCCCGCGCGTCAGTCAAATACGTCTGCCAATCCTGTGGCACGACCCATACGAAATGGGCGGGGCAATGCGGCGATTGCGGAGCGTGGAATTCCCTGAGCGAAGAGGCGACGCAGTCTGCCGGACCGCCCTCGAAATCCCTAACGTCGGGCAAGGGGCGGCGGGTGGAATTGTCCTCGTTATCGGCAAGCGAGCCGCCGCCCGTGCGCGTACAGAGCGGGATCGGGGAGTTCGACCGGGTGCTGGGCGACGGGCTGGTGCCGGGTTCGGCCATTCTCGTGGGGGGCGATCCGGGGATCGGGAAATCGACGTTGCTGTTGCAGGCCGCTGCCGCCATTGCTCGGACAGGAGCCAAGACGATCTATGTCTCGGGCGAGGAGGCGCGGGCGCAAATCCGGCTGCGCGCGGATCGGTTGGGGGTGTCCGATACCGATGTGCTGCTGGCCGCCGAGACGAGCCTGCGCGATATTCTGACGACGCTGGAGGCGGAGAAACCTGCGCTGGTGGTGATTGATTCGATCCAGACGATGTGGTCGGATACCATCGAGTCTGCACCGGGGTCGGTGAGCCAGGTGCGGGCCTGTGCGCTGGAGCTGACGAGCTTTGCCAAGCGGCGGGGCGTGGCGGTCATCCTGATCGGGCATGTGACCAAGGAAGGGCAGATTGCGGGGCCGCGCGTGGTCGAGCATATGGTCGATACCGTCCTCTATTGCGAAGGGGAGCGCGGGCATCAGTTCCGCATCCTGCGCGCGGTGAAGAACCGCTTTGGCCCCGCCGACGAGATTGGCGTGTTCGAGATGACCGGAACGGGGATGAAGGAGGTTTCCAACCCCTCTGCCCTGTTTCTCGGGGACCGGGACGAGCGCGCACCAGGGTCGGTAGTTTTCGCTGGAATCGAGGGAACGCGGCCCGTATTGGTGGAGTTTCAGGCGCTGGTCGCGCAATCGGCGCTCGGCACCTCGCGCCGAGCGGTGGTGGGGTGGGATTCAGGGCGGCTGGCCATGGTGCTGGCGGTATTGGAGGCACGATGCGGCCTTCAACTCGGCGCATTCGACGTCTATCTGAACGTCGCGGGGGGCCTGCGCATAAGCGAGCCTGCCGCCGATCTGGCAGTGGCGGCGGCCCTGATTTCGAGTTATACGAACACCGCAGTCCCGGCGCGCACGGTCGTCTTCGGCGAGATCAGCCTGTCGGGAGCCATCCGCCCGGTGGCACAATCCGGCGCACGGCTGCGGGAGGCGCGCAAACTGGGCTTCGACACGGTCTTCGCCCCCCCACGGGGCGAGGGCAAAGACAAAACGGACGCCGATGCCGTCCGAATCGAGGAATTCGACGAGTTGCGTAATCTGGTGGAACGGTTCGACACCGACGCCGACCCCGGCGCGTAGCGACAGGAAAAACAGATGGAACTTACTTCGACAATCGTAGATGCGGTCATTGCCATCGTCGTGCTGCTCTCGGCGCTGTTCGCCTATAGCCGGGGTTTCACGCGCGAGGTCTTCACGCTCGGCATCTGGATCGTGGCGGCGCTCGCCGCGCTGAACTTCTATCCGATGGTCGAGCCGGTGCTGCGAGACTTCGTCGATCTGGGCGATCTGACGCCCTGGGCGGCGATTGCCATTGCCTTCGTGCTGGCGCTCATCATCCTGACCATCGTGGCCGGGGCTATCGCAAGCCTCATCAGCAATTCGGTCCTCGGCCCCATCGATAAGGGGCTTGGCTTCCTGTTCGGGATTGCACGGGGTCTGGTGTTGCTGGCTCTGGTTTGGATTTTCGTCGGCGGTTCGAATCCGGCGACCCTGCAAGACCCGGCCATCACGGAATCCTATGGCGGCAAGATCGTCGGGGACACGGCAACGGCCCTCAAGGAAGCGATGCCAACGGAGATGCCCGACTTCCTGCAATCGGCGCTCGGAGACCTGTTCGACAAGGCACCCGGCGCAAGCACGGAGCCGGTCGGAGAATTCGTGGAACCAAACCCGATCCAGTAAACGCAAACCGGCGAAGCAAGAATCCCGGCTGTCCGGGAATGACAGGGGGACGCGATGGCCGAAGCGGAAACACTGCTGGACGACAAGCTGAACGAGGAGTGCGGGGTGTTCGGCGTCTATGGCGCGGAGGCAGGGGATGCCGCCGCCCTTGTCGCGCTGGGCCTGCACGCCCTGCAACACCGGGGGCAGGAGGCGGCGGGGATCGTCTCCTACGATGACGAGACCAGGGAATTCTACAACGACCGGCGGATCGGCCTCGTCCGCGATACCTTCACGAAGCAAAGCGCCATCGACAGGCTGCCCGGATCGCTTGCCATCGGGCATAACCGCTACTCTACGGCGGGCTCAAAGGGCATCACGGCCCTGCGCGATATACAGCCGATCTTCGCGGAATTCGCGCCCGGCGGCTGCGCCATTGCCCATAATGGCAATATAACCAATGCCGCCGCGCTGCGGACCGATCTGGTGCAGCGGGGGTCGATCTTCCAGTCATCATCGGACACGGAATGTATCGTTCACCTCATGGCTCGTTCGATCCAGAACAAGCTGCCCGAACGGATAACCGATGCCCTGCGCGCGGTGGAGGGAGCGTTCTCGATCATCGCCATGACACGGACCAAGATGATCGGATTGCGCGATCCTTCCGGGGTGCGGCCCTTGGTGCTGGGACAATTCGGTACGTCCTGGGTGCTGAGTTCGGAGACCTGTGCGCTCGATATCATCGGGGCCGACTATGTGCGCGATATCGAGCCGGGGGAGATGGTGGTCATCAGCGAGAAAGGGGTAGTGTCCAGCCGCCCCTTCGAGCCGAAACCGAGCCGGTTCTGCGTGTTCGAATATGTCTATTTCTCCCGCCCCGACAGCCAGATCGACGGGCGCAGCGTCTATGAGACGCGCCGCCGGATCGGCGAGGAACTGGCGCGGGAGAATGCGGTGGAGGCCGATGTGGTCTGCCCTGTCCCCGACAGTGGAACGCCCGCAGCCATCGGGTATTCGCAGGAAAGCGGCATCCCCTTCGCCTTCGGCGTGATCCGCAATCAATATACGGGCCGGACCTTCATCGAACCGACGGATCATATCCGCAACCTCGGCGTGAAGCTGAAGCTGAACGTCAACAAGGCCGTGGTGGCGGGCAAGCGGGTTGTGCTGGTGGACGATTCGCTCGTGCGGGGGACGACCTCGATCAAAATCATGCAGATGGTGCGTGATGCGGGAGCGAAGGAAGTGCATTTCCGCATTGCCTCACCGCCGACGGCGTGGCCCTGCTATTACGGTGTCGATACGCCAAACCGCTCGAAGCTGCTCGCCTCGCATATGACGACCGAGGAGATGCGCGCTCATCTGGGACTGGATAGTCTTTCGTTCACGTCGCTTGACGGTTTGTACCGGGCCTGTGGCGAGGAGGGGCGCAACGATGCCGCGCCGCAATACTGTGATGCGTGTTTCTCGGGCGAATATCCACTGTTGCCACAGGATGCGATTACGAGCGGCGATCTGATACTGGATGCCGCCGAATGACGACCGAACCCCGGATTGCCCTCGTGACGGGCGCATCGCGTGGGCTTGGCTTTTCGGTGGCCCGTGCCTTGGCGGGGCGCGGCTACCAGGTCTGGGCGCTGGCGCGGACGCAAGGAGCGCTGGAAGAACTGGACGATGCCATTGCGGCGGATGGGGGCCTGCGCCCGACTCTGCTACCCCTTGATATCACGGATGATAAAGCGCTGGAGCGGATGGCGGAGGCGGTCCATCAGCGGCATGGACGGCTCGACCTGCTGGTGCATTGTGCGATCCACGCGCCGCACCTGTCGCCGGTGACGCATCTGGATGTGAAGACGCTGGATACGGCCTTCGCGGTCAATGCGCGGGCGGTACAGAAGCTGCTGACCGTGACCGATCCGCTGCTCGGGGCGGCGGAGGTTCCGGCGGCGATCTTCGTGACGGATTCGCAGGAGGGCAAAGCGCTCTGGTCGCCTTATCATGCGACGAAGGAGGCCGGGATTGCATTCGCGCGCGCTTGGGCGGCGGAGCGAGAAAAGGCAGGGATTGCGGCGCATTTTCACCACCCTGCCTCGATGCCCACGGCGACGCGGGCGCGGTTTTATCCGAGCGAGAACCGGGATGCGCTCATGCCATGCGCAGAAGCCGCGGAGAAGGTGCTGTCGTTGATTTGATGCCTGTTATTCGCTGAGAAACTCCCGTAACGCCGCGTGGAATTCTGCGGCTTCTTCGAGATGGGTGGCATGGGCGCAGCCCTCGAACAGCGCCAATTCGGCGTTCGGGATGCCGTCGAGCAGCGCGTCGATCTGTGCGCGGGGGTAGGAACGGTCGCGGTCGCCCCAGAGGACCAGCGTGGGGGCCGCGATGCCGGGGAGGTTTGCGCGCCCGTCCCATGCTTCCCATGCGCGCAGGGCGGCAAGGGCGGCCTGTTCGGTGGCCATGCTCCCGACCTCCATGCAGGTTCGGAAACCGGGGGCATTCTCGCCCTCCACAAACCACGTTGCCGCCACGCGGCGCAAGGTGGCGTCCAGCCCGTCATTCACGATGCGGGCGCGGGATTGGTCCAGCGTCTCGAACCGTCCGGGCAGCAGGCCGACGGGGCCGGT
>CALHLW010000147.1 GCA_938034615.1 uncultured Neomegalonema sp. | reverse complement strand
GGCGGGCTTGCCGACGCTGAAGAACGCGATCACCGGGATCATGAAAACGAAGGACGGCATTGTCTGCATGAAATCCATGATCGGGCGGATCACTGCATAGACCCTAGGGCGGCGGGCACAGAAGAGGCCGAGAGGAATGCCCAGCGCGATTGAGATACAGGCAGCGGTGCCCAGCAGTGCCAACGTCGTCATCGCCTTTTCCCAGAACCCGAACAGGCCCATATACGCGAGGAAAAAGGCGGAGGCGATCGCCCCGCCCACCCCCGCCGACAGCCATGTCAGCAGGATTATGAAGCTGGCAATCACTGGCCATGGCGTCTTCACGAACAAGACTTCGAGAGCATCAAGCACAACTCGAATGCCGTAACTGATGGATTCGAAGATCTGCTCTCCTGCATCCCGCACGAAATTGAAGAAGGCTTCGACCCAATCGATTGCCGTCAGACGGATCGACTGGTCGGTCGGGAATTCGGCCAGCCATCCCACCGCGCCGGGAAAGGCGTAGTGGACGATGCTGGCGGCAAAGATCAACAAAACGAAACTGATACTTACAGCCGTGCGCCATGGCGTCAGGCCGTGGCGGAGACTGCGGTTGGACAGCCATTCGGAGAACCGGTTTTCCAGCGCGGGGTTTGCGATGATGCCTTCTATAACCTTGACGATGGCGAGAAAACCGAGGCCAAACAAAGCGATATTGATGGCATTGGCTTCGGCAACGGCGACTTCGGCTTGAATGTCCGAAATGGCGGTTTCGAGCGAGGTGATGGCCCGCTGGAACACATCGACATTGCCCGCGCCCTTTTGCTGTGCCGATTCAAGCTGTTGGTATCGGAAATCGAGCGTACCCTGAATCTGGTCGATGCGCTCGCGTGCGCCCGCGCCAAGATCGCCGAACAAGCCTCGCGCGATCTGGATGACGCCGAAGGTTTCAAGAATCGTGAAAGGCAGCGCCCATTTCCACAGGCTTCGCATCCCGTACCAAATCGGCCCGAGCAGTGCGGCGATGAAGTTGAAAGTCCACGAGAATTTCGCCGTCGAGCCAATCTTGCGGAACTGACGGCGATAGTAATCGGGGTTCGTATCCACGAAGGTCGCGACCAACTCATCGCGGTTTTCCGCACGGGCATCAGCCAGCTCGTCGGCGCTTTCGGTGGTGAGGACGGAATCGACGGCGCTCATGATGTCTCGGTTCCCTCGATGACAGTGCGCAACAAGTCGGCGCGGGTGATGACGCCGATGCGGTTTCCGGCCGCGTCGTTCACGGAAAAGGGGTTCTCGTCAGCAATGGCGTGGTCGATCATCTGGCTGAGATCGGCGTCTTCGGGGAAAGACTTTGCGTCTGCCGCCAATGCGCCATGGATAGTCTCGAAAGCCGCGATATCCTGCATGATCGCATGGGCACGCACGACCTTTAGCCGCGAGATACCGGCGACGAAATCGGCCACGTAATCGTCCGCCGGATGCATCACGATCTCTTCGGGTGTGCCGATCTGCACGACCCGTCCATCGCGCATGATAGCGATACGGTCGCCGATCCTCACGGCTTCGTCGAGGTCATGGGTGATGAACACGGTGGTCTTGTTCATCTGACTCGCGAGCTTCATGAATTCGTTCTGAAGCTGTCGCCGGATCAGAGGATCGAGGGCCGAGAACGGCTCATCCATCAACAGGATTTCGGGGTCCGATGCCAACGCACGGGCCAGCCCCACCCGCTGTTGCATCCCGCCCGACAGTTCATGCGCGAACTTGTTGCCCCAGCCGGTCAATTCGACCATGTCGATGGTCCGCTCGGCGATTTCCAGCCGGTCGTTCTTGTTGATCCCCCGGATTTCGAGCGGCATGGCCACGTTGTCGATCACGGATCGATGCGGCATCAGCGCGAAATTCTGGAAGACCATCGCGATGTGTTCGTTGCGATAGCGGCGCAGTACATCAGGCCGCATCGCCATGATGTCCTCACCATTGACGACGATGCGCCCGGCGGTGGGTTCCAGCAGGCGGTTGATATGCCGGACGAGAGTGGATTTTCCACTGCCGGACAGGCCCATGATGCAGAAGATTTCACCGGGGCGAATGCTCATGGTCGCGTCGGCTACGCCAATCACACAGCCATGCTTTTCGAGGACAGCTTTTTTGGTTATGCCAGTCGCGCGGATGTCCGCGAGGGCCGTGTCGGCCCGGTCACCGAAGATTTTCCAGACGCCGTCGATCTCGATGGCGAAGCCGCTTTTATCGGATGCCGTCACGCCATTTTCCCGGATGAAGAATTGAAATGTCATTCCCGCTTTCACGGGAATGACAGTGTGCTGGAGCACTTTGCATTTAAGTAGGATCGGCTTTCGCTGCCTCTCGCCCGTATGGGGCTCGACCGCGAAATCCGATACATCGGATCAAACCAAATGCAAATTGCTCTAGATCAGCCGTCGATCATCGCTTGCAGTTCCTCGACGCGCTTCAGGATATCCTTGAGTTCCTTCATGACTGCATCACTCGACATGCCAGCGGACCCGCCACCGATCCCAAGCCATTCATCGACCCGATCCGAATTCGCCTCGACCCATGCCTTTGCGACATCGGCTGCGTCCTTGCCGCCTTCGATCTCGAAAGCGAAGTTGGAGACATCCTCCCCGGTCAGCGCGATGTTTTGCACCAGATCGGCGACGGCAGGCGAGCGGCCAGCCAGCGATTTCGAATAGGCGATCTGCACCTGCTTGAGCGCATCCTCGGTCATCACCTTGGAATTCTCGAACCAGTCGGGGTCGTCGCTCGGCTGAAGCGCCTTGTACTGGTCGGGGTCGAAGGGCGGCTCCTCCAGACGGACGATGTCATGCTGGAACCAGATCGCGTGGGGCGAATAGCAGTAGAAGGCATAGCCGATGCCCTTGCGGATCGAGTCGCCGACCGTGGCGGTCATCACCGATTGGTCGGCGCGCACCGGCTCCATGAAGGGCATGAGGCCGTAATCGCGAACCTTGACCTGATTGACGTTGGCCGAAGCCCAGCCCGGAGCGCCGATCCAGATTTCACCCTTGCCGTTGCCATCGCTGTCCATCAGCTTGGCGATCTCGGGGCGGGCCAGATCGAAGATCGAGGTCACGCCGTTCTTCTCGGAAAATTCCTTCGAGACGCAGAAGCTCTGCTTGCCCTCATAGGCATTCTCGGAAAGGGCGACGTTACCCGTGCCATCGACATATTTGTCGGTGAAGCTTTTCTGGTTTGGCAGCCAGACATCGGGGTGGATGTCGATATCGCCCTTGCCCGCATCCATCGCGGCGAAGATCGCGGCGTTGTTGCCGGGAACGAGGGCTGCCTCGCCGCCGATCTTGGATTCCACGATTTCGGCGATCAGGTGGGCGATGGCCTGCGCACCCGTCCAAGACGGCGCACCGATATTGACCTTCTCCGCGAAAGCGCCCGTCGTGGTCATTGCGAAGGCGCAAACGGCCCCAAGTAGCGTTCTTTTCATGTTTTCTCTCCCTGTTATGTGCATACGTGACCTCAAAGGGAGCGATTCTGCCAGTCTTTTGTCAGTACAACCCTGCGATCCAGCGTGGATATCGTTGCGGACAGAGCCATCTCCCCTGCCAGGACGAACAACCGGATGCCCCCGATGATCGCCGAGCGCCTTCATGCCATGGTCGCGGATGTGAGCGACGAGACCGATGCCGGGGAAGCGCAGCGTTTCTCGACGCATTTCGTCGCGCTTGCCCTGACGAAGATCGCGGATGGGCTGATCGACCCCAAGATCGTGCTCTCTTGGCTTCTGACAGCGCTCGGCGCACCCGGATACATCATCGGGGCGCTGGTGCCTGTGCGAGAGTCCGGGGCATTGCTACCGCAACTCGCCCTTGCACGGCAAATTCAGCGACAGCCTCGGCGCAAGGGCTTCTGGGCCATCGGGTCGATGGTGCAGGGCGCGGCGGCATTGGGGATGGCGGCGGCGGCGCTCTTGACGTCTGGGGCCACGGCAGGATGGCTGATCCTCGGGTGCCTCGCGGTTCTGGCTGTGGCACGCTCCTCCTGTTCGGCGAGCCACAAAGACGTCCTCGCCCGCACTGTCGAAAAAGGCACACGCGGGGCGCTCTCCGGGGCAGCGGGCACCATCGGAGCAGTGGCCGTCTTCGCCTTCGCCGCTGCCATTGGCACCGGGATCATCCCGCGCGAGACGACGACTATCACCTTGGTGATCGGGGTCGCGGGGGTGCTCTGGCTGGTCGCCGGATCGGTGTTCTTCACGCTGAACGAACCGGCAGACGAGGCGGCAAAGGATGCTCGGATCGGCCTCACCGATCTGATGACACCGCTGCGCGAGGATCACGAATTCCGCACCTATATCGCCACGCGCGGGTTGATGATCGCCACGGCGCTGGCTCCGCCTTTCCTAGTGATGCTTTCCGGGAAGGGCAGCGAGGGCGCGGATGCCGTGGCCCTCGGGCCGCTGATGGTAGCATCCGCCAGCGCGACGATCCTCTCGTCCTACGTCTGGGGCCGCCTGTCTGACCGCTCCAGCCGCAAAACCCTCCAATTTTCAGGTATCCTCGCTGCGCTCACCCTCAGCGGAGCAGCCGCGACCGGATGGGCGACTGGGGGCATCGGCATCTGGACGGCAGCGGCCTTCCTGTTCGTCGCGCAGATCGCCTATGAAGGCACGCGGTCGGGGCGGAAAATCCATCTCACGGACATGAAGACCGGTGGACGCAAGGCGATCTACACGGCCCTGTCGAATACGCTGATCGGAGTGCTCCTGATCCTGGGCAGTGGCTTCGGCCTGATCGCTGACTCTTTCGGTCCCGCGACGGTGCTGGCCGTCTTCGCCGCCATGGCCGCACTCGGTGCCTTGGTCGCGACCGGGCTGTCGGAGGTACAGGCGCAGGATAGCGACGCGGATTGAATGATCTTACCTGAGCGCGCGAGCCGCTTCAGCGAGCAGGTAAGCAGGGGTGGGCTTTGGCATCACAGGAACGTCGAAACGCCTGACGACCTCGCCTGCACGGTCGAGATCACCTGAATGGATCAGGAAGGGCACACCTAGCTGTGACAGACGATCGGCCACCGGTTCGCAGGTTTTGCCATCGCCTAGATTGACATCGAGAACCGCGACATCGGGGACCGTGTGTCCGATTAGGTCGAGTGCCTGCTCTGCCGAGCGGGCGGTTATCGGATGCAGCCCTGCATCGCTGAATTCCTGCTCCAGATCCCACAGGATCATCGGTTCATCCTCCAGAATGAGCACCGTAAGCGATCCGTTGTCCATCGTCGCAGCCCCGTCCGTCACGCTGCTGACCCGGAATGCGGTATGGCGATGGTTACGGCCAATCCGTCAGACTTCCAGTCATATGTGATCGTCCCTCCGGCCATGGCGACCATACTCTGCATGATACTATGTCCTGATCCACTGGCAGTGACGGGCTGCGCGACTTGGGGGCCACCCCGTTCGATCCATTCGATCTCGATCTGTTCGGGCGTGTCATGGGCAGCATCGCGATGCTTCCAGTCGACTGAGACGGTCCCCGTTTCGTTCGAGAAGGCACCGTGCTTGACGGCGTTGGTCGCCAGTTCATGCAGTGACAAGCCAACGACCGAGACGAAGTTGGGATCGGCTCTCAGACCATTTCCAAGATACCGGATACGCCGGTCCTCCGGGTCATAGGGGGCAAGGACCGAGCGCATGGCCTGTCCGAGTTCGATGCTGCCTAGGCTGGCTTCGTCGAGGGTCGGCTCGTAGGCCCGGCCGAGCGCCTGAATGCGCTCGTTGATCATCCGCGCCTCGCTGCGGATGTCATGGGTGCGTCCGGTAATGTTCACGATGGAACCGATTACCGCGAACATATTCTTCATACGATGCGAAAGTTCGCGCGAGAGCGTCTTGGCGTATTCCTCCTCGGCCCGCGCGGCATGAACATCGGACACGTCCCACTGGCTGCCGAAATAATAGAGGAGCTTGCCGTCCTCGTTGTAGATCGGCCCCAGGTGCAGCGCGTTCCAGAACCGCGTACCGTCTTTCCGGTAGTTCAGGAGTTCGACCACGACAACCGTTTCGTCTTCGATCGCCGTCCTGACTTTCGCGACATTGACAGGATCGGTCTCCGGTCCCTGAAGAAAGCGGCAGTTGCGACCTACAACTTCGTCTTCCAGGTAGCCGGTCAGCTCCAGAAAAGCGCGATTTGCGAAGACGACAGGAAAGTCATCCGCATGGGGATCGGAGAGACAGATCGCCATGCGCGTCTGGGCCATCGCCTGCTCGAACAGGACGCTGTCGGCACCGGCGAACTTATCCTGTTCGTTCCCGTCGAGAAATCTCTGGGGGCTGTCGTCATAGGCCCTGTGAACCTGATCCCGCTCATTCGTCATATTGCGTTTACCTTCCTCCATCGGCTTACGCGCCCATATAGTACGGACGCGACTTAATCCGATATCTTTGGAATATGAGGCCCGGCCCACGCATAGCAAGGAAGCGCATTCCGGCGAAGTTGTTTAAAGTGAGGCGCAGGTGGGTATTGACGCAAACAGCGATAAATCAATTCTGATACAAAACGGAAAGATGTATCAAGGAAGTTGACAGTACCCACTTCACAGGATCGGAATCGAGCGCATGGGTATCATCGCACTGATCCTCGCGATCTGGCTGTTCTTTAGTCAGAACAAGCTCCGCAAGACCGTGATCCAACTGCGCGAAGAGCTGGAAACCCTGAAAGCCGCAGGGCGCACGCAAGCGCCCTCTCCCGCTTCAACCCCGCAAATCTCAAAGCAGAACCCGTGGATCGAACCGCGCGCGGCGGACGGCACTCCGCCCGACTTACCCACAGAACCGTCGACGACGGCGTCTCTCACCGAGACACCTGCACCCGCCGAACCGGATACTCCGCCGAAATCCTATGTCTTCGACCCGGAGAAGATCGCGCGGCTAACAGCGTGGATCAAGGAAAACTGGTTCATCGCCATCGCGGCACTGTCGCTGGCGATGGCCGGGATATTCCTCGTGCAGTACGGGATCGAGAACGGCATTCTCTCGCCCCGCAATCGCGTCTTCTGCGCGCTGGCATTCGGAGTCGGACTGATCGGCTTCGGCGAATGGGTACGCCGCCGCTCGGGAGACGGGGCAGAAGACACCACGGCTTTCCTGCCCTCAGCTTTCGCAGGGGCCGGTGTCGTCACGCTGTTCGCGGGGATCGTCGCGGCGCGGCAGCTATACGGATTGATCGGGCCGGAAATGGCCTTCACCGGTCTTGTCATGGTGGCGCTGCTGGCGGTGGTGCTGGGCTGGGTCTACGGACCTTTGCTCACTGTCGTCGGGATCATCGGAGCCGTGGTCGCGCCCTTTATCGTCGGTGGTAGCAGCGACACTGTAGCGTGGTTGTTCTACTATTTCGCCCTGATTACCGCCATGGGGCTGGGCGTCGATACGATGAAGCGGTCGGCATGGGTGTCCACCGTCGGCATCGTGGTTCCGTATGTCGGGGCCACGCTCCTCTGGATCATGACGGGATCGGAGCATTTCCTCGCCTTTGCCGGGCTCATTGCGATAGCGACCGTGATCATCCCCGCCCGTAGCCCGAGACCGGCATTCGGAGGCGCCATGACCTTCCGCGCCCTCCACGGCCTCGGAAGCAAGGGATGGCCCGAATTCCCGACACGGCTGGCCGCCGCCGGGATACTGGCCCTGACCTTAGTCGCCGTCTTTGTCTCATTCGATACGGCGGTTCCGTTCTATCTGTCCCTCGCAGCGCTGGCGCTGGCCCTGTGCGGAGTCGCCATCTGGCTCAATGAGAGCTCCATACTGGATGACCTCGCAATACCGATCGCAGTCGCGATGCTCGCCGTGATCGGGTTTCAGGGCTTTATCGGCCTTCCGGTTGCCGAAGCTTTTGCCTCGTTTTCGCCAGATGACAATGAGGCCATCCCAAGAACGGCGACATGGCTCACCGGCTTCGGCCTCGTCATCTCGGCGCTGGCGGGGTGGAAAAGCCTGCGCGGCAGCTCGTTCCCAGTGTTCTGGGCGGCAGGGGCCGCTGTATTCGCGCCTGCAACGGTGATCCTGCTCGCCCTGTTCTGGTATCCGCTGACGCAGCTAAGTGAAGTCGCATGGGCAACGCATGTGATGGTGGTCGCGGCCCTGATGACCATCCTCGCCGAGCGGGCACGGCGCTTTGAGGGAATACCGCAACTTCTCACGTCGCTCTATGCGCTGGCGGCCCTGAACATGATCGCCTTTGCCATGTCGATCGTGCTGACCGAAACGGCGCTGACCCTCGGCTTTGCCGCGATCGTCGTCTCCAGCGCGTGGCTGGACCGGAAATTCGATATCGCCCCGGTAAGCTGGTTCGCGCAGCTTGGCGTCCTCGCCTGCGGATTTCGTCTGGTCGCCTATCCCGGCATCCCATGGGCGCTGGAAACGAGTTTGTTCGAGCTTTGCATCGGTTTCATCGGCACGGTTCTGCTGCTTGGGGCCGCTTGGTACATGTTCCGGTACCGCGAGCGGATAGCGGCCATGATCGTCACAGAATCTGCGATGTGGAGCCTGAGTGGCGTTTTCGTCTGCCTGCTGCTCTACCGCGCGCTGGACGATGGCAGAACCGATACGCACTGGGCGCTGTCCCTCTTCGCGATGATCTGGCTTATTGCAGCGGCGGCGCAGTTTCATCGCGCCCAGATCGGCGGGTTTTTCCAGAAAGTCCGGCTCGGCCTCGGCGCAGCCTTCTCTGCCTTGGGGCTATCCCTCCTGGCCGTGTCCATGACAGTCGCCAACCCGCTGTATCGTGACACGGTCATCGGCCCCCCAATCATCGACAGCCTGCTGATCGCCTACCTGTTGCCCGCGATCCTGCTCGGCGCGGCGGCGTGGAATCTGCGCCACTTCGACTGGAGACTGCGTATCGGCATGATCGCCGGGGCCTCGATTTCGGCAACGCTCTATGGAGCGCTCGAAGTCCGCCGCCTGTGGCACGGCCCCGATCTGACCGACCGGGGCGTCATGGACGGTGAGCTTTACGCCTACACCATCGCGATGCTGTTGACCGGAGCGGTGGTCCTGTTGCTCGCTCTGTGGAAGAAATCTGCCGTCCTGCACAAGGTCGCCATCTCGATCATCGGATTGACCATTGCCAAGGTGTTCCTGATCGACATGAGCGGCCTCGAAGGTCTCACCCGTGTTCTCTCGTTCCTTGCACTGGGCCTCGCGCTCGCCGGATTGGCATTGTTGAACCGCTGGATCGTGCAGACGCTCAAGGACGAATGAAGGCTTGATCGTCATTCCACCTGACGCCCGAAACATGCACACTGACCGCCCGAACCGATTCGACGGAACGACAGATGACCGACATCGCTGCCCGCGTCTATTCCCATAACTGGAAGATCGATCCGATCGTCCGGTCGGTTATCGACACCGATTTTTACAAGCTGTTGATGGCGCAGAGCATCTTTCGCCGCCACCGTGACACGAATGTGACATTCAGCCTCATCAACCGCACGAAATCCGTTCCCCTCGCCGACATCATCGACGAGGCAGAGCTGCGCGAACAGCTCGACCATATCCGCACCCTGCGCCTGTCGCGAGGCGAGTCCACATGGCTGCGTGGCAACATGTTCTATGGCGAGCGATTCATGTTCTCGCCCGATTTCGTGGCGTGGCTGGAGGGGTTCCAGTTCCCCGAATACGATTTGCAGCGCAAGGGCGACCAATACGAGTTGACCTTCGATGGATCATGGGTCGAGGCGACGATGTGGGAAATCCCGGCCCTCGCCGTCATCATGGAACTCTACTCGCGCTCGGTCCTCAAAAGCATGGGCCGTTTCGAGTTGCAGGTTCTCTACGCCCAGGCGATGACGCGGGTGTGGGACAAGATTCAGCGGCTCAAAAAACTCGATGGAGTACGGATCGCCGATTTCGGCACCCGCCGCCGCCATGGCTTCCTGTGGCAGGATTGGTGCGTACAGGCGATGATGGAGGGGATGGGCGAGAAATTCGTCGGCACTTCCAATTGCCTGATCGCCCTGCGCCGAGAGGTCGAGGCCATCGGGACCAACGCCCATGAACTGCCGATGGTCTATGCCGCCACCGCCGAAGACGACGAAGCGCTGGCCGCAGCCCCCTATCGCGTGTTCGAGGACTGGCAGAAAGACTACGGCGGCAATCTGCTCATTATCCTGCCCGACACCTATGGCACCGATGGATTCTTGGAACGCGCGCCGGACTGGCTGGCCGAATGGACCGGCATCCGCGTCGATTCCGGCGATCCGATCACCTGCGGCGAACGGATGATCGCGTGGTGGCGGTCCCACGGGCAAGATCCGACGAAGAAACTGATGATCTTCTCGGACGGGTTGGACGTGGACAAGATCGAGGAACTCCACGCCCATTTCCACGGGCGCGTCGGGCTGGCCTTCGGCTGGGGTACGCTGCTGACCAACGATTTCAGAGGCTTGGTGCCTGATGGTGGGCTGGAACCCTTCTCTCTCGTCTGCAAGGCCCTCTCCGCCAATGGCAAGCCGACCGTCAAACTTTCCGACAACCCGAAGAAAGCCATGGGACCGGCAGACCAGATCGAACGCTACAAGCAGGTTTTCGGGGTGGGAGAGCAGGACGAGGCGGACGTGGTGGTGTGACCTCCCGCCTTGTTGTCATCCCCGCTCCAAGTGGGGATCTTTCGCAGCGGTGAGAGACTCCCGCTTTCGAGGGAATGACAGGAACTTAACCCTTCGCGTGCATCTGCTTTTTGCGCGCCCGCGTAACCTTCGTGCCCTCGTCGCTGCCATCGTGGAAGGTGCCGAACCAGCGGTCCCATGGCATTTCCTGATTGCCGTAATTGCACTCGTAATAGCGATGATGAAGCTGGTGATAGAACGTCCCCAAGGCCAGCCGCCGTTTGTCCTTCACCAGCAAATCCTCATAGCCGGTATGGGTCATCGCCGCGCCGGGGCCGAGATAGATGACGTGGAAGATCAGATGGATGGGATGGCTCGCCACGACCCAGTGGATGCAGAGTGACGAGATGTAGAGAAAATGTTCCACCGGATGCATCGAGAACCCCGACCACGGCCCGACATTGACGTTCCGGTGATGCAGCGAATGGACGTGCCGATAGAGGAACGGGACGTGCAGCAGGCGGTGCACCCAGTAGAAATGAAACGCCGACCAGATCGGCAATAACACGAGCGCCAGCACGAACCAGATCGGGTTCGACGCGAACGTGATGCTCGGCACATACCCATTCGCCATCAACCACATCGTCACGCATTGGAACGCGGACAGTTGCGCGACACCACTGCCCAGCGACCAGAACATATTGTCATGAACCTGATCCGAAAAATTCCACAGGCGATTGCCCGTCGTCTGCTCGCGGCGGTCGAATTTCAGCGCCTGGCCCTGCCCCTTTCGCATGTAGAAATACCAGTGCAGCCCGCCCGCAACCGCGATCACCAGCCCCATATTCACGGCCCAGACCTGCAAGATCCAGCCAACGGCAAAGCTCTGCGAGACCTCAAGGGGCGGATAGAAAGCCCACCAGCAAAACACAGTCAGCAGCACCATCGTCACCCGCTCGCTGAAGGTCAGCCAGTTCCGCGCGACCCAGCGAGCGAGAAAAACGGGTGTGGGAGGCCAGCGAAAAACGGAACTATCAGCCAGCGGGAGATCGGGGTGATAATTCCACTCCCGGCTCATCGGTGCAGGATCGGTATGATCGGTCATGGCAAGCTCCCCAAGGCAAGTCCTGCCAAGGGTTCCCATGCGGATTGCCGGCGTCTTGTCGAAACGCGCCAATCGCGATGTCGTAATCCGGCCATTTCGAATGTTCAGGGCGGATCAGGCTGCCTCTGAAGCCAAAATCTGCGCGCGGGTCTTCTCAATCATCAATGATGCCCGCGCCGCTTCGCGCCCTTTCTCGACGAAATGCGCCCGGAAGATCGCAGTGTGATGATCCGTCTCCTGATAGTGGTGCGGGGTCAGCGATACCGAAAGGACCGGCACATCACTGTCCAACCCCGCGCGCATCAGGCCATCTACCACAGCCTGCGCCACGAAATCATGCCGATAGATTCCGCCATCCACGACGAGCGCCGCCGCCGTTACCGTGGCATACCGCCCGGTCACCGCCAGATCACGCGCCAACAGCGGCATCTCGAATGCGCCGGGCACATCGAAAACATCGACCCGGTCGAGCGGGATCAGCTCGGTGAATCCGTCGAGAGCGCGGGCGACGATATCGCCGTGCCAGTTGGCCTTGATAAAAGCGTATCGGGCGTGTGTCATGGTGATCTCCTTTCAGCGACAGACACGTCACCCAAGGCGATCACGAACGAAGACCGGCATCCGTGCAGATGCCGCCCACCGCGCGTTCTCTCTCATCCGGACTGTGACCGTCGGCTCAGGCATCGCACCTGATCTGCTGACCCTTCCTCGCGGAAAGCGCTCGCGGGCTCGCAACACGAGGGCTGCATACCGCCGGTGGGGAATTTCACCCCGCCCTGAGAACACCGGCGTGATGTCGTGAATCGTCCCACGATGCAAGGAATTCTGCTGACACCTATGGCTCAGGCGCGACTGACGACGGGCTTCATCTTCATTGACCTTTGCCCCCCCGACCCTTAGCCCTGAGACACGGTAACAACGGGCGGGATCATGCGGCTGATCGACCGATATTTTCTGAAGCAGACGGTCCAGCCTTTCGTCTTCTTCACATTGATCCTGACCTTCGTGATCTGGTTGGCGCAATCATTGCGCGTGATCGACTTGATTGTGAACAACGGCCAGTCGGCGAGCATCCTCTTCGACTTCGCCGTACCGCTTCTGCCCCAGGTGATGTCCATCGTCCTGCCCGTGGCGGCACTGGCGGCGGTGATCTTCACGCTGAACCGGGCACTTGTGGATTCCGAGATGGTCGTGGTTTACGCGACCGGACAGGGGCGGCTGTCCGCAATCCGCGCAATCATCATCTTCGGTGTTCTCGTCTCGTTGATCCTGACGGTCGTGGTCATCATCCTCATGCCCATCGGCCAGCAGGTCTTGCGAGACCGGACGGCAGAAGTCCGCGCCGATATCGCCGCCGGACTGATCCAGGACGGGCGCTTTATTCATCCGGGCGACGGCCTTACCGTCTATATCCGGGAGCAAAACGGGCCGGAGGACATGCGCGGCCTGCTGGTCCACGACGCCCGCGACCCGGACGAAGCTGTCACGATGCACGCCCGACGCGGCGTGCTGACCGATTCCGCCCAGGGCCCGCGCCTCGTCATGTTCGACGGCATGGCCCAGCGTCACGACAAGGCAACCGGCAGCCTGAACCTGCTGCAATTCGAAAAACTGACCTACGACCTCTCCGCGTTCGGGATCGACCCGGAAAACCGGAATCGCAAGCCAAGCGAGTTTTTCTTCTGGGAACTGCTTCGGGCGGATGCGGATCTGTCGGAAAGGCAGAGGGGACGCTACACCTCCGAAGGGCATGAACACCTCACCACGCCGCTCTACGGCATTGCCGTCGTCCTCGCCGCCGCCGCCGTCATGCTGGGCGGACATTTCAGCCGCCGGGGATATTTCTGGCGAATCGTGATCGCGGCTTTCGTCGGCACCGGAGTGCGGGTTTCCGGAATCGTCCTACAAAACATCGTCAAGTCAAACGCGGATATTTGGCCGATCATGTATGTGCCGCCCGTCCTCGCCACCATCCTGTCGCTTTGGTTCCTCTCACGCGGACGGTTCAGCGAAGCGGGCCTGCCTCCAAGTGAATTGTCAGATGAGGCGCTGGCATGACCATGTTCCGTTATATTTTTGGGCGCGTCCTGTTTGTCTTTCTCTTCACTTTCGTGACGATCCTGATTCTCATCACGATGATGGATACAATCGAATTGCTGCGCCGAGGCAGCGGGCGCGAAGGCATCACGAGCATTCTTGTCGTCATGGCGGCGCTTCACGCCCCGAGCATCTCGATGAAGACGGTGCCGTTCGTCATGCTGCTGAGCGGCATGTGGGCCTATATGCAGCTCGCACGATCAAGTGAGTTGGTCGCCGCCCGCGCCGCCGGATATACCTATTGGGCCGCAACACGGGCGGGCATGGCCGCTGCCATCGTAATCGGTCTTTTCGCCACCACCGTCTACGGGCCGCTCGCCGCGACCGCGCTGAATGCCTATGAACGGCTCGAATCAAAACATCTCGATGGAAATGGCAGCCTGTTCTCCGTCACCTCAGAGGGGCTTTGGCTTCGTGAAAGCCGCGAGGATGGACAAACAGTCATCCGGGCCTCCCGCACGAATGCCGAAGGGACTGAATTGCGCGAGACGACGTTCCTCCTGTTCGGAGCGGGCGACGCCCTGCTGGAACGTATCGACGCGGGACGGGCTGTCCTTATGGATGGTGAATGGGCGCTCAGTAACGTCGTGACCTACCGCGTTCAGTACGGGTACAATGCCGAACCGCCCGTCCCGGTGCGGACGGCACGATCAACGATTCCGACCCGCCTGACAGCCACCGAAATCCAGAACAGCTTTGCCGCCCCCGAATCGATTTCTTTCTGGGCGCTTCCGGCGGCCATCGAGGGGATGGAAAAGGCTGGTTTCTCGGCCCGGCGGCACCGCTCATACCTGCACGCCATGGTTGCTCTACCTTTCTTTATGGCCGGTATGACCCTGATCGCAGCCGCTTTTGCCATCCGCCCTCCCCGCTCGGCGAAATTCGGATGGATCGCTCTTGTTTGCTCTCTGGCCGGATTCGCGCTCTACTTCCTCAGTGATGTAAGCATGGCACTCGGCGCATCGGGGGCGGCCCCGCCGGAAATGGGGGCATGGGCACCCGTCATCGCCGCCGGTCTGTTCGGTGTCGCCCTGTCGTTGTACTTTGGAGAAGCGTGACGATGATCCCGTACCGCACGATCCGCCACTTTCTCGCTAGTTGCGCCGCCGTCGCCCCGTTGCTGACCGGCCTATCCGCTGGGGCGCAGGATTTCGGCACTACCGGCTTCGACGAAAGCACGAGCGGATTCGGCAACTCCAGCTCCGCCTTCCCCACGCCCCAGGCCGCGTCAATGGTCGAAAACCCCGTCACCCGCGACACCGTGCGCGTCGATCCCTTCGGTCTCGGGACCGTGGACTCCGAGACGCCACTGATTCTCGAAGCCGATGCCGTCACCTACGACACGGAAGGGCGCGTAGCCCGCGCCATCGGCGATGCGGAAGCGTTCTACGGAGGGCGTGTCTTGGGGGCGGACTCCCTGATCTACGACGTGGCGAACGGCACGGTTGCCGCCGAAGGGGCCGTCGCCCTGCGCAACGACGACGGCAATTTCCTTTTCGCCGACGATGCAAGACTTGCCACCGACCTCACCAACGGCACGACTACGCAGCCACGCCTGCTGATCGAAGGGGGCGGCAAGCTGGCCGCCGTTTCGGGAGAGCGTGTCGATGGCCGCTACACCGTGCTCTCGAAGGCTGTCTACAGCGCCTGCGATGTTTGCGTTGATGATCCGACGCCCTTGTGGCGGGTACGCGCCAACAAAGTGATCCATGACGAATTAACCCGCGATATCATCTATCAGGACGCAACCTTCGACGTAGAGGGGGTGAGCGTCTTCTACCTCCCCTATTTCCGCCATCCTGATCCCTCGGTCGAGCGGCGCACGGGCTTCCTGACACCAAGTTTCTCGCGCAACGAGACCATCGGGTTCACGGCGAAGACGCCCTACTACTTCAATCTCGCCCCGAACCGAGACCTGACCGTAACGCCATACATCACGACGCGCGACGGTTTGCTGCTGGAGGGTGAATACCGGGCACGCACAGAACATGGGCAATATCGCTTGTTCGGCACCGGCACGATCAACGACACACTCGGAGATGGAGATGAATTCCGGGGCGCATTGAATGGCGAAGGCCTGTTCCGCCTCGATGCGCTGGGCGCACCCGAATGGTATGCAGGATTTGATGTCGATCTGGCTTCGGACGACACCTTCCTGCGCCGCTACGAGTACACCGACGACGACCGCACCACCAGCCGAGCCTTCGTGGGCAGCCAGACCGACCGCCTCTTCACCGAAACCAACCTCATCTATTTCCAGAGCTTCCGCCCCGAGGAAGACGATGATCTCATCCCGCAGGTTTTGCCGGAATTCCGGTATTCCAATCGGATCGTCGAAAATCCATGGGCCGGAACGCTTACCGTCGAGGCCAATGCGGTCAGGTTAGAGCGTCAAGACGGGCGTGACTTCAACCGCATCGGGACAGGGGCACAATGGCGACGGCCTTTCATCACCGATCCGGGCGTCCTCATCACGCCCTTTGCAGATATCCAAGCTGACCTCTATTTGATCGAGGACGACCCTACCTTCAGCGAGAATACTGAGATCCGCACGACCGGCGCGCTTGGAATCGATATGCGATATCCTCTGGTCGCGCAGAATTCGCTCGGCAACCATGTGATCGAGCCGATCGTGCAATTCATCGCCGCCCCGAATTCCAGCGATGACGACAACATCCCGAACGAGGACAGTCTCGATACGGAATTCGACGAAACAAGCCTCTTCTCCTTCGATTCCCGGTTTCCGGGTCAGGATCGTTTTGAGAGCGGGCATCGCGCGAATGTTGGCGTCCGGTATGATTTCGAGAGCGAGTCCGGTTTAGGCATTGAGGCGGTCTATGGGCGCGTCATCCGGGTGCGTGACAATGAGGAATTTTCGTCGTCTTCGGGACTGCGCGAAGAATTAAGTGACCATGTCGGGGCACTCCGCCTCACCTTGCCGCCGTATTTCGACATTACGCATCGGTTCAGGATCGATGGGGATGAAAGGGACTTTCAGCGCCATGAACTTTACGCGCGCGGCCAGTATGGGCCGGTCAGCGGCAGCCTCGGTTATCTCTTCCTCGCAGCCGATCCCCTTGCGGGATTCGACGAAGACCGGGAGGAGATTTACGCAGACGCTGCGGTCAAGCTGTCCGAAGAATGGACGGTATACGGTTCCAGCCGTGCGGATCTGGAGGACTCGCGTTTCGTTTCCTCCGAAGGTGGTGTGCGGTACGAGAACGAATGTTGCGCCGTTGACCTCTCGGTCAAACGCCGCTTTAACGATGATCGAGACGCGAACGCCGATACATCCCTGGGCCTTCAGGTCCGTCTCAAGAGCTTGGGGGGATGATCGATACGGATGCCAATAGAAACGGATGAGCGCGAACGATGACGACCCGGAAAACCCGAACCCGTGCGCTTCTCGGCGCTTCGCTCGCCGCGCTTCTGCTCGGGGCAACGCTTCAACCCGTCGCCGCACAGGACTTTTCTCCTGCCGTCATCGTCAATGACGAGATCATCACTGGCTACGACATCGACCAGCGTCGAAAGCTGCTCGAAGCCGCCGGGGGTGGTGCAAGCTTCTCCCGCGAGAATGTCATCAAACAGCTTGTGAACGATATCCTCAGGTTGCAGGCGGCGCGCAGGGCCGGGATCAATCCGACGCAGCAGGAAATCGATGATGGCTTCGCGCAACTCTCGCGCAGTCAGGGCCGCGATCCGGCAACGATGCGACAGTATTTTCAATCCCGAGGCGTGAGCAACAAGCATCTTGACCAGCAAATCGCCGCCGAAGTGGCATGGCGCGATCTGGTTCCCCGCACATATATGCCGCGCATCCGCATCTCGGATGATGAGCTGTCCGAAGCGATGGGCACCTCACAGGCAAACCCGACCGAACCGGAATACCTGATCTCCGAAATCCGCCTGCCCATCGACGCACGGGGCGAACAGGCGGTGCTGGCAGACGGGACCGCTCTCCTCCAGCAACTCAGGGGAGGGTCGACTTTCGGGGATGTGGCCCGCCAGCGCAGTTCGGGCCTGAGCGCCACATCGGGCGGCGATCTTGGCTGGGTGGGGTTATCCACGCTGTCACCGACCGCACAACGCATCGTGGGGCCGATGACGAAGGACCGGGTGACACGCCCCTTTGTGGATGGCAACGAGGTCGTGATCATTGGAATCCGCGACACACGCGGCCCCGGCAGTGTCACTCCGGCCAGCTATCGCATCTCGCAGCTCGTCGTCGGGGTCGCGCCCAATGCCGCGCCATCAGTTGCATCCACTGCCTTGCAGCAGGCGCAAGCCGCGAAGGCGCGCGTGACAGATTGTGCGTCCGTTGAAGCACTCAAAAGCGAATACCTGCCGATCTCCGGCGATGTCGGGACGCTGACCCCCGAGCAAATGCCCGGCCCTGTGCGCAACGCGGTCATCACGATGCCGGTAGGCGGCATTAGCGACCCGATCCGCTCGAATGACGGGTTTCATGTCATCATTCTCTGCGACAAGATCGAGAGCGGCAGCGTGAAGCCGACAGGATCGCAGGAAGACAGCGCACGCCGCCAACTCACCGCCTCCAAACTTAGCCGCTACTCTGCCAGCTTGCTGCGGAAGCTGCGCCGCGAAGCCGTGATCGAACGCCGGTGATCGCCTGTCGTGATCGCTGACGCGCCTCTTGCCGTCACGATGGGCGACCCCGCCGGAATCGGCGGCGAGTTGACCATCATGGCTTGGGCACGGCGGGATGAGGGCGTGGTGCCTCCCTTCTATGCCATCGACGACCCGGCCCGTCTCGCCGCCATTGCCAGCGAGATGAGCCAATCCTGTCCCATCGTCGAGATTTACGACCCGCGCGAATCCACAGCGGCCTTCGGCGACTCGCTCCCCGTCTTGCCGCTTCCCCTTGCCGCCGCCCAACCACCCGGAAAGCCGGTTCCAGCAAATGCCGCCTGCGTCATCGCCTCTATCGAGCGGGCAGTCGCGGATGCCAGCACGGGCCGCGCAGCAGCGGTCGTGACGAACCCAATCAACAAGCGCGCGCTGCACGAGGGGGCAAACTTCGCCTATCCCGGCCATACCGAGTTCCTCGCGGCACTCGGCGGCGTTCCGACCTCCGTGATGATGCTCGCCGCGCCGGGACTCCGCGTCGTGCCGCTGACCGTCCACACCGCCCTGCGCGATATTTTCGACGACATCACCCACGACACCATCACGGCCACCGCGCGCATCCTCCACGACGCCATGCGCCGGGATTTCGCGCTGCCATCCCCCCGCATCGCCGTCTCCGGCCTCAACCCCCATGCGGGCGAAGGCGGATCGATGGGGATGGAGGAAATCGAGATCATCGCCCCGGCTATCGAGGCCCTGCGCATCGAAGGCATCGACGCCACCGGCCCGTGGCCCGGCGACACGATGTTCCACGAAGACGCCCGCACCGCATACGATGTCGCGCTCTGCATGTATCACGATCAGGCGCTTATCCCTCTGAAGACGCTCGACTTTCACCGGGGCGTCAACATCACCCTCGGCCTACCTTTCGTGCGCACGTCGCCCGACCACGGCACCGCCTATGACCGCGCTGGAGAAGGCACCGCCGATCCGCGCAGCTTCATCGAGGCCCTTCGCACCGCCCGCGCCATGGCCGACGCACGAGCGGCTGCATGAGCGCCATCGACGGTCTGCCGCCGCTGGCTCAGGTCGTCCGCGCGCATAATCTCGCCCCGACCAAGGCCTTGGGCCAGAACTTCCTCTTCGACTTGAACCTTACCGCCAAGATCGCCCGGTCCGCCGGAGACCTGACCGAACAGGACGTGCTGGAGATCGGCCCCGGCCCCGGCGGCCTGACCCGCGCCCTGCTGGCGGGCGGCGCACGAAAAGTCGTCGCCATCGAGCGCGACCGCCGCTGCCTGCCCGCCTTGGCCGAAATCGCCGCACATTATCCCGGACGGCTGGAGGTGATCGAGGGCGATGCCCTCTCTCTCGACCCGAGGCCCTATTTCGACACGCCGCCAAAAATCATCGCGAACCTGCCCTACAATATCGGCACTGAATTGCTCGTCGGCTGGCTCACCACCGCCGACTGGCCGCCATGGTGGCATTCCCTGACGCTGATGTTCCAGCGCGAGGTGGCCGAACGCATCGTCGCCCGCACCGGCACTAAAGCCTATGGGCGCCTCTCGGTCCTTGCCGGGTGGCGGGCGGAGAACGCGGTCCTCTTCGACATTCCGCCCCAAGCCTTCGTGCCGCCGCCCAAGGTGACGAGCGCCGTCATCCGGCTCGAACACCGCCCTGCGCCGGATGACGTGTCACTCAAGGCACTGGAGCGCATCACCGCCGCAGCTTTCGGCCAGCGCCGCAAAATGCTCCGCCGCAGCCTCGCCCCCCTTGGCGGCGAAGAACTGCTGAACCGTGCCGGTATCGACCCGACCAAGCGCGCCGAAGATATCGACATCCCCGGCTTTCTCGCCCTTGCCCGTGCATCGGAGATGCCATGACCACTGCAAAGGACATGATCCGCCACCTAAACCTCGCACCCCATCCCGAGGGCGGCTGGTATCGCGAGACATGGCGCGCAGAGGCCCATGACGGCGAGCGCGCGGCTGGAACGTCGATCTACTATCTGCTTGATGTGGGTGAATTTTCGCATTGGCACCGGGTCGATGCGGCAGAGATCTGGCACTGGTATGCGGGCGCGCCGCTCTCGCTGACCCTCTCGCCCGACGGCCATGATGCCGAAGCCCATATACTCGGCCCCGAGATCGCCGCAAACCAGCGCCCCCAGCGCATCGTCCCGCCCAACTGGTGGCAATGCGCGACATCGCTCGGCGACTTGACCCTCTGCGGTTGCACCGTCTCGCCGGGTTTCGACTTCGCCGGTTTCGAGATGGCCCCACCCGACTGGCGACCCGTCCCGCGCAGTTGAAAACGATGCCTGCCCCGCAGCAAGTGCGTGGCAGGATAATTGTCATCCTTCATAGAGAAGACGATCCAGCATTCCCTCAACCGCCGCCTCGTCGTCCCATGCTACCCCCACCGGCACCGGCCAGATAACCCCGCGCATACTCGGTGGCATCTTCACCATGTCCTTTTCGGTCGTCACGGTCGTCAGCCCTTGCCCGTCCGCCCGCGCAACCAGCCGATTGACCATCGCCCCCGTATAGCGGTGATGGTCGGGAAAGCCTTCGCAATCGACCACCTCCGCCCCCAATCGCCGCACCGTCTCGAAGAACTTCTCCGGCCTTCCGATCCCCGCAAAGGCAAAGACCCGCGCTCCCGCCAATGATATCCCCGACACACGCGGCTCCAGCGTCGCGCGCAGCACCGGGCCGTCGAAGTCAGGGGCCGCTCCCTGCCCCATCATCACGACTGCATCGGCCCGCGCCAATCCATGCGCCACCGGCTCGCGCAACGGCCCCGCCGGAAATACTCGCCCGTTCCCGAATCGCGCTTCCGCATCGACCACCACGACGGACAAGTCCTTCACAAAGCCCGGATTCTGGAACCCGTCATCCGTCACGATCGCCCCAGCCCCCGCCGCAATCGCCGCCCGTATCCCTGCCGCCCGGTCCCGCGCGACCCAGACCGGTGCATGGGAGGCCAGCAATAAGGGCTCGTCCCCGACCCGCTTCGGATGGTCTTCCTTGACGTCAATCCGATGCGGCCCCTTCTCGGTACCACCGTAACCGCGCGTCACCGCATGGACCGCCACGCCCCGCGCCATGAGTCGTTGCAACAGATCAATAGCCACCGGCGTCTTGCCGGTTCCGCCAAGGGTCAGGTTCCCGACACAGATCACCGGCACGGGCGCGCGATAAGGCCGCGCCAACGCCGCCCGCACGCGCCCGCCCAATCCATAGAGCGCTCCCAACGGCGAGAGCACCGCGCCCATCGCCCCGCCATTCTGCCAAAACTCGGGAGCCTTCATCGCATTACCCCCGCCAGCAAGGGCCGCAGCGCCGCCATGGTCTTCGCAAGCGGCTCCGGGTCCAGCTCTCCCGCCGCCCTCGCCGCCTCCGCCATCGTGGCACCCGACGCCCCCATCACGTCCCGCAGGGCCTCAACCAGATCACCGCGCGACGGCAGCAAACGAACGGCCCCCGCCGCCTCGAACCGCGCATAGGTATCAGCAAAGCTCGGCACATCGTCCCCCGACAGGATCGCGCAGCCATGCGGCGCGGCCTCCAGCGGATTATGCCCGCCGATTCCGTCCCACCCCCCACCGATCAGCGTCACCGGGGCCAGCGCATACCACAGCGACAACTCGCCCAACGTATCCGCGACATAGACATCCCCGCCCGGCAAGCTCCCCTCCGAGCGCCGCGTCACCGACAGCCCCCGTGCTTCCGCCAGCGCCGCAATCTCTGCACCCCGCTCCGGATGTCGGGGCGCGATGATTGTCAGCAAGCCCTCCACGCCCAGCGCCCGATGCGCATCCAGCGCCGCCGCCTCATCCCCCGGATGCGTACTTGCCGCCAGCCAGACAGGCCGCGCCCCAACCGCCTCACGCATCGCGGCCAGCGCCGCCGCATCCACCGGATCGGGCTCACGCGAGGCTTTCAGATCACCCGTCACGATGGTCGTCGCCGGATCGGCTCCGAGCCGTACTAATCGCTCACACACCACTACCGTTTGCACCAGCCGCATCGCAAAGGCCCCGAGCAACGCCGCCGCGCTCCCCTTCGCAAAACCCCAGTTCCGTGCAGACCCCGCCGACATCCGCGCATTCACCAGCGCCATCGGCACGCCGCGCGCCGCCGTCTCCCGCACGAGGTTCGGCCATAGCTCCGATTCCATCCACAGCGCCGCATCGGGTCGCCACGCCTCGAGAAACCCGGCCACCGCTCCCGGCGTATCCACCGGCGCAAAGCGGTGCAGCACGTTCGGCACGCGTTCCGCTAACAACTGCGCCGACGTGACAGTCCCCGTCGTCAGCAAACACCGCGCGCCATCCTTCTCGATCTCCGCAATTACCGGCAGCGCCGACAGCGCTTCCCCCACGCTCGCCGCATGAACCCAGACCAACGCGCCCTCAGGACGCTCCGCAGCCGCAAGACCAAACCGCTCGTCCAGCCGCGCCGCGACTTCCTTGCCCCGCGCCGCCCGCCGCCGCAGATGCCACGCGACCAGCGGTGCGGCCAGACCTGCCGCCCCTCGATACAGGGTCAACGGCGCCGTCATATCGGCTCCACCGGCACCCGCCCGACCCGCTCATCGGCGAGCCGTGTCACCGCGTTCAACCCTGCCTCGACGGCCAGACGATGCGCCTCGACCGCCGACTCCCCCTCACCCTCACCCTCGGGATAGATCGGATCACCCACCACATAGACGCCCCGGTCGAATGGCCATGGCAGCAGAAAGCGGTCCCAGCTTTTGAGCATCACTCCCCTGCGCGTCGCCCAGGCGAACGGCACAACCGGCACCCCCGTCCAGACCGACAGCGCCGCCACCCCCGCTTGCGCCCGCATCCTCGGCCCCCGCGGACCGTCCGGCGTAATCCCGATCAGGTCGCCCGCCTCCAACCGCTCGATCCCCGTTCGCGCGACCGCATTGCCGCCTTTCCCTTTCCGCTTACGCGGATGCCGGGTCGAGCCGCGCAGGGTATGCCCGCCAAACCGCTCGATCAGCCGCGCGATGAGCTCACCGTCCCGATTGTTGGAAATCACCACATGCAAGGGCTGCACGGATTCCGCCATCACCGGTGCCATCATCAGCAACCGCCCATGCCA
The DNA here is from genome assembly GCA_938034615.1 of uncultured Neomegalonema sp. GTDB lineage: Bacteria > Pseudomonadota > Alphaproteobacteria > Rhodobacterales > Rhodobacteraceae > JAHDDY01. Next base: position 10,298 of record CALHLW010000147.1, on the reverse strand, counting down.
GAAAGCGGCAACGATCGGCTTGCGCGTGGCGAGGACGTCATCGACGACCTCCCGCCCGACCCAGTCCCAGCGCACGGTGCGAAATACAAAGCGGATATAGGCCGCCCCGAACCGGGGAACCACGGCTTGGGCGATCCGCCATACAAAAGTATCGAGCGCCTTCACCGAAGCGCAATCACGCCGGTTCGGCGCTTTCTTCGGTCGTCTCGTCGGTCAGGCGATGCAGATGCGCGATGAAATAGCGCATCTCCGCATTGTCCACCGTGCGATGCGCGGCGTTTTTCCACGCGGCATAGGCGCTCGCATAATCGGGGAACAGGCCGACCACATCGACCTGCGAGAAATCCTTGAATTCCTTCTTCTGCGTATCGACTAGTTCGCCGCCATAGACGAGGTGCATTTTGACGGACATGAGCGCGCTCCTTGCGGGGGGACAATTCGGCGCGCACCATAGTCATACGGACGACCAAGGGAAAGCGGCACTTACGCGATCAGCCCAACGGGCGTGACCACGCCGTCGAGCCGCTGATCCGTCGGCTCGATAGGCACCGCATCCACCTCCTGCTCCGCATAGGCATAGCCAAACGCCCGCGCCGCCCCCCGCGCGCGCAGCCCTTCCAGCGTGCGGTCATAGAACCCGCCCCCATAGCCCAACCGCCAGAGCGCTCGGTCGAAGGCCAGCATCGGTGCGATCAGTAGGGTCGGGGTGATCTCGGGCGCATCGACGGGGATTTCTGCGCCGAATGCACCGGTTTCCATTACTGCGCCGGGGGTCCATGCCCGGAACGCCAGCGGTCGTGCTTTTCCGATGATGACCGGTACGCAGAGGCGGATGCCGCGTTCATGCAGCACTTCCATGAGGGGGGTCGGGTCGAGTTCGCTGAAGATCGGGCGGTAGGCGGATACCACGTCATCCTGCGAGAGCGGCACGGCCTCCAGAAACACGGCCATCGCCTTGCGCGCCGCATCGGGATGGGCCGCTTTCGCCGCTTTTCGGCGGGCCTTTGCCGCCTTGCGCGCGTCGTTTTTTTCTTCGGGATCGATCATGAGTGGCGGAGCCGTTGCAGCCGTTGGAACACAAGATCCCCGTTAGCCTGGTAAACCAGGTGGGCACCGCATATCCCGGACCACGGTCCGGGGCAGGGGCAGTTCCCGCAGAGATATTTATGGCTGATGGGTTCTGTTTCCTGACGTAAAGAACAGCCCCGCCATCACCGAATGTAGGGCTGCGAGGTTAAATTTGCGAGTCCTACGTCAACGCCCCGACGACCATCGCCAAAATTGCCCCAATGCTCAGATGAATCCGCAACTGCCGGAACCACGGCGGCAGGTCCGCCGCCATGTCCCAAGCCAACGCCGCCACAAATCCGCCTGCCAGCAACCAGAACGCTTCCGGCCCCAACAGCATGACCGCACCCCATCCGGCCAGCGAAATCAGGATCGACACGATCATCGACACCCCCGCTTCCGGCTCGGTCAGGCATCGTCCCCACATGATCCCGCCCAGAAACGACAGGATCACCGCCCCGTAAGCCAGCAACCACAGCCGCGCGAGTGGCGCGGAGAAGTAATTCGTCACCAGCGGATCGAGCGCCAGCACAACGAAGGGGATCAACCCAGCATAGCCTAGGACTTGCGCAGTCCGCACCGTATTCATGCCGTCATGCCTCGACCGACGAACCGCCACGCATCTTGCGAACGGCCCAGAGAACGATGGGAAGCGCGATCAGGATGACGGCGATCCAAGTGGTTATCGGAGCGATCCACCAGTCCTGCCCCTTACCATCGCGGTCGAAGAACGGGTTCCAGAAAATCGCGAAATCCCCATCCGACAGCAACAGCGATTGCCGCATCTTCTCCTCGGCGGTCGTCCCCAACACCACGGCCAGCACGGCAGGGGCCAGCGGATAATCCAGCACACGCAGGAAATATGCGCCAAAGCCGAACAGCACCATCAACCAGACATCGTTCATGTTGTCATACGCTGCATAGGTGCCGACGATGGACAGCACAAAGATCACCGGCGCGAGGATCGTGAACGGCATCCGCAGCACCGCAAGGAACAGCGGAATGAACGCCAGATTCACCAACACAGCCACGAGGTTCGAAACGTAGAACGATCCGATCAGCGGCCACACGAATTCGGGCCGATCCTCGAACAGTCTCGGTCCCGGCTCCAGCCCCCAGATCACCATCCCGGCCAACAGCACGGCGGTTGTCGGCGAGCCGGGAATTCCCAGCGTCATCATCGGCAGCATCGCGCCGGTCGAGGCAGAATTGTTCGCCGCCTCCGGCGCGGCCACCCCGTCCGGGTTCCCCTCGCCATAGCTGCGCGGATTGCGCGAGGTCATCTTGGCAACGCCATAAGACATGAGCGAACCGGGCGTGGCCCCTGCGGCGGGCAGGATACCGACGAAAAACCCGAGCAGCGACCCGATGGTCGTGCCCTTCCACGCATCCTTCATGCCCACGATCCCGGCCCAGATGCGCTTGGCGCTGATCGTCGTCTCGGTCATCGTGACCTTGTAGCGGCTGGCGTTGATTGTCCACAGCATCTCCCCGATGCCATAAACGCCAATGGCCAGCACGAGGAACTGGATACCCCGGCTGAACCACGCCACCGAGTCGAAGAATGGCACGGCCTCGGGATCGGCCCCCACCATCCCCAACACAGCCGCCTGCTCACGCTCGTTCAGGAAGATGAGGCGCGGCTCCCCCGAGATCGTGTCGAAGCCAACGGTCGCGAGCAGCAGGCCGAAGAAGATCGAGAACATCGTCTTCGGAATATCGTCTCCCCCCAGACCGATGAAGGTCGCGAAGGCCAGCAGCATCAGGGCAAAGATTTCCGGGTTCCCGAAATCAAGCGCGACGGAGGAAAGGAGCGGTGCAAATCCCGTGAAGAACAGCGTCGCGACAGTGCCACCGATGAAGGAGGCGATGGCGGCAGTCACGAGCGCCCGGTCCGCCTGCCCTTTCAGCGCCATGGGTCGTCCGTCGAAGGTCGTCGCCACCGCCGTCGAAGCCCCCGGTATCCCCAGCGTGATCGAGGAGATCGCCCCCCCGTACATCGCGCCATAATAGATCGCCGCCAAAAAGATCATCGGCGCAGCAGGGTCGCTCGTCGCCTCGTTGATAACGAAGGTGAAGGGAAGCAGGATCGCGACCCCGTTCACCGATCCTAGCCCCGGCAAGGCCCCGACGAACAACCCGACGACCACACCGATCACGGCAAGCGCGAGGTTATGCGGCTGCACGGCAATCCACAGCCCGTCCATAAGTGCAGGAATAATATCCATTATGCGCCTCCCTGCCGACGTGCCGACCGCGCAACAAAGGTCAGGATCGCCCCAGACACGACGAAGAACATCACGATCCCGATGAACGACTGATCGCGGAAGAAATTACCCGCCGGGGTGTAGATCGTATCCTCGATCCAGCGCAGGCCCTTCGGCTGCACCTTCGTCATCACGATATCGAAGAAGAGATAGAGCCAGAACGGCACCACGAGGCTCGTCACCACCGACAGCATGGCAGGATGCCGCCCGAGAATAAGCATGTAGTAGAGCATGAAGACGGCGATGGCCGCGTACATGCTGATGAGATCGATCAGGATGAGAAACCCGATCAGCCCACCGCCAACCATGAGCAGCATCTTCTTCGCATAGCCATCCATAAACGGCTCGTCAGATTGCGAGGGCGGCGACTGACGGCGAATAGCATTGACGACGATCCAGATGCAGGAGATGAGCATCCCGAGTGCGAGGTAGAACGGAAAGAACCCCTTCCCCGGCCCGGATCCGTCGATATTGATTCCGGTATTCGCCCAGTGGACGTATTCGGTATCCCATTCCGGCCCTTCGCCCGCCTTCCACATCAGGTAGACGGAGAGCAGCCCGAGAATAATGGCTGTGACGAATTCGGCGCGGCGCATGTCGGGCCTCGTTATGGCAAAGGGGTAGCCTATGCCCCGATCACGCCGCGTAGCGGATGTTCCGGGGCCTCGATGGGCTTGGTCGAGCAGCAGGTCAACGTATCCTGCCCCGCATCTGATGCGGGGCAGGGTTTTCGTCGTGAGCGCGTCGCTTACTTGATGGCGCCGGAAGCCTTGAGAATCTTCTCGTGATTCTCGATCTGGACGCCCCAGTATTCGCTCAGATCGTCGCCGCTCATGAACTCGCCCATCAGCGACTTGTCGTTCTTATACTTCTGCCACTCATCCGACTCGAACACTTTAGTGAACAGGTCAGTGTAGTAAGCCTGAGCCTCGTCCGACATTCCGGGGGCACCGACGACTGAGCGCTGCATGAAGTAGGCGAAATCTTCCTCGTCACTCACTTCGTTAAGAGTGGGCGTATCGGGGAACATAGGCAGGCGCTCGTTGGTGAACGCGACGATGGGGATCACATCGCCACTCTCATAGAAGCCCAGCGCTTCGGACGGGTTGTTGACCGAGGACTGGATCTGCTTGCCCGCCAGATCCTTCGCCACCGCGCCACCGCCTTTGTAGGGGATGTACTTGATGTCAAGACCGTAGGCTTCGTTCAGGTGATCGGTGATGATGTTGTCTTCGGAGTTCTTGCCGGTCCCGCCCATGACCCACTTGTTGCCACGTGACTTGACCTCCTTGAGGAAGCCCTCGAAGTCGGTGATCCCCTCGTCCTTGTGGACCCAGAGAACGAAGGTGTCTTCGGCCATACGCGCAACGGGTGCGAAGGCCATGTTATCGACCTTCAGACCCGGCTGGCGCAGGGGCGTGGTGTAGAAAGAGTTCAGCGTGACCATAATCGAATGATCGGGATCGCCGACCCCGCTCATGTAAGTCAGGGCTTCGGCACCCGAGCCACCGGACTTGTTCGTGGGCACCAGCGGCTTGTCTGCCAGCTCGTTCTTTTCCACGATAGACTGCATCAGACGCGCCATCTTGTCGGCACCGCCGCCCTTGCCCGCCATGATCACGAAGTCGATGGGCTTGGACGGCTCGAACGCCGAAGCGGCAGTCGCGGTAAGCGCCATGCCAATCGCGGCTACGCCGAGTGTTAGGTTCTTGAGTAGCTTCATTGTCGTTTCCTCCGGTTTTTCCCTTGCGGGACATCGGACGATGCCGCTTATGGCGCGGCTTTCGTCGTGGTTTCAGAATTCCTCTGCGGCTCTACTTTCACGCAGCACGTCACATCGCGCAACATCGTTTCGCACGCTGCACTTCGCGCGCATCAATGGACCAGAACCACAGGCAATGTCGCGTGATCGACCACCGCCTGCGTGTTACCGCCGAAGACCGTCTCTCGCTCATGGCTGTCACCATAGGCCCCCATCACCAGCATATCGGCACCCGCAGATTTCGCTTGTTCCAACAGGTCACTACCCACCGATCCACGCACCGCAAACCGTACAAGCTTACAGTCGATCCCCCGCAAGGCGAGATTGGTGATCAGGTCTTCGGCCGTTGCACCATGGACTTCCTCACCCGCCGTCAGAACGGTGACGTGTTTCGCGCCCTCGATCAGCGGCATCGCAAGCGCAACCGCCCGACTCGCCTCAACAGATCCGTTCCAGCCTATAGCAATTCGCTCGCCCAGTGTTTCCGGCTTTCCATCGCGCGGCGGACACATCAGCACCGGGCGGCCGCTCGCGAACAACGCCGAGCGCAGGGTATTCGCCCCGAGATTACGGTCGCGGTCCGGCTTGGGAACCATGATTATATCGGCCAGCCGTCCATGGTGTTTCAGCACGTCGATCTGACGACCGGCGGCTTCCTGCCAGGACGCAGTCGCCCCGCCTGACCCGGCGACGCCTTCCGTCAGTCCCATCTCCGCGATCAGGTCACGAAACTCCGTCTTGAGCGTCTGCTCCTCCTCATCCGCAAGCTTCGATGCCGAGGCGGCGATCTGCTCTCGCATGAAACCCGGCACCGGAACGCCATAAGGCAACAGATCGGCAGGGCGCGGGCGGCAATGCAGCACCGTCACATGCGCCCCGAACCGTTTCGCCAGCACGGCGGCATGGGCAAGGACATTGTTACCCTTGCCATCGCCTCGAACCGGCAGGGTGATTGTACGGATCGTCATGGGTGGCCTCCCGCAAGATGCAGCCCCGCGCCCGACGCGGGGCCTCGAAGGACGGCGCACCGACCATCAAGGCCCCGGATCAAGTCCGGGGCTGCGATTTGAGGGAGGCCAGCCCGCATCAGAACAGACCCTGCACGTTGCCGTCATCATCGAGCATGATGGTCTCCGCCGAAGGAACGCGCGGCAGACCGGGCATCGTCATGATCTCCCCACAGATCGCAACGACGAAACCCGCGCCCGCCGACAGCCGCACTTCCCGCACAGGAATGTCGAAACCGGTCGGTGCGCCACGTTGAGTCGGGTCGGTCGAGAAGCTGTACTGCGTCTTGGCCATACAGACCGGCAGTTTGCCGTACCCCTGCTCTTCCCACTGGGCGAGTTGGTCGCGGATCTTGTTGTCCATCGTGACCGAGTCGGCGCGATAGATACCCGTGGCAATGGCTTCGATCTTATCGGCGAGTCCCATATCGTCCGGGTAGAGAGGCTTGTACGCCGCTTTGCCGGAGTCGATGACTTCCACGACCTTGTTCGCCAGATCGACGGTGCCTTCGCCGCCCTTCGCCCAGTGCATACACAGCACGGCTTCAGTGCCTTTCGATGCAACGAAGTCCTTCACTGCCTGCACTTCCGCGTCACTGTCGCCCGCAAAGTGATTGATCGCGACGACGACCGGAACACCGAATTTTCCAAGATTTTCGATGTGGCGACCAAGGTTTGCACACCCGCTGTTGACCGCCTCGACATTCTCGTTGCCGAGATCGCCCTTGGCGACGCCACCGTTCATCTTCATCGCGCGGATCGTGGCGACGAGGACGACGGCTTTGGGTTTCAGGCCCGCCTTGCGGCATTTGATATTCAGGAATTTTTCCGCGCCCAGATCGGCCCCGAAACCCGCTTCGGTAACGACATAGTCGCACAGCTTGAGGGCGGTCTTGGTCGCCACCACCGAGTTACAGCCATGAGCGATGTTCGCGAACGGCCCGCCATGCACGAAGGCCGGGTTATTCTCCAGCGTCTGCACGAGGTTCGGCTGCATCGCATCCTTGAGCAGGACCGTCATCGCCCCATCAGCCTTGATGTCCCGGCAATAGACGGGGCTGCGGTCGCGGCGATAGGCGACGATCATGTCACCGAGACGCTTTTGCAGGTCTTCGAGATCGGACGCCAAACACAGGATCGCCATCACTTCGGAGGCCACGGTGATATCGAAACCCGCTTCGCGCGGGAAGCCGTTGGCCACGCCGCCAAGCGACGCCGTGATCTGGCGCAGCGCCCGGTCGTTCATGTCGAGCACCCGCCGCCACACGACCCGGCGCACGTCGATTTCCTGCTCGTTGCCCCAATAGATGTGGTTGTCTATCATGGCAGAGCACAGGTTATGCGCAGAGGTTATCGCGTGGAAATCGCCCGTGAAATGGAGGTTCATCTCCTCCATCGGCACGACCTGCGCATAGCCGCCGCCCGCAGCCCCGCCCTTCATGCCGAAGTTTGGCCCGAGCGAGGCTTCACGGATGCAAACCATCGCGTTCTTGCCGATCTTGTTCAGACCGTCGCCGAGGCCCACGGTCGTTGTCGTCTTGCCCTCGCCCGCAGGGGTCGGGTTGATGGCAGTGACGAGGATCAGGTTGCCATCGTCGTCATTCGCCTTCGAGGCGATGAAATCGGCAGATACCTTGGCCTTGTCATGGCCATAGGGCAGCAGGTCATCGGACCCGATACCGATCTTCGCGCCGATTTCCTGAATCGGTTTCTTGTTGGCCTTGCGGGCGATTTCGATATCCGACATCTCAAGCTTCCCCTGTCACGCCACGGTCGGGCGCATTATTGATTTTCAAGTTCCCAGTCGGGTGCCTTTTTCGACGCCCGCTGCACTCGCCCAGTCGGTCGCAGGCTGTTTGTCTGCGCCCTTGGGTCGCACCCTTTTCAACAGGATACGACCGCCGACGCACTGAACGGCAACGCCATCTTCTGTCACAGAAACGACCTTCCCCGAAACGCCGTCCCCCGGAACGCGCGCGGCGTCGAACACGCCGACCTCCTCGCCCTCCAGCGTCGTCCAGGCCCCCGGTGCCGGGTTCGTCCCCCGGATCAGATCGTAGACCTGTTTCACGGGCTTGTTCCAGTCGATCCGGGCGTGATTTTTCGTGCAGCGCCGCTCGTAGGTCGCCTGTGCCTCATCCGGCACGATGCGCGGCGGATTGCCAGTACGGAACGCCTCCAACACCTGCGGCACCGAGTCGATGGCCGCCGGGTATATCTTCTTGAAATAGAGGTTAATGACCGTGTCGTCCGGCTCGATGGGGCATTCCCACTGCATCAGACTGTCGCCCTCATCCAGACCATCGGACGGATAGAACCATGAGAACCCCGACTTCTCGGCCCCCATGATGATCGGCCAATTCACGGCGCTCGGCCCCCGGTGCAGCGGCAACAACGATGGATGAAAACAGATGGATCCCTGCTTCGGAGTATCCCGTGCCGCCTCCGGCACGAAGACATTCACGAAGGCCATGACCATAAGGTCCGCGTCATGGGACGCCAGCGTTTCCAACGTCGCCGCATCATCGAAATTCGCAGGCTGATGCACCGCAATCTCCTGCTCCTCAGCAAACACCTTGATCGGGTCGGCAGGTTTGCCCTCGCGATCAGGCTCACAATAGACCGCGACCACCTCGTCGACATCGCTCTCCAGTATCTTCGCCAACGCATCCTTGCCGAATGCCTGCTGCCCCATCACGATGATCTTCACGTCGCTTCCCCCGAAACTTCTTTTATCGTCATACCCCGCGTAGGCGGGGTATCCATTTCTCAGCCCATTCCGCCGGAGCAAGCGGAGGAATGGATTGCCCGGATGAACCGGGCAATGACAGTGCTGGTTACTCCGCCGCCATCTTCTTCACCTCGCCCACCGCGCCGCTGTCGGCGATGCGGCCCACGTCTTCGTCGGAATACCCCAGCACCGATTTGAGGATTTCCTCCGTATGCTCGCCCAAGAGCGGCGAACGCTCCACCTCTACCGGGCTGTCCGACAACTTGATCGGACACCCGACCGAGACATACCGCCCCCGCTCCGGGTGGTCACATTCCACGATGGTCCCGGTCGCCCGCAGGCCCTCGTCCTCGGCGATTTCCTTCATCGACAGGATCGGGCCGACGGGGATGTTGAGCGGATTGCAGATATCCATGACCTCGAACTTGGTCTTGGTCATCGTCCATTCCTCGATCCGCGCGAAGATCGCGTCCAGCTTGTCCAGCCGCTCCGGAGGCGTCGCATAGCCCTCGGCGTCCTTCCAATCCGGTTCGCCGATCACGTCGCAGACGTTCTTCCAGACCGCCGCCTGCGTGATGAAATACGTATAGGCGTTCGGGTCCGTCTCCCACCCTTTGCATTTCAGGATGCGCCCCGGCTGACCACCACCCGAGTCGTTGCCCGCACGCGGCGTCGCTTCGCCGAAGGGAATGCCCGCACCGAATTGCGAGTATTCCTTGAGCGGGCCATGATCCAACCGCTGCTGATCGCGCAGTTTTACGCGCGCCAGATTCAGCACCCCGTCCTGCATCGCCGCCAGCACTTTCTGGCCCTTGCCCGTTTTCTCACGTTGGAACAGCGCCGTCACGATGCCGAGCGCGAGGTGCAGCCCCGTGCCGCTGTCGCCGATCTGTGCGCCGGTCACGAGGGGCGGGCCGTCGAGAAAGCCGGTGGTGGACGCTGATCCGCCTGCACATTGCGCGACGTTCTCGTAGACCTTGCAATCCTCGTACTTGCCGGGGCCAAACCCCTTGACCGAGGCCATTATCATGCGCGGATTGATCTTCTGGATCGCCTCCCACCCGAACCCCATGCGGTCGAGCGCACCGGGGGCGAAATTCTCGACCAGCACATCACATTCCTGCACCAAGCGGGTCAGCACTTCCTTGCCCGTCTCATCCTTGGAGTTCAGCTCGATGGACCGCTTGTTGTGGTTCAGCATCGTAAAGTACAGGCTGTCCGCATCCGGCACGTCCTGCAACTGCTTGCGGGTCGCATCCCCGACACCGGGCCGCTCCACCTTGATCACGTCCGCCCCGAACCACGCCAGCAATTGCGTACAGGTCGGCCCGGACTGGACATGGGTAAAATCGAGGATCTTGACGCCTTCGAGTGCTTTCATGGTACTTGTAGTCCTGACTTTACTTGATCGATTTCGCCTGCGGATAGAGGCGCTGCGCCACCACCGACTGCGGATTGAGATT
>CALHLW010000146.1 GCA_938034615.1 uncultured Neomegalonema sp. | reverse complement strand
CACCTTTATAACCGGGCTGCATGAGCCGGTCGGTTGCATCGTTGGAGTTGAAAGGAAATCGCTGTGAATAGTCGTATAGCCGCCCTGTTCGCCTTCTGTGCCGCCGCGCTGTGCGGGCCAGCATCGGCCTTCGACATGGGCAAGATGAACACCATCCTGAAAACCGGCCAGTCCGGCGCCTGGGATCAGCGCGACGAGGGCGAAACCTATGTCCTCGACAACGACTCCAATCCGGCGTCGATCCGCTATTATTTCATCAAGCCGAATGCCGGGCATGAGGGAACGCGAAGCGTTTCTGTCGAGCTGGATTTCCGGGACGAGGCGGCCTCGACCCGTGGAGGCCTGATTGTCGGTTTCGACGAAACCGACAAGAGCTATTACCTCTTCGTGCTGTCGCCGGCGGGTGAGTTGACGCTGTTCCAGCGAAAGCCGGACGGGGGCAAGATCCTCTTCAAAGGCAAGGCCAAAGGCGTCACGGATGGCTTCAATACCTTCACGCTGGTCGAGGCGGACGGGGCGTGCGGCTAGAGGTGAATGGCCAGTCTTCGATCTTCACGGAAAGCGAGGCTATGCGGACCGGCGCGCTCGGGATCGTGGCATGGGGTGAGGGCGAATTTGCCTTCCGCAAGTTCAGGCTGTCGATGGCTGGCAACTGAGGCGTGACCCGCCGGGACGGTCGGTGTAACGAGAGGAAAATCGTTTAATCTCGGGAACACTGCCATGGCCGACCCCCTTCGTATCGTCATTCCCGGTTGCTCGGGCCGCATGGGTCAGATGCTCGTGCGGGAGGTGTTGGATGCCGAAGGGGCGATGCTCCATGCGGTGACGGAGCGTCCGGGCCATGACTGGGTCGGTCAGGATATCGGCGCGGCAATGGGGCTGGGGCGTGATCTGGGGGTGGTCGTCGGGGGCGATCCGCTTGAGGCGGTGCTGGGTGCCCATGCGATGATCGATTTTACTTCGCCGGATGCGACGGTGGCCCATGCGGGCCTCGCGGCGCAGGCGAAGCTGGTGCATGTGATCGGCACGACGGGGCTTTCGCCTGAGCACTTGACGAAGCTGTCTGCCGCCGCCCGCCATGCGGTGATCGTGCGGGCCGGGAATATGTCGCTGGGGGTGAACCTCCTGACCATTCTGACCGAGAAGGTCGCGCGGGCGCTCGACGAGGATTTCGATATCGAGATCGTGGAGAGTCATCACAATCGCAAGGTCGATGCGCCCTCTGGCACCGCCCTGATGCTGGGGGAGGCCGCCGCCGAGGGGCGTGGGGTCTCACTCGACGATGCGTCCGACCGGGGTCGCGACGGGATCACCGGCGCGCGGGAGCGTGGAACAATCGGTTTCCATGCGATCCGGGGCGGTGATGTGGTCGGCGAGCATGACGTGATCTTCGCCGCCGATGGCGAGCGCATCGTGTTGCGGCATCTGGCCACCGACCGCCGTATCTTTTCGCGCGGGGCGCTGAAGGCGGCGTTCTGGGGGCGGGGCCGCAAGAACGGGGAATACGGGATGATCGATGTGCTTGGTTTGGCGGAATAGCGATGCAGAGGTTGTGCTTCACGTTGCCCGCTGATTGAAGCGGCGACCGACGAGGGCGGCGGCGATGTTGGTTTTCTGCACGTCGATGGAGCCGCCCGCGATGCCCCAGCCCCAAGCGTCGCGCATCTTCTGCTCGACCGGGTAGGCGCAGGAATAGCCGTAGCCGCCCATCAGTTGCATCGCTTTGCCCGTGACCTCGCGCGTCATCTCGTTGGCGAAGCACTTGGCGATAGAGCTGTTGCCGACTGACGGCAGGCCGCTCTGGGCCTCGATGACGGCGCGGTAGAGAAGGAGGCGGGCGGCGTCGAGCTTCATCTTCATTTCGGCGAGGGAAAGCTGGACGGCCTGAAAATCGACCAAGGGTTTGCCGAATTGCTCGCGTTCCTGAACATAGGCGAGAGCGATGTCGAAAGAGGATTGGGCGCAGGCGAGGCTCATGGTCGTGTTGCCGCAGCGTTCGAGATCGAAGGCTTCCATAAGCTTTTGAAAGCCCCCTGCGGGGACGATGATGTTGGCGGCGGGGATTTCGACATCCTCGAAGATCATGTCGGCGCTGGGGATGCCGCGAAAGCCCATATGCGGCTCGGGTGGGCCGAAGGTGAAGCCTGGCGCGTCTTTCTCGACGAGGACTGCACCGATGCCCTTTGCGCCGGGGGCATCGGACAGGCGGGCATAGACGACATAGGCGTCCGCATGGCCCGCGCCGGAGCACCAGCGTTTCGCGCCGTTCAGGATCACGCGATCACCGTCTATCCGGGCGGTGGTGGTCAGATCGGTGAGGGCCGTGCCTGCATTCGGCTCGGACATGGAGACGGCGACGACCATCCGGCCCGCACAGATTTCGGGCAGGATGCGGTGGCGCATCTCTTCGGGAGCGAAATGGGCGATGGCGAGGCAGGGGCCGAAGCAGCTTTCGAACACGGGGAAAGCAACGGCGTTGGAGATTTTCGCGACTTCCTCCAACGCGAGCACGGCCTCGAAATGACCCATGCCGCCGCCGCCGTATTCAGTCGGCAGGTTGATGCCGAGCAGGCCGAGTTCTGCATAGCGGGCTAGGATATCGGGGCCGGGTGGGATGGCTGTGGCCTCGATCTGAGCGGCGACATCGGGCAGTTCGGTCTGGGCGAAGCGGCGCACGGTATCCTGTAGGGTGGCCTGTTCTTCGGTGAGGGCGAAATCCATGGGGCGCTCCTTATTTCTCTGTCACCAGCCTTTTCCCTTTCGCGCGGGGCGCAAGTGAAACATCGTCGCTGGAACGATGGAGGGGCGGATGGACGATACGAATGGCGCATTAGCGGGCTTGAGGGTACTTGATCTGAGCAGGGTGCTGGCGGGGCCGTGGGCGGCGCAGATGCTTGCTGATCTCGGGGCCGATGTGGTGAAGGTCGAATCGCCCGATGGCGGGGACGATACGCGCAAATGGGGGCCGCCCTTCATGACGGGGGCTGATGGAGAGCGATCGGATGCCGCCTATTTCGCTTGCTGCAATCGCAACAAGCGGTCGGTCGTGCTGGATTTCAGGACGCCGGAGGGGGCTGAGACGGTCAAGGGGCTGGCGGCCAAAGCGGATATTCTGGTCGAGAACTTCAAGGTCGGCGGGCTGGCGAAATACGGGCTGGATTACGACAGCCTGCGGCTGGGCAATCCGGGGCTGATCTATTGCTCGATCACGGGTTTCGGGCAGGAGGGGCCGTATGCCCATCGCTCTGGTTATGATTTTCTGATTCAGGGCATGGGCGGGTTGATGAGTGTCACCGGCCAGCCGGACGGATCGCCGGGGGCGGAGCCGATGAAGGTCGGGGTGGCGGTGGCTGATCTCTTCACGGGGATGAGTGCGACGACGGCAATCCTTGCAGCGGTCAACTGGCGGCACCGGACGGGGAAGGGTCAGCATATCGACTGTGCGCTGATGGACAGCCAGATCGCGATGCTGGCCAGTCAGGGGTCGAATTGGTTGAATGGAGGTGTGGTGCCGGGGCGGCTGGGGAACAGCCACCCGAATGTCGTGCCGTACCGGGTATTCGAGGCGGCGGACGGGCATGTGATCGTGGCTTGCGGGAATGACGGACAGTTCGCGCGGCTCTGCGATGCTCTGGGCTGTGCGGAGCTGGCAACGGATGCACGGTTCGCGACCAACGAAGCGCGGATCGAAAATCGGGCGGCGGTGGAGGGGTTGCTCGGGCAGGTCATCGGGCCGCTCGATCGAGGCGATGTCATCGCACGGCTGGAGGCGGCAGGGGTCGCCTGCGGGCCGATCAACTCGGTGCCGGATGTCTTCGACGACCCCCATGTGCAGGCGCGCGGCGTCGCCGTGCCGATGCAGCGGACGGATGGCACGGTCGTCCAGACGACGGCGTTTCCCGCGAAACTGTCGGAGACGCCCGCGACGTACCGGCGAGCGCCGCCGGGATTGGGCGAGGATACGGTCGCGGTGTTGGAGGATTGGCTGGAAAATTGAGCTAGGCTGCCCCGGCCTTGAGCCGGGGCCTCGATGGTCTTGGTGGAGAGTTTTTGCACCGTTCCGTCGAGGCTCCGGGTCTTCGCCCGGAGCAGCGGCTCGTTAAACGTTCTCCACGATCTCACGCATGGCCGTCAGGAAATGCGAAACCTCGGCCAGCGTGTTGTAGTGGCACATCGACACGCGGATGCAGTCGTCGCGGTTCAGCGGCTTGAGGATATTGCCCGAGTAGTGGTCGGCCTTACGAATGTGGACACGGATGCCCCGGTCGCTGAGGGCGCGAATGATTTCCGGCGTTTCGCGGCCCTCGACCCAGCAGGCGACGAGACCCTCGCGTCGGGGATTGTCGATGCCGCCGACGATCTTCACTTGCGGCATATCGGCGAGGCCCTTGAGGTTGCCGGTGCCGTGGAGCATGGCGTCGGTGAGGGATTGCTCATGAGCATGGATCGCCTTGCCCGCCGCTTCCAGCCGGGTGCGGGGATCGTCGCTGTCGCTGAAATGGCCGCCAAGCCAGTCGAAATAGCCCACCACATCCGAGAAGGTAGCG
>CALHLW010000145.1 GCA_938034615.1 uncultured Neomegalonema sp. | reverse complement strand
CATGACGCTGGACCAGGCGGTTGAAGGCTGCCTGATCGCCGCGCCCCGCCGAGACCAGCAGTGCATCATCGTCGGCATCCCGGGACATGGCGGGCACTGTAACGCGCTTCGGAGATCATTGACGGCCTGCCCTCATCTTCTCACGCCGCTCCTCCACGATCTGGCGATAGACCTGCATCTGCGCAGGCGAGAGAATTCCGCTGAGTTCAGCCTCGGTCCGGGCGCGGGAGGCGCGGATCGGATCGCGCACCCGCATGAGCTGGCGCAGGCTTGGCTTCTTTCCTCGTTCGAACCCGGCATCCCGGAGGATTTGCATCCTCTCGCGGATACCTGCCTCGATGAGCGGGCGGGCGGCAATCTTTTGTCCTTCGGTCAAACTGAGCCTCGCGACGGTTGCTTCGAGAACCGCAGAGTCGAACTGCTGGGCCGCTGCGGGCAAGGTCGCCCCGCTGACAAGCGCAATCGAGACGAGGGCTGCGCGGAAAACCTGTTTCATCCGACTTCTCCAAATGGTGTTTAGACAACGTTGCGCCGCTGTCACGGCGGCGCAACGCAGGGTTCAGAGATCGCCGAAGTGCTTCTCGCGCGCCTTTTGACGCCATTCCTCGACCAGCAGGCGATAAGTCGCGAGCTGTTGGTGGTCGAGCACTCCACTCAGTTCAGCTTCGGTCCGTGCCCGCGACAGGCGGATCGGTCCCCGGACCTTGATCATTTGCCGAAGGCTCGGCCTTTGCCCACGCTCGAAGCCGGCATCTTTGAGAATCTGCACGCGCTCGCGAATGCCGGCCTCGATAATCGGCCTGACCGCCGCGCGCTGCGTTTCGGTCATGTTGAGCCGCTCGGCGGCTGCTTCGATGGCGGCGCGATCGATGTCGATTGCAGGCTGGGCATTGCCGGCGGAGGCGCCTGCAATAACCATCGTGGCGGCGAGCATGATTGCTGGAAGTGTCCGGGTCATTTTATTTCTCCTGACTGGGCGGGATGAAGGGATGCTCGATTCTGTGTGGTCACCACTTGCGACCACGGAACCCCGTGCCGCTGCGGGTGACGCCGACACCGCGCTGCGCGGAAACCGAGCCGGAGGCCGTGGCGCCATTGCGCAGGGTGCGGCTCCAGTCGCGGGTGCAGCCCGCGCCTCTCGTGCAGCTTCCGTTCAACGTCGCGGCGCCGCCATAGACGCCCTGGGCGCTGAAGGAGCGAGACGCGTGGCCGGGCGCGGTGTGATAGCTGCCTTGGGCATAGCCGCCATAGGGTGCGTAGTAGTAGTACGAGCCGCCGGCGAAGGCGGGGGCGGCGAAGCCGAGCATTGCGACGGTGGCGGAAACGAGGAAGGTACGGATCATCGGTCAGTCCTTTCGGGGTCGTGTTTCAGAGGGCCGGTTCATCCCGGCCACACCCCTTTCACGACACCCAAACGGGTTCCCTACGCTCCATCGCAATTATTTTTTGGGTGATGGAATGCACAGAATTCGTGTTCATGACGGCAAGCGGACGTAGAGCAGCCGAATTCCCGCGAAGTGCCCTTTGACCGCCCTGCATCGACATTCCCCCGTCGGCGCGAGTCGCTTCGTGCAGTAGCATCACACCCGAAAGCAGAAGTCCCTGTTTGTTCTAACGAACCGGACACTATTGTCACTTTCGTGTCGTGACCCCTCCTTGGACATGCGCATCGGTCCAGATATTTCCATGGTGGCAACCGGGGCCTGCAGGAAAGCCAAGGCAAAGGTGCGGATTGTCGCGCCACCATGCAGCGAAATCGCGAAGGGCGTTCAGATCAAGGATGACCGGCACCAGATCGACACCGGGACGGGCAGGGCTTTCTGGAAGAGTAGGGGAGGGGGCACTGCATTGCGGGGGCAGATTTTGGATGGAATGTAAAATGAATTTTCTGTCTCCCTCTCTCTCATCCCCTTCAATCACTTGACCAGACCCGCGACTGGCGCAAGATTGCGTGCGTCGTTCTTCGTCTGGCGATGGTAAGGAAATCAGTGCGACGGAATGGACATAATCGCTATACTCGTAGATGAATATATAAATTCAATTCCACCAATGGGTGCAAAATGATGGATGAACTAACCCCGAATGCTGAACTCAAAATCGCCGTCGATGAAGCCATCAGGCGCAAAAACATCGCCACTTCGATATCGGGACAGGATGTCACCGCGGCACAGTTCCATAGAAAGCAAGAAAACGAGCGGAACCGGAAAATCCGCGACAAGAACAATGCGTCCTACCAATATCGCCGAGCACAAAGTTTGACCGCCGCATAGTCAAGGTATCGTGTGTAGGTCCTCTCTAAGAGCCTCACCCGAAAGATTTGAGCGGTATCAGGTGTTTGTGATCCCATCTGGTTGTGAAACCGGACGGAGCCACCAATGGGGTGCCCTCCAGATCAGTTCCATCACGAGGGAAATTCCACCCGGATACCCTCTTTCGTGAAACGTCTGGCAACATCTTCGGGCAAGGTGATATCGTGTGCTGACAGGAAATGGGCCAGATCCATTGGCCAGAGAAGTTTATCCGCCCCACCGTAGCTCTCGAACAGCGCTATGGCCTCGTCATACTGCTTGCGCTTCACATGCCAGGTCATGAGCGCTTGCATGTAGTGGGGAATTGGGCCGAAATTTTCGATGATGTCGGATTGGAGGTCATACAGACTCGGCGTTTTGGCATCTTTCGGACCTGTTTGGGCCTGAATAGCCGCCATCTTGTGGGACAATGACGGTGCAAAGGTGGGCATTTCCAGAATATTCTGCGATGTGGGCTGTAGCCCGGTATCCATCACCATGCGCACGACCTCGTTGAGGGAGCCGCAGTGCTGAAGCGCCTGGAGAATATGGTCTGGCAATTGTTCGGAAGGCTTGGCATTCAGCATTCTTGGCGTCCGATCAAATGCCATGTCGAGACCAACCAGCTCGGCGGCCTCATCGAAGTCGTCATAAATAATGTCACGGGTTGTGTCCGGTATCGTGCCGGTATCGAACTGTCGTGTCAGCGACGATTGACGCATCATGATATGTTCGGCCAATGGGGGATGGATCTTCTTTCGCAGGAGTGAAAACTGACGGTTGACCGTAAGCAGAGCACCCTTCGCCAAGGTGTAATACTCACCTTGCAGGCATAGTTCGGTAACCTTGTCCGCATTGTAGTATGTCTGTGGTGCTGTAAATCCCTGTGCCGGGTTCTGGCTGAAATCCAATGCCCAGTCCGCTTCAAGTCCGGAAAAATCGCGTATCCTGGCCTCGAAGCGCGCCATATCGGAGCCGAAGGCAAATCCGAAAACATTCTCTGCGCCGAACTTTTCTTGCAGTAGTTTGATGCGGGGCGTTAGCGGAAACAGATACTTCGCCATCACCGTTGGTGAAAAGAAGCTGAAATCAGCATGCCCGACAAGTTTCTGGTTCTGGGCAATGTCATGTAGGTAATGTGAGTACGCCCGCTCCAGCGGATCGCGCAAGCAGACGACGATTTTGACATCGCTGCCCGAGAGCGCGTGCAGGGCATTCTGGGAAAATTGCTCGACATCATCAATGTAGAGTGGTGACGCATCGACAATTGTCTTGTCGCCCTCAGGATCGAACATCGTTTCATAGGCAGAGCGGTCGCTACTGCGACGGAGATAGTCCACTTCCTTTACGTGGATCGGCATGGCAAAAGCATCTGGGCGTTTTGCACACTCCGCGTAGAGAAAAGTCGTCCCGGATTTTGGCAATCCAACGACAATCAAGAAACGCTGGCTCATAAGCAGTCTTTCTGGAAAGCTATTAAAGAACGCATCTTTTATTAACCGTATACCTCTTTCGTATACAGGTTTCCCAGCTTAATTTCATATAAAAACTGAGATGATCGCGAGCCTATCAATCGAGTTTCGCCCGTCGTGACGTCATGGTGAATCAGTTCGCCGCACAATGCACCACCAAAACACCTGTTTTTTCACGCAAAATCCCAACTCATTCAAAATTGTGATCCTTCAGCGATCCCCGCAACAGGCGAACAGCCGGCTCACGAATTTCAGCCGAATGCCGCTTCGGTGCCGTCTTCTCTGCTTTCATAGCCCCATTCTCTCAAGAAGTAGAACCCTGACGCTGTTTAGATATCAATATTTTCAAATAATTGCACGGCAAATTCGTAAACGATCTCATCTTCACACACTAATTCATCGAGCAGCGCATGGGTCTTGGCGTTAGGTATTTGCCTGTCAATCCTCTTCATATTGGGGTCAGTTTCGATCAGCGTGTCAAAGTTGCGTTCATGCGCGATCTTGGCGGGAACCTGTTTGCCGAGAAGTTTCGCCAGGCGCGCGACAGAGATGTCATAATGCTGCATCAGGCCGATGAAGTCGAAGTTCGCCAGATTACCGATGGCCTGGTCGCGCAGCACCTCTATCGGCAGGTAGGCCCCGTCAACATTACCCAATGCCTGCCCTAGCTGCGGCTGGCTCGACAAATGCCGGGTGATGGCATTATTGATCGCCGGGTGCGCGCGCACTTCCGGATGAGCGAAATACTCGTTGATATCGTACTGATTTGCCCAGCGGGCAAGGACCAGGTTGCGCCGCTCGATCAGTTCTTCGCGGTGCGCACGATGTATATGGTAGAGTGAAATCAGACGGTCGCGTGGATCGCGTAAGAAGACCATCAACCGCGGATTGCCGGGGACCAGCTGGGTCGCATAATAGTCGTAATGGCCCGAGAACAGTTTCTTGGACGCCAGATTGCGAGCCGAGTAGTAATATAGCCCATTCACTCGGTCAGAGTGCAGGTTAACCGGTCCATACCAGTTGACCAGAATGTTGTGCAGCGTGCTGCCGCCGCATCGCGGGATATGCATGAACACCGCTCGTTCGCTATCGAGATCGACGACATCATGGACGGGGCCGACATCCAGGTACGGCGACGGATTGGGCTTGACCCCAGGGATCTGGCTCAGATGCTTGATCAGGTGCTGTACGGTCTCAGGGTCGATCTGGAGTTCTCTGAGCTTGTCGGCGGCATCAGGGGCCTCTGCCGATTGCATCAGGGATGCGATGACTGCGTCGTAGTCGCTGCTCATGGAATTATCCCTATTGATCAGGCCAAATGGCTGATGGAGCTGATGGATATGTCAAAGCTGTTATGCGATCAATCTGAACCGCAGAGAGGCACTTCCCGTGCAGCGCGCTGTCTCTCGCCTTACAGGCTCCGAGCTCGAAAGCTGATAAGAGGCCTCAACGGTCGCACAAAACGCTCTATTTAGGTGCGTTCAGACGGTCCATATCCGCTTCGTGAAAGGCAATGCCTTCCTCGACGTCCTCGAAATACTTTATCTTGCCATCGAGCAGTACAGCGACCGCGTCGCATAATTCACGCACCTGCCCCATGGAGTGGGTTGCAAGCACGGCCCCCGATGTTCTCATTCTTTCCTTGAAAACATGGGCTGATAGCTTGCGAAAGGCCGCATCCCCCACGGCTGTGACCTCATCCACCAGATATGTATCAAAGTGGATGCCCATGGATGTCCCAAAAGCCAGCCGAGATCTCATCCCTGACGAGTAACTGCGCAGGGGCAGGCGAAAATGCGTTCCTAACCCAGCGAAGTCTTCGACAAACTCAATCAACTCATTGGAATCCACACCATAGATGCGGGCGACAAAACGGATGTTTTCCGCACCGCTCAGATCGGGGTGGAACGATCCCGCAAACCCCACCGGCCAAGAGATGCTGCCCGTAGAGACGATCCGCCCTGAGGTGGGGAGTAACGAGCCGGAAATCATCTGGAGCAATGTGGATTTACCTGCTCCGTTGCGCCCCAGAAGCGCGACCGAACGACCCGTTGGAAAGGTTTCGGTTACCGCGTCGAGTACGACTTTATGCCTCCCTTCCATCGAGAATATTTTCGTTACATTTTCAAACCAGATCATGCCATCAGCGCCTGTCGGAAATGGCGCTGAACACAAGAATAACGACTGACCAGATAAGAAACAGGAACAACGTGATCAGTGCCAAGATCGTGAAACGTTTGGGATATTCGGGCGTTTCGGCGATGGTAGGTTGCATATAGGCGGCCAGATAGCGCGTCTGCCGACGGGCATCGGCCAGTGATGCATCGTAATTTGCCAGGGCCGTGATGTAGGATTTTTCGGCAAATTCACGGTCCACGATCAAACGTTCGTAATCCCCCAGAAGATCCGCAAAAGTGTTCCCATTGCTCTGTTCCCCGATGCCCGATTTCTGTCGTTCGGCCTTGATGCGATTTTCGATTACCTTGATGCGCCGGAAAGCTTGTACCAGTCGTGGATCAGACGCATTGATATTACCATCCTGCAACAGATCGATCTCGATCAAGGTTTGGGCTTGCTGTGTTTGCAGGTTGCCGATCAGACCAGCCTGGGTCTGAATATCGATTTCAGGATCAACGATCTGGTGAATGTTGCGGAAACGCGTAACGATCGCCCGAGCATCTCTAAGGCGTTCAAGGGTTTCGTCCAGATCCTGGCGAGCGTAACGGATCGCATCCTGGCGAGCGACATCGCTCAGATTGTTGATCATCTGGCTGCTTTCCTCGAAAAGCGCCTGACTGATCGCAGTGGCATCTTCGGGAGAAAAGGCCAGCACTTCCAGCTCGATCAGACCCGATCCCGCTTCGTAAGATATCCGAACCATGCGGTTCCAGTAATGCACCAATTCCTCGAGAGACGCGTCAGGCGCAAGGGCAAAGATTACATCGGCAGAACGCTCGGAAATAAGACTCTGCCAGTCGGACAGATCATCAACATCGGCGACTGGTTTAGACCACATGGCCCGCAAATCGAAATCTTCGTCGATGTCGCTTACCAGCTTCTGGCTCTGGATGAACTCGTACAGGATATCCGTGTCCGAAGAGCTGGAGTTAGACAGGCTGGTCAATCCCCCCAGAATTTCAAAGGAGGAACTGGCATCCTCGCGACGTACGGTAAATCCAACTTTCGAGGCATATTGATCTGCGGCGATCGTATAAAGGTAAAAGCCCGAAAGCGCGCTCGGGGCGGCCACGACGATCAGAAAGCTCAGCAAGATCAACACATGGCGCATACGCCAGTAGGCTCGGGCAACGGGCTTCAATTCCGTGTCAGATACAGGAGGATCTCCGGCCAGCCTGGCTTGGGAAGATCGATTGACTCGCGCGCGTCGGGCCGTGATCAGAGACAACGCCCGACGCACAGGCCCATGGTTCCGGGCGACGGACCTCGACTCCGTATTACGTGCATGCGGGTGGCCGGCCGTGGTCGGGCGAGCCTGACCATGGACGGCAACTTGCTGCGCTCTTGCTTGCCCGGCCTGGGCCGCTGCCCGCGCGCGCGCGGCGGCCTCGGCGGCCCGGGCGGCCTGCTTGGTATGATCCGCCACACTGGGTACGAGCGATGGCTTGCTCTCAGGAGGTTGCGAACCCGAATTGTGATCGCTGGCACCTGAATTTTTCTTTGGGGGTTGTGCCACAACGGGCCCTCTTGTCTGGCCAATCCGCTGACATTCAAGCTGGATTGCTCATATGGTCGATGGCTTGATAGGTTCTTGCACGGGAGCCGGGGTCGATATCGACCAGTCTACCGACACTACATATATCTTCGTTCTGTCTGACCTGTCACCTTCCAAAACATCCGGGGATCGGTGAACCGGGATCACATCCACCTGCTGATCTCGATCAACTTCTTATAAGCCTGAGGTCATCTCCCAACTCGAGACCGGGAAAAATCGTTTCCTCCAGCACGTTTCGCGGAACACCAAAAAGGCTACGCAACATCCACGCAGGGTAGCGTCGGATGTCGTCGGTGGGCATGAGATCGCGCTGATTATAAAGGTCTGAATCCGTTAAACCTGGCCACTTTCCATGAACCGTGCCACCATTGATCGCCCCGCCGGAAAGGATTGCCAATCCACCCGTGCCATGATCCGTTCCCATCGCTCCGTTTTGTCTTGCCGTCCGCCCGAACTCTGTCATTGCAACGATAGCCGTGCGGCTCCAGATTTCGGGGCCCAGCGTTCCCTTTATCGTGGTGATGGCATCCGATAACCTGCGCAATGGCTGGCGAATGGTGTTGGATTGCCGGATATGGGTATCCCACCCCCCGAGCGAAAAACTCGCGATACGGGCTTCTTCTTTCAGGAACTCGGCGGCCAGTCTGGGGACACCCTGTTCCGTCAGTGCCTTTTTCCCGACCGTATCGGTAATGGCGTCGGATTCCAGCGCGCGGTTGAACATCGCGGCAAAGAGGGGGTCTTTGGCGTACATGCGCTGAAATCTGGCAATGACGTCCACGCTGAAATTCACATCGGACTGCGTCGACCAACTGCTGTATTGTGCTGGCCCTTCCAATATCAGATCGGGGGATCGCCCGACCGAAACCGCATAGCTTTCGCGCGCGCCTTCTGTCGCGCCGAGAAACCGATTCAACCATCCCTCGCGTCGTCCGGTGAGCGAGGAGACCCCGGTCTCCAGAATATCCTGCCCGTCGAAATGGCTTCGACTGTCGCGGTAAGGGGTTGAAACCGCATTCGCGAAGGCGAGTTCTCCCTGCTGCCACAATGGGTAGAGCGCTGACAGACCTGCATTCAAGCCGAAAAACCCGTCAAGATCGAGCAGCCCTTCATCCGGTGATCTCACGAGGTTGGGGCGCAGCCTCTGGAGCGAAGGATCTCCATAAGGTTGAACGACATCCAGCCCATCCATCGCCCCGCGAAGAATGATTGCAATGAACCGATGATCTCCCGGTGCCGCCGCGCAGACCAGGGGTGTGAAGACCGGAGAAGCCGCAGCACTACACCCGATTTTCAGGATCGTTCGGCGGGATAACAAATCTTTCATTCCCAAGCTCCCTAGCGACGATTGAATTCGGGGGAAGCGAGGGCGAGAGCAACCCCTTCGGCTTTCGTCACCGCCGCAGAAACCCATTTCAGGGTATCCGGCGTCGCAACTTCCCTAAGACTCTGTTCAAGCAAGGCTCTGGGATCCTCGATGCTATACTGGCGCCCGATAAAATTGGACCAACGGATACGCTCGGCCAAACCCTGAGGTGTGATCCAAAAGTCTGTTTCCTCCGGCCAACCATCCGGCCCCTGCGGGCGCCACAGGGGTTGGTTCATGCGCGAAAGAGCGACGGACGTGACGGGATTGCCCCGCTTTCGGCCGGCAGACCTCGGGGACATCGACGCATTCTGATTGCGGGGCGTCTTTGCCTGAAGTGTCTCGGGATCAGCATTGACCGCGCGCAGCCCCGCAATGACATAGTCAAGGGGCTGTCGGGTTTTTGCTCCGAACGTCTCAAAGCTTTCGGATGCCGTCAGCATGACTGCATAGACATCCGGGAGATAACCATCCGAAGCCGAATAGGCTTGCGCCATTCTCTCGACGAGATCATCGGGCGGCGTATCCGCAATGAAATGGCGCGCCAGTTTCCACGCAATGAACCAGGCGGTCGAAGGGTGTCGCGCAAGGTCGTTCAGCGCCTCACGAATATGATCCAGCGACTCGACCCGCCCTCCGTACTGCTTTCCCAGCACGGTTTCACTTCCTGGTTCGGCGCGGCGGATGTTGTAGGAAAATGCGCTTCTATCGCGACGCACACCCATACCCGTCAAGAGTTCGGCAAACTGTCGCACATCCTGTTGCGTATAGCCGCCACGGGCACCAAGAGTGTGGAGTTCCAGAATTTCTCGCGCCAGGTTCTCGTTCAACCCCTTCTTCTTTTCTAGACCGAAAGCGGAATTTGGCCCTATCGAGAGATTCTGATCAAGATACAGGACCATGGCCGGGTGCGTCTCAGCCTGCCAGAGCATATCCTTGAAGTAACCGGCAATATTAGGTCTGATAGCGGTTGCTTCGAAATCCCCGATCAAGCCACGAATAGGACCGGGTCGACTTGAATTTATTGCAAAGTGATTGCCCCAAAAGTTCACAAGGCGTTCGTTAAATCCGTAAGGCGACGTAACAGCATGTGAAATTTTTTGATGAATGTCTTCCACCCATAAATTGACCAATTCCCCAAAATATACCTGTCGAGACCGCCTTCTTTCCTGATCGTTTGACTTGGCACTCGCACGCTGTTCCCGAAACAGGTCAGCCAATCGCTCCAGCCGCGCGTTGCTGCCACCTACCGGCACAGGAGGCGGCAAGCGCGACGCTTCGCTCAATTGTGCAAGCATTTCGCCAGGGGTTTCGGGTTCAGGATCGCCGGGGCGGAAACCCAGTCCAAAGCGCAACGCATAAAGGGTACGCGAAGAAATCACTGATCCGAAGCCTCCAGATAGTACACGTCTACTGGAACGCCGTTGATGTCACGGTTTGCAGCAATCCGGTGGAGGGCAGAATCTGTGTCAGGACACGGTTCCACGTCGTGATGGGCTGAGGATTGACGTAAACCACGTCATTCGGGCGCATCTCGAACACGCTCGCCACGGCAAGAGCGGCGGGGTTCGATGCGTCGAGATGGTAGGCGATCAAGCGACCATTTGCCGACTGGTCATTATGAACGCGGAAGACGTATATCTCACTCGTATCGGCTGACAGGAGATTGGGGCCGCGTGTTTCTTCATAGAGAGCGCGGGCAAGCGTCAACTGGCTTTCGAAGGGAAGTGTGACGACGCTTTGTTGCACGGTTTCGCCTGCAATGGTCACATAATCCCGCTCTACCGCGCCAAGCGCCAGACGCTGGGTGAACAAGGCCTGCGCCCTTTGATTTGCTGCAGTCTTCATATCCACTTCGCGCAGCTCAAACTCCAGCAATGCGCGCAGTTC
The DNA here is from genome assembly GCA_938034615.1 of uncultured Neomegalonema sp. GTDB lineage: Bacteria > Pseudomonadota > Alphaproteobacteria > Rhodobacterales > Rhodobacteraceae > JAHDDY01. Next base: position 11,588 of record CALHLW010000145.1, on the reverse strand, counting down.
AGCGCGGGCACGGGAGCGTTCTGCCTGATTGGCGAGTGCAACCGTTCGCTTTTCGGCGCGCAGGGCGTTCAAGGCATCACGATTGCTTTGCTCAAGTGCGCGCAACTGATCGAGATAGCCTTGGCGTGCCACGAGGTTGGCAATTCGGGCATCCTCGTTCAACCTGTCGGTATCGCGTCGGGCTGTGATCCGGGCAATCTCGGCTTCCTGTCGCAACCGGTCGGCCTGCAAGCGAAAGTTTTCCAGCTCGATTTGCAGCTGAAGCTGCTGGTTCTCGAAACTCTGGACTGCCCGTTCTTCCGACCGTCGGCTGAGCGCATCGGTCAGGCGTTGCCGTTCGAGGGCGCGCAATCTCAACTGTTCGTCGAAATAGGTCAGGGCAAGTTCGAGATTATAGGCCGGGCCAATCGAGACGATATCGCCGTCGAGCAGAACCCTGGTCGCCAGGTCGCTGGAACTGGCCACATCGTCCCCACTCATCTCGTAGATCTCGCCCTCGCGCAGAACCCGCACGATGATGTTGTCCGGGTTCTGGCCCAACCCGCCTGAAAGGGCGATGGCCTCGCCCAATGTCGTCGGTCTGACTGTGATGGGGATCAACTGGTTGCCCGAAATGCCACTGACCGCGACCCGTTTGGAACCGAATTCCGTGACCTGGATACCGGCATCAAGGCCGATCTGGTTATCCGTCAATGCATCGGAAATTTGAGCGCGAGCCTCGGAGAGCGTCAAGCCAGCCACCCGGATCGGCCCGACGATGGGAATGAAGATATTGCCGTTATCCTGTACGAGGAGATCCCGTGTTCCCGTGATGCTGTCGTCGCCTGAACCGCTCGACCCACTGAGCGCAGGCTGCGAGCGTGCCTGTGATTGCAAGCTGATCACGTCACCAGAACCGATACGATAGGGAGGGGGCGTCGCATCGGGCAGGGGCCGGTACTGAGATTCCCGGCGCAGGGTCAGTTCGTCGAGAGGCGTGATCGAGCCAGTGGCGTCGCCCGGCAAGGCAATGCTCGACGATCCCTGCGTCCCTGAGGTCAACGGGTTCTGGGCGAGATCGAGGGAAGGGAGCGGCGTATAGGTATCGGTACGCGGAATGACCGGCAGAACTTCCGAGGCACCATTATAGGGCGGAAAACCGGTAGGGTTCTCAAAGGTTGCCGGCGCATTCACTTGATTCAGACCTGATGCGGCGAGGCGCTCCTGAATGGAAATGCCCGGACTTTGCGGCGCATCCGCCAGTGCTGCTGGCAGCGATCGGGGTGTATAGCCATCCGCATTGGCACTGCGAGCGACCATGAAGCCAAGGGGAACAACCTCGATGGCAACGTCAAGATCGCCTTTGTATCCATACTTGAAGACGCTTTTCGTAAGCTCCTGCGGCTTATAGACCACGCCGCACCCTGAAACCGATATGGCCAGAAAAGCGGCTACCAAGGCTCTGCCACGCCGCTTTTTCGTTGAAATCATCGTCATTGCTTAGCTCCAGAAATCAGCACTTACTATCGGCTTACGGTGGTCTCACTCATGGATTAACCCGTCTTCAGCAAAATCCGAGCCATCCCTCAGGTGCATTCTGCATCAAAACAGGTCATCGTGCATCGAATTTTGCAGGCCTGGAGCCACGAAGAAAGGCAACAGGACATCCTGACAGCAAACCTGCTGTCTGAAATCGACGCATGATTGTGTCTGGAAGGCCATGCGGCCCTTAAGATCAGTGCCAAGGGTGGGGATGTTTCTCCCTCCAGATTTTCGAAAAATATGCAAGGGTGTCCTCACCAACCGTTCCGGAACTCGCCATGCTCGACATCCAACCGACTGCTCTCCTCGGTGTATTGATCCTGACGCCTGCTCGTCATGGCGATCCGCGCGGGTTTTTTTCCGAAAGCTGGAACCGTCAGCGCATGGAAGCCGCCGGGATCGACATCGATTTCGTGCAGGATAACCATTCGCTATCAGCGAAGGCTGGTACCGTGCGCGGCCTGCATTTCCAGTCACCGCCTCATGCCCAGGCCAAGCTGGTGCGTTGCGGGCGGGGTGCGCTCCATGATGTGGCCGTGGATATCCGCAAGGGCAGCCCGACCTATGGACAGTGGATCGGGGAGGAGCTGAGTTTCGAGAATGGCCGTCAGTTGTTGATCCCGACCGGGTTCCTGCACGGTTTTGTCACCCGCGAACCCGATACCGAGATCATCTATAAATGCTCGGATTACTACGCACCCGAATGCGACGGCGCGGTGCACTGGGACAGTTGCGGCATCGACTGGGGTATGGGTGATACCGAAGCGATCCTGAGCGAGAAGGATATGAAGGCCCCGCTATTGAGCGATTTCGACAGCCCGTTCATATGGAAAAACATGCCATGAAACTGCTGGTCACCGGCGGTGCCGGTTTCATCGGGTCGGCTGTGGTGCGCCGGGCGGTGGCTGCAGGACATGCTGTGGTCAATGTCGATGCGCTGACCTATGCGGCGTGCCTGGAAAATGTCGCCTCGGTTGCGGACAGCCCACTTTATGCTTTCGAACGCGCCGATATCTGCGACCGGGCTGCGCTGGACCGGATACTGGTGGCACACAAGCCCGATGCCATCATGCATCTGGCCGCCGAGTCCCATGTGGATCGGTCCATCGACGGCCCTGCCGATTTCATCGAGACCAACATCACAGGTACCTATACCCTGCTTGAAGCCGCACGGAGCTATTGGATCACGCAGGGCAGGCCGGAGGCATTCCGCTTTCATCATGTCTCGACCGATGAGGTTTTCGGCTCCTTGCCCGCCGATCCAAACGTTCTGTTCACCGAGGATACCTCCTACGATCCTCGCTCGCCCTATGCGGCTTCGAAGGCCAGTGCAGATCATCTGGTGCGCGCTTGGTACGAAACCTATGGCCTGCCCATCGTGCTGACCAATTGCTCGAACAATTACGGTCCCTTTCACTTTCCCGAAAAGCTGATCCCGGTCGTGATCCTCAATGCGCTCGCGGGCAAGCCGTTGCCGATCTACGGTAAGGGCGACAATATCCGTGACTGGCTTTATGTCGAGGATCACGCCGAGGCGCTGCTGTTGGTGATAGAGGCCGGCATGGTGGGCCGATCCTACAATATCGGGGGTGAGAACGAGAAAACCAATATCGATCTCGTGCGGATGATCTGCGCCATTCTCGACAGGAAGAAGCCCAGAGGCGCTACAGGTTCCTATACGGAGCAGATCACCTTTGTTGCTGACCGTCCGGGCCATGACGCACGCTATGCCATCGATCCGACGCGTATCCGAGACGAACTGGGCTGGCGCCCTTCTGTCACGTTGGAAGAGGGGCTGGAAAGGACGGTCGGCTGGTATCTCGACAACAAGGCATGGTGGCATCCGCTGGAGGTGCGCAAGGGCGTTGGCGTTCGGCTGGGTGTCAGGACATGACCCGACCGGAAGAGTGTCATACGGCTTCCGTCTGATTGGCCCGATTCACCATCAATTCCGCCGCCTTGTGCTGGCGGATTACGGCCCCGGCACACTTCTGATCATCCGACGTAATAATGATTTCTTAATTCTCAATCATCTAAAAATTCAATTACCCAAGTCGAGGCATGTCAGCGTCCAAAAAGTTCGGAATTTGACGTATACCTCACCCATAACTCCTGTTACGACAAGATTTTAAATAACCACCTTATTCTAGTGTAAGGACTCCCAGAACCATGGATATTTTCGAGCCGATCGAGCCGATGTTTGCCACCGTGGATTTCGAGCCCAATGACACCCGTGCGACTGCGGCAGCATTGACTGAGGGCGAATACGATATTCAGAGCGATGCGGTGGACTGGTTCGTCTTTGATCTTGCGCAGGGCAATGCGTCCTTCTTGATGAAAGCTACCGGGGATTTCAACCCTAACGCAGCCTCGCCACGCGATCTGGCAATGGTGCTCTACAATTCTGCCGGGCAGGCGGTGGCGGCCGATTTCGAATCCGGTGCCACCGAAGATTTCGACTATTTTGTCGCCTCCGCAGGCACGTATTATCTGCGCATCACGACGGCGCAGTTCGTCGAGAATACTCCGCCGTATACGGTCGAGATGGACTACACGCTGTCCCTCGAATTCCCCGATGCCGGTGCCACCGACGGCAATGAGACCCGCGCCACCGCCACGACGCTGACCGAAGGCACCCATACCATCAATGGCACCGCCGTCGACTGGTTCCGCGTCAACAGCGTGTCGGGCGTGATCAATGTGGACATGACGACCCAGAGCGGTTCGGTGCCCCAGGATCTCAATATCATTCTCTACAACAGCGCCGGTCAGGCCGTATCGGCCAGCCAAGGCGCGACCGGCACCGAAAGCATTTCTTACGTGGCGCCTTCGGCGGGAGATTATTTTCTCAAGGTTTTCTGGGCGGGATCCCCGAATGCGACCTCGGGCGGAATCGAGCTGAACTATACGCTCGACATCGATCTGCCCGAAGAGGAAGTGCGTGGGCCGAATAACCCCGGCGAGACCCGTGCAACCGCGACACCCCTGACCTCCGGCACACAGAACGTAACCGGCAGCGGAGTAGACTGGTTCCGCATCGATACCGGTCCCGGCGAGATGAACTTCGCCATGACCTCGACCGGCACCGACAGCAACACCAGCGTCGCCGAACTGAACATGGTTCTCTATGACGCCAACGGCGCACAGGTTCAGGCCAACAATATCACTGGCGGCACCGAACGGATCAGCTGGCTCGCCAATGAAACCGGCACCTACTACCTTCAGGTCACCGCCCCCGCCTATCCGAACGGCGAAACCCCCAACGGGATAGCGATGAGATACAGGCTGGTCACTGACCTGCCGGAAAACACCTGGTCGGTCCCGCTTGATTTCGGCCCGGTTCGCGGAGCCTCCGTCGCGGCGTATGATATCGACAATGACGGCAAGGACGAGATCTTCATCGGCACCAGCAAGGCGCTCGACGATGATAACAACGAGGTTCGCCCTGCCGGGCTGATCGTGCTCGAGGATGACGGCACGGTCAAATGGACCAAAACTTTCGACGCCATCGACGGACCCGACAGCAAGACCGGCAAGACCTATAATACCACCTCGGTCTCCACCCAGGCCGTGTTCTCGGATGTGAATGGCGATGGCCAGATCGACATCCTGGTTGGCGTGGGGGCGGATAACGCCGAGGAAGACATCCCCGGTCAGCCCGGTGACAAAGGCGGTCTCTACGCGCTCGATGCCAATGGCAACGAGTTGTGGTATTATCAGACCAAAGACGTTTTCGGCTCTGCCCTCGATCAGGATAATGACGGGCCGGACGGGCGGCCCGACGGGGTTTATGGCACGCCTCGCGTGTTCGATATCGATGCCGATGGCAAACGCGAGGTGCTCTTCACCTCCTGGGATCACAGGCTCTATATCGTGGACGGGGCCACAGGGTCGCTGGAGCGTGAATACAACCTGCACGATACGGTATCGACGACCCCCGGTGTGGCCGATCTCGATGGTGATGGCCTGTTCGAGATCATCGTACCCGCCGATATCAGCGTCAACGTCGAGGCGGGCATCGACTTTAAGGGTGGTGTCCTGAACGTCCTGTCCAACTATGCACAGCCCAATGTCGAGGGCTGGACCGATCAGTTCCAGAGAACCACGGCAGCTGAATTCCGCGGCAAGTACATCGACCAGCCACTATGGTCGAACCCCAAGATCGCCGATATCGACCGTGACGGTCAGTTGGAAATCATCCACGGCACCTCGAACCTCTCCAATGGCGGGCTTGGTCAAGCCATCTACGTCTGGAACGCGGATGGTACGATGCAAAGCGAACTGGCCACCAACGGCCAGACCCTCGCTGCGCCCTTGCTCGCCGATCTCGATGGCGATGGCGACCAAGAGATCATTGCCGCCACGACCAATGGCTATGTCTATGCCTGGAACGCGAATGGAAGCCTTGTCTTCGAGACCCAGCCACTCCCTCATGCCACTCCACCCTTGAGCGGTGATGCCCGAAACCTGCCGATTGCCCGCCAGCCGGTCGCGGTGGATATCGACGCCGATGGTGATCTCGAACTGATCGTGACCATGGCTTCGCAGGCCATCGTCCTTGACAGCGACGGTACACAGCTGACCAGCCTCGATCGCGCCGATCAGGTGTTCAACACCTATACTGGCTCCCAGCTCGTGAAGGATATCGATGGCGACGGGAAGCTCGACTTCATATCGGGCGGCACCACGGACGGCCACGATCAGGCCGTGATCTACCGCTGGGAAAACCCCGTAGATAATGTCACCTCCGATGCCTATCGCACCGCCGAATATCAAAATGGACAATCCCTCAACCAGATCCGCGACTTCGTGGAGCGGTTCTACGAAACCATCCTTGGCCGCAGCTCGGATCCTGCCGGCAGCAACGGGTGGGTCGACAATCTTTATTCGGGCGTTCTCAGCGGAGAGAATATCGCGCGGGGCTTCATCAACTCGGCCGAATTCCAGAATCGTGGCACGACGGACGCCGAATACGTCAACACGCTCTATGCGGCCTTCTTCGATCGTCCGGCCGATACGGGCGGCTTCAATGCCTGGATGACCGAACTCGCGAGCGGCACCAGCCGTGCCGATGTTCTTGGCGGCTTTACCGGCAGTCTGGAGTTCAGGAATCTGTCCGAAAGCTTCGGCATCCGGCCTGAACTGGCCTATGGCGAATACTCCTCGACGCCGCTGATCGTCGGGGATGCGGCGGATACCTCGCTGTTGCGGGGGGGGAACGGCAATCAGGTGATCTCGGATGAGGGCGCCACCGTGACGGATGACGGAAACCGCGAGGACATCATCGAAACCGGGCAGGTCTTCCGTCTCTACGGGGCGACCCTCGGGCGCCTCCCCGATCCCGATGGCCTCATGGATTGGGTAGATAGGCTCAAGGTAGATGGCGCAGAACTCGTAAATATCATCCCAGGTTTCTTGAGAGGCCAGGAATTCGAGAACCGTTATGGCGCTAACCCGACAGACACGCAGTTTGTCGAGCTGCTGTACCAGAACGTGCTGGGCCGGGCTCCCGATGCCGGCGGTCGCGCAGCCTGGGAAGCCAGGCTCGACAGTGGCAGCTCACGGGCCGAGGTGGTGCGGGGCTTCTCTGAATCCGCCGAATACCGCAATCGTACCGACGGCGAGCTTGATGAATACATGCGGAACACCAAGGTCGAATGGAACGATGTGATCGAGGGCGGGGCCGGGAATGACCAGATGAATGGCGGTCTCGGTTCCGATCTCTACATCTTCCGTAACGGTCAGGGCGGGAACGATACCATCCACGGCTTTGAACCATGGGATCAGCTGCAACTGACCGGCTTTGGCTTCAAGACCGGGGCTGACGCTCTCGCTCGGATGAGCCAGGTGGGCGAGGATGTCGTCTTCAACCATTCCGGCCAGCGCATTGTGTTCACAGGCCTGACCATGGCCGAGATGGAGCGCGTTCGCTATAACGTCTGACATAACGCTATAGAGGCGTCACCGTCTTCAAGATGATCAACAGATCCTTTCGCAGGGACATCGTCCTGGTGTAGAGGCCGTCGATTTTTGCCAACTGCTCCGGGGTCGACATATCCAGGCCCCGGACCTGAGCCAGACCCGTGATACCGGGGCGCACGGTGAAAACGCCTTCACGACGGCGCGCCTCGATCAAGGTAGTCTGCGACGGGAGGCAGGGACGCGGCCCGACGATATCCATGTCACCAACCAGCACATTCCAGAGCTGGGGCATTTCATCCAGCCGTGCCTTGCGCAGAAGGCGGCCCAGCCGGGTTACATGCTGGGTATCGACCAGATGGGTCGCAGCGTTTGGGGTGCCGGTTGCCATCGTGCGCAGCTTGCAACAGGTGAACAGGCGCTCCCCCCGCCCGACGCGCGATTGCAGGAAGAGCGGCGACCCCTTCGATTCCAGCGCGATGGCAAGGGCGAGCAAGGCAATCAACGGCCAGAGAACCAGCAGGCCGACCCCTGCCGCAACCATGTTCAGAACCCGACGTTTCAAGACCGTTTCCGTTCATGCACCATGGCTGTCAGCGCCTCGTCCAAAGTACAGGGTGGATGCCAACCAAGATCGTTCTGCAACCGGGCATCACGGATCTCGACATTGCCGACCAGACGGTCAGCATAGGCACCGATCCCCGGAACGGCAACCGCACGGCGCAGCATCGCTTCGGGAACCGGCATGAGACGCAGCGGTTGGCCTTGCAGCCGGGCCAGACGGTCAAGCAACCCGAATGTGGACAGGCTTTGCGCATCTGCAGGCAACAGGGGAGTGCCAGGGGCATGGGGATGCCGGGCTGCCAGCAGAACGGCATCGGCCAGATTATCCACCGCAATCATCTGTCGCCGGTTTCCCGTGATCCGCCCGAGCGGCAGGCGCGCGCCCCTTGCGGTCAACCGGACGAGTGTACCGACCTTGCCGCTGACACCGGCCCCGTAGACGACAGGCGGTCGCAGGATCACCAGCGCGATACCTGCGGCGGCGCAGAGCGTGCCAAGGGCCATCTCGGCTTCATGCTTGGTCATGGCATAGAGGCCGGAAGGGGCAATCGGGCTTTGGGGGGTAAAGGGCGTATCGCCGGAGGAGATGCCGTGAACCCCCAGTGTCGAGATGAAGACGATGCGCCGGACCCCGGCGGCGATGGCGGCCTCGGCCAGTGTCAATGTCCCTTCGACATTGATTTGGTGCATCATCGCCCTGTTCCGGGTGGTCCAGGGCAGGGCGGCGGCGAGATGCACGAGCGTATCGGTTCCGGCCAGAGCCGTGACCCAGGGGGCGGTCACCCCCTCGGACAGATCCGGCATGGTCCGATCCTGCGCTGATCGTGGCGACCGGCGCACGAAGAAGCGCGGGTCGATTTCTTCCTCTGCCATCAGTCTGCGGCGCATGGCGCGCCCCAGAAATCCATTCGCGCCTGTTATCCCGATCAGCAAGACTACAAAACCCCTACACAGTCATAGATGGGTGATCAGCGATGACCCCAGGGCGTTCTGACGGTCGGGTGCATGTTTCTTACTGCGCCTCCATGAGCCCTTCGACAGCTCCGATAATATGATAGAATGAGCTTGCCGTAACGCTGCCGGTGTCGAAGCGCCCGTCCGTATCGAGCATGTCATGCCACAGACCCGCTTCGGGCACGTCGAGATAACGCCACAGGGATGCGGTAGCGAGAACGGCGGCCTCGGTTTCGCCCTTGATAAGCAATGCTTTCAGCCGTTCTGTCTGGGGCCAGAGGCGGGCGCCCGCATCCATCGCGGTGCCGGAAAGGTCTGTGGCGTTGACGGCCACATTCCGCGCAGCATCGATGGAGGCATTTGCCGTGGAGATGATCGCGTCGGCCGCTCTGGCGGTTTCATCGCCCCCGCCCAAACGATGCCAGCGCAGCAACAACCATCCCCATTCAAAGAGGTGGCCCGGCTCCATCACCATCCCATCGTCACCGGAAGCCGGACGCCATTCGGCATCGTAGAACTCGCGCAAGGTGCCCTGTTCCATATCGATGAAGGCCCGCAGCGCCAGCGCGGCAATCTCTTCGGCCAGGGCGCGCCAGCGCGGGCTGCTGCCCGCTTCGATCCAGCCAAGCGATGCTTCGAACAGATGCATATGGGCATTGGCCTGATAGGGCTGTGATCCCGCTTCGCGGAAGCCGCCCGCGTCGTGGCGCATCGCATTTTCTACGGCATCGAGCAGCGCAAGTGCTCGGGTTTCGGCATCCTCGATGGTGTCGCAAGCCGCCGCAAGAGCCAGTATCACGAAGGCCTGATCGTAGAGTTTCGCCGTTTCGTCGGCAGGGCTACCATCGGCTTTTGCAAGAGTGCGGTAGAGGCCATCCGGGCGGCGGTAAACCTGCTCGATCGCCTCGAAACCGCGGATCACCGCACTTTGCCAGGGACCGGGCCATCCAAGCGTGCCCGCACGGGCAAAGCACCAGGTCTGCCGCGCCTGTACCCGCAGGCGGCGGTCCGCACCGGTTGCGGTCAGGTTGCGTGCAAGCTCTTCGTGGAAACCCCACCCGGCGTGATCGGTTCCGTAGGTCCACCAGGTCGGCAGGGCCGTCTGGAACAGCCAGTGATGATAGCGCATCGCCCAATCCGAAAGGGACGGTCCCGGTTCGGCCAGTCTTCGCTTCTCGGCCTCGGTGCCGAGTTGCTTGACGGCCTGGGCATGTTCAAGCGGACAGACGAGGATACCATCGGCTTCGGCTACGATAGCCAGGCCGGATATACCATGCACCGCCACGGGAAGGCTGGGTGTAGCGCGAATATAGCAATCGCGGGACTCCGAAAAGATCGCCGGGCCCTGTGCGCGGTTACCCGCGTCATCAGCGGGCAGGAGACGGGCGACTGAATCCCAGGCCCCGAGATCGGACCATTCCAGATCGGCGGTAATGACAGCGGCGCGGGCCGTCGGCTCCATCACAGCATAATCGATCGAGACCTTGGGCGCCTGTCGGAAGACCTCACCCAACCGCAGCACCCTGCCGTCTCTCGTGCCGTCGCGCACGGCATCGCGCGCCGCCTTGCCGACATCCGGGGCGAACCGGTCGATTTCTTCGAGCAGGGTATCGGCACCGCTGATGAAGTTACCGCTGTTCCAGAGATACCCGTCCCGGACGAATTCTTCGGCACGGGTGGCATCGGGCTTTTCCGTGAAGCTGTGTACAGCCGAGATCGGTGCGGCGGAATCGGTAGGGCGGATATAGCCATACGCTGTTTCCGCATGGCTCGGGCGTATGCCGAAGAGAACGATCTGCCCTTCCCGCGCCGCTTCTACCGCCTGGGAAATCAGGGCACGAAACCGCTCGACATCGGGAATATGGTGATCGGAAGCGACAAAGACGCAAACGGCATCCGGATCAAGATTCCGCGCATGGACGGCAGCGGCGGCCATCGCGGCTGCGGAATCCCGCCCCTCGGGTTCGAGCAGGATATCGCCGTCAAAATCACCGAGTTGGGCCAGCGCCCCATCGGCCATGCGCGCGCCCGTGACGATCAAAGTACGCTCCACGCCCGGAACGGAGGCGACCCGCTCCAATGTCTGTGTGAACAGCGATGCTTGGCCGGGTACGATGGAAACGAATTGTTTGGGTCGATCAGCCCTGGATGTGGGCCAGAGGCGCGTGCCCGATCCACCGCACAGGATCACTGGAAAAACAGCCACTATATTTTACTCCATTTTACTCAATACGACAGACCGGCGACGACCTATTGCAAGACAGAATCCGAATTTTTCGCCGGATTTTCGGCTTCATACAACGGATTGCGGTAATTCTGAATCACCAAATGAGCCGGTACCGAATTGAGGCTACCACGATGGTGAGCCGAGGGCGGGGTCGAGGAATTCCGGTTCCCATCCGACCTGCTTTTTCGCAAGCATTACGGGCTTGCCGAAGGGTGTAACCCTCCATGACGAGCCTGATGAACGAGAAGAAAGTTCGCCCTGTGCGACGTCGCCCTGACCATGGACAGGATATGCTTTCGCAGATAACATCCGCGTGCCCCGTCTTCACTAAAGGCTGACACGCCCGTGTTATTGCGCAGACTGTACCTGATCTTCCTGCGCTATGCGGAAATCAACACGTCCC
>CALHLW010000144.1 GCA_938034615.1 uncultured Neomegalonema sp. | reverse complement strand
GCCGCGCAGCATATGCAGGCCGAATTGCGGGGGGCGCAGGGCGCTCCACCCGCCCCGCAGGACGATGACCGGGGCGAGGACGACGAGCGTGATGACGAAGCGGGACCACGAAATCTGGATCGGCGACATCTCTGCCGACATGATCTTGGCGATGGCATCGATGATCGGCACGACGAGCATGGCAACCGCCATGATCGAAAGGCCGGAAACGATGCGCGCAGGATCGGTGGGGAAGTTGGAGGCTGTCATGGTTTCGGGTTAGACTGTTTGTCTGCACCTGTCGCGTCCGAAAGCGACACCCGGAATGTTGACAGGCCAGATGGCGAGACGCACCCTGAAGCACCGATATGGAGGAAGCGATGCCCGATGATGCCCCGACCCTCGCGCTCGACCCCGAATTCGTCGCTGAAGTCCGGCGTCTGGGTATCGATGTTGCTCAAGCTGCCCAAGATGGCCTCGTGGATGCCGTGAGCAAAGCGCGCGGTGAGGAATGGAAACGCGAGAACCGCGCGGCACTGGAATCTTATAACGACTGGATTGCCAAAAACGGCCTGCCACTCGAACGGTATCGCCGGTTCTGATGGCGTATTTGAGCGTCTATGCCACTTCAAACAGTGACCTCTTGCTGGATGTACAGACCGATCTGATCGATATCGTTGATACGCGCGTCGTCATTCCATTGGTTGCAATCGATCAGGCACCGCCATCGATATGAAGGCTGAACCCGGTGTTTACCATCGGTGGAAAGCGGGTTGTTGCCATCACGCAAACCCTGTCCGCAATATCGGCGTCCTTATTGAAGGAGCCGGTAGCGGATTTATCGGTGCATCGTGATGAAATCACTGCGGCGCTCGATATGCTGCTCCATGGCTTTTGATTGCAAGCCGCTGTTATGGGCGTGCAGTTAGCGGGAAGATTTTCGACTTCGATTTTCTTTTCGAAGATATCGACCAGAATGGCCTGCTATCCCTTGCTCACATCCGGAACACGCCGAAGCGCGTGTCGTCTATCGGTGCGTTCAGCGTTGCGGCCAGCGACAGGCCCAGCACGTCACGGGTGTCGCGGGGGTCGATGATGCCGTCATCCCAGAGGCGTGCGCTGGCGTAGAGGGGGTGGGATTGTTCCTCGAACTTGTCGAGGATGGGTTGTTTGAAGGCGGCTTCTTCCCCGGCGTTTTCGAACCCGCCGCGTTTGACCTGCGCCAGCACGCCCGCCGCCTGCTCGCCGCCCATGACGGAAATGCGGGAGTTGGGCCATGTCCACAGGAAGCGCGGCTGGTAGGCGCGGCCACACATGCCGTAATTGCCCGCGCCGAAGCTGCCCCCCACGATCACGGTGATCTTTGGGACGGCTGAGGTGGCGACAGCGGTGACGAGTTTCGCGCCGTCCTTGGCGATGCCGCCTGCCTCGTATTTGCGGCCCACCATGAAGCCGGTGATGTTCTGGAGGAAGACGAGGGGGATTTTCCGCTGGCTGCACAGCTCCACGAAATGCGCGCCTTTCTCGGCGGATTCGGAGAAGAGGACGCCGTTATTGGCGATGATCCCACAGGGCAAACCGTGGATATGCGCGAAACCGCAGACGAGGGTCGTGCCGTAGCGCGCCTTGAAGGCATCGAAGTGGGAGCCGTCCACCGTGCGGGCGATGACCTCATGGATATCGTAGGGGGTGCGAAGGTCCGCCGGGACGACACCGAGCATCTCTGCCGGGTCATGGGCCGGGTCTTCTGGGAGTTTGCGGTTCACCTGTGCGTGGGTTGGTGCGCCCAAGTTTCCGACGATGCGACGGGCCAATGCAAGAGCGTGGGTATCGTCTTCGGCCAGGTGATCGGCGACGCCTGAGAGGCGAGTATGCGTGTCGCCGCCACCAAGGTCTTCCGCCGTGACTTCCTCGCCTGTGGCCATCTTCACGAGGGGCGGTCCGGCGAGGAAGATCGTGCCTTGCTCACGGACGATGATCGTTTCGTCAGACATGGCGGGGACGTAGGCACCGCCTGCCGTGCAGGAACCCATGACGACGGCGATCTGCGCGATGCCCTTGGCGGACATGCGGGCCTGATTGTAGAAGATGCGCCCGAAATGATCGCGGTCGGGAAAAACCTGATCCTGATGCGGCAGGTTCGCACCGCCGCTGTCCACGAGGTAGAGGCAGGGAAGGCGGTTTTCCTCGGCGATTTCCTGCGCGCGCAGGTGCTTCTTGACGGTCAGAGGGAAATATGCGCCGCCCTTCACGGTGGCATCGTTCGCGACGATCATACATTCGCGGCCCATGATGCGGCCAACCCCCGCGATGGCTCCGGCGGCAGGGGCATCGGCTTCGTAGACGCCATGGGCGGCGAAGAGGCCGATTTCGAGAAAAGGTGAACCGGGGTCGAGAAGCTGGGCGATACGCTCTCGGGGGAGGATCTTGCCGCGTTCCTTATGCCGCGCGCGGTTCTTCTCGCCGCCGCCTGCAAGGGCAGTTTGGGCGGCGGTCTGGACGACGTCGAGCTGTGTCTGCTGCGCAGCCTCGTTGGCGCGATACTCGTCGGAGCGGGGGGAGATGGTGGAGATGAGTTTCACGGCGGAGGCTCCTTCGGCGCGGCATTGCAGGCAGCGTAGCGTGACAAGACGCGCGCGTCACCCTCGTGTTCGTGCTACCCGTGACGTTAGAGGATCGGGCGATGAGGAGAAGAATGGGCGCAATCTATTTCGGAGCGGTGGGGGCGCTGTGCGCGGCGCTCGTCTATGCAGTGATGAGGGAGTTCGTTGCGGGGTTGTCTCACAGGTCGGCCCCGGAGGTCTTCGAGACGTTCACGGTGATAGGCGGCATGGCTTTTGTCGCGGCGTGTGGAACGACATTCCTGCTGTGGCCGGTGCTGCGGTTCGACACGTGGGCGAGAGGCTTTGCGAGTGGTGCGGTAATCGGGGTTCTTTCGCATATCCCGTTCTCGGCACTGTATGTCGGGTCAAGCGTCCTGCTGCTCGGCTATGCGATGGAGGATTTTGTGCAGGGGTTCTCTGCTGTCCTGCTCATAGGGTGGGTCTTCGCGATCTTGCCCGAGGCGATCATCGGCGGGATTGCGGGCGCGGTCTGGTCTTGGAGGCAACGCCGTCGATGACGGTAGGCGTTTTTCCGAACTGACAGGGACGTGCGGAACGCTTACGGTTGCGAACCCGACCATCAGGATTCGAAGACATGAGGGTATCGCCCGCAATCGCATTGAGCGTCTTCTCGCTGTTCGCGGGCCTGTGCGTTGTGGGCGTTCAATGCCTCTGATCGCCGAAAATCTGCGCGTCACGCGCGGATACCGGACGGTCTTTACCGGGCTGGGGTTCGCCGTGCCGGAGGGTGGGGCGCTGATCCTTGCGGGGGCCAACGGGGCGGGGAAATCGACGCTGTTGAGGATACTCGCCGGGCTGTTGCCGGTGGAAGAGGGCGAGGTGCGGTTGGGCGGCGTGTCGCTGCGACGGGATCGCGGGGATTTCGTGGACCGGGTGCTGCATACCGGACATCTGGACGCGCTGAAGCCTGCCTTTACGGCGTGGGAGACGCTGGCATTTCAAGCGGACCTCTACGGCGCATCGCGGGGGCGGATCGAGGGGGCGCTGAAGGCGCTCGATCTCGCGTTTTTGGCGGATCAGCCGGTGCGGGTGCTGTCGGCGGGACAGAAACGACGGCTGGGGCTGGCGCGGTTGGCGCTGGTGGAGCGGCCCCTGTGGTTGCTGGATGAACCGACGGTGTCGCTGGATGCGCGCAGTGCTGCGCGGGTGGCACAGATGGCGAGGGATCACTGCGCGGGCGGCGGAATGGTGGTCGCCGCGACCCATATCGATCTGGGGATCGAAGGGGCGGCGAAATTGGACCCCGCCACGTTTGCGCCGGAGGAGGGCGTGACTGTGGGGAGCCGCGATGATGCGGTGTTGGAGGGGGAGGCGTGGTGATGGTTGAGCCAATACCCGCCCCGACTCAAGAACGGGGCGGGGATATTTCATGAAACCGTTCCTCGCCATCATCCGCCGCGATCTGGCCATCGCCTTCCGTACCGGCGGAGGCGGCGCATTAGGCGTGGCGTTCTTCGTGATTGCGGCGACGCTGGTGCCTTTTGGCGTCGGGCCGGTGCCGGAGTTGCTGGCGCGGATTGCGCCGGGGATGCTGTGGATTGCGGCGTTGCTCGCCTGTCTGCTGACGCTGGATCGGTTGTTTCAGGCGGATGTGGAGGACGGGTCGATGGATGTGCTGGCGCTGGCCCCCTTGCCGCTGGAGCTGGTGGTGCTGGGCAAGTGCATCGCGCATTGGCTGACGACCGGATTGCCGCTGCTGCTGGCCGCGCCGGTGATGGCGCTGACGCTGGGATTGCCCGAGGGAGCGTATCCCGCGATGATCGCCTCGCTGGCGCTGGGGACGCCCGCGCTCAGCGTGATCGGAGCCATCGGGGCTGCGCTGACGGCGGGGATGCGGCGGGGCGGGGTATTGACGGCGGTGCTGGTACTGCCGCTCTACGTGCCGACGCTGATCCTCGGCGCGCTGGCCGTGAACGCGAGCGCCATGAACCTGCCCGCCGCGCCCTACCTGATGCTGTCCGGCGCGATCACACTGGCCGCGCTGCCGCTTGCGCCGTTCGTGGCGGCGGCGGGATTGAGACTGGCGATACGGTGATGTGGGTACGGATAAAGCCATGGGTGGCCACACTGGTTTTCGGCATTCTAGTCGGCATCGTCTATCCGTTGGTCTGGTTCGCAATGAATCTCAACAGCGATCCGACTGTGAAACGTGTCTATCACCGCGATGATCTGGTGCTTCTCACGATATGTGGATTGCTCGTAGCGTCACTCTGCGGGCGGTATATCCTGTCCTCTTTTCGCTACGCTTCCACGATCAGAGCAATGGTAATCGGCTCCTTGGTTGCATTGATCTCGCATTTGCCTTTTTCGATTTTTCTGTCCGTTACTATTCCGATGCTGGAAGGTACTCCTATGAAGTTGGAAATGATGATGGAGAGCCTTCTTCTCATTCTATTCGTTGGGTGGTTGATGGCAGGCATTCCGTTGTTGATTTCAGGCGCGATAGCTGGATCGTTGTGCTACCATTTTTCCCGGCGACGCTCTCCCACGAATGAGTGACATCCCGTCGCTTGCCGCCCCTCTTCAATCGCGGTAACGGATAGCGTATGTGGAGCTTTGCCAATCCGAACAAGTTCATGCGCGTCTCCGGCGTCGTGCTGCCGGTCGTTGCCGTTGCGGCGGCGGTGCTGGCGGTGTGGGGGCTGTATCAGGCCCTCTATGTCGTGCCGTCCGACTTCAAGCAAGGGGATGCGGGGCGGATCATGTTCGTGCATGTGCCCGCCGCCGCCCTGTCGATCATCGTCTACCTCATCATGTGCCTGTGCTCGATCTTCGCGCTCATCTGGCGGCATCCGGTGGCGAGCCTGTCGGCAAAGGCCGCCGCGCCCATCGGGGCCGCCTTCACGCTGCTCGCGCTTGTTACCGGGGCGATCTGGGGCAAGCCGATGTGGGGCGCGTGGTGGGTGTGGGATGCGCGGCTGACCTCTGAGTTGATCCTGTTCTTCTTCTATATCGGCTACATGGCGCTGTGGGATGCCTTCGACGATTTCACCAAGGCGGAAACGGCCACGGCGTATTTCTGTCTGGTCGGCAGCGTCTTTGCGGTGCTGGCGAAATACTCGGTGGACCTGTGGGATACGCTGCACCAATCGTCGAGCATGACCATCGGCACCATCGCGACCGAGGAAAAGCTGTCGAACGAATTCAAGATTCCGCTGCTGATCATGATCGCGGCGTTCTACCTCTATTTCCTGACCGTCTGGCTGATCCGGGTGCGCAGCGAAATACGGATGCGGCGGATACAGGCGATCCGGCAAGCGGCGGTGGTAGAATGAGGGTGCTTTTCACTCCTGCCCCGCACTCGATGCGGGGTCTCTCTCCGCTCGGACAGGCCCCGGATCAAGGCCGGGGCAGGAGCGTTTGGCCATGATCCCCGACTACGACAAATACGCGCCCTATATCTGGTGGTGTTACGGGATTACGGCGCTGGTGCTGATCGGGCTGGTCGTCCTGAGCGTCAGCAAGGCGCGTCGGGTGCGGCGGGAGTTGGACAACCTCGACGGAGCGCGGCGAAGGGCAAAAGCGGGGGACAGGCAATGAGAGCGTTTATTCCCGTTGCGGTCTTTGTGCTGTTGGCCGGCGTCATGGCCTGGGGGCTGCTGTGGCGCGGCGACAAGGATATGCTGCGCTCGACCTTCATCGAGAAACCGGCCCCGGATTTCGCTTTGCCGAAACTGCTGAACGAGAGCGAGACGGTATCTAATGAGGATTTGAAGGGCGACGGCCCGGTCGTGGTGAATTTCTGGGCGTCGTGGTGTGCGCCGTGCCGGGTCGAGCATCCGGAACTCGTGAAGCTGGCGAGCGAAGGCGTGCGGGTCGTCGGCATCAACTACAAGGATGATGACGAGAACGCGAAGAAATTCCTGACGTGGCTCGGCAATCCGTTCGAGGCGGTGGGCGTGGACGAGAACGGGCGCACGGGGATCACCTATGGGGTCGCGGGCCTGCCGGAGACCTTCGTTCTCGATGCGGACGGGACGATCCTTTACAAGCATGTCGGGCCGATCAATCCCGGCGAATTGGACGAGAAGATCAGGCCCGCTATCGAGGCTGCGCGCCGGTAATCCTTGACCGGCGACGACTGGGGCGCGAACACTCGGGCGACCGTTGACCGCACCCGAGGTTCGCCATGGACGCCCCTGCCACCATCTCTCAAGCCGATTGGATCGACCGTGCAAAGGCTGTGTTGCCGGGGGGCGGCTTCGGCAATTTCGATCCGAACATCGTCATCCGCGAGGGCAAGGGCAGCCGGGTCTGGGACGAGGACGGCAACGAATATATCGACTATCTAATCGGGTCCGGCCCGATGCTGGTCGGGCACGGGCACCCGGAAGTGCTGGATGCGGTGGCGGAGCAGATCGGGAAGGGGCTGACCTTCTTTGCCTCCAACGCGCGGGGGATTGAGCTGGCGGAGGCTATCGTGGACTCGGTCGCGTGTGGCGAGCAGGTGCGGTACACGGCCTCGGGCGGCGAGGCGGATATGTACGCGATGCGCCTCGCGCGGGCGTTCACGGGCCGCGAGCGGATCATGAAATTCGAGGGCGGGTATCACGGCATGTGCGCCGAGGCGCAGATGAGTCTGGCCCCCGCGAAGCTGGCCAATTTTCCGCAGGCCGTGCCGGATTCGGCGGGCATCCCCGAAAGTGTGCGGGCCGAAATGCTGATCGCGCCCTTCAACGATCTGGAGTTCGCGCGGTCGCTGATCGCCGAGCATGGCCACGAGATCGCGGGCATCATCGTCGAGCCTTTGCAGCGGCTGATCCCGCCGGAGCCGGGTTTCCTCGAAGGGCTGCGCGAGGAATGTGACAAGGCCGGGATCGTACTGATCTTCGATGAGATCGTGACGGGCTATCGCCTCGCCTATGGAGGCGCGCAGGAGCGGTATGGGGTGACGCCCGATCTGTGCACGCTGGGCAAGATCGTCGGGGGCGGGTTTCCGCTGGCGGCGATTGCAGGGCGGGCGGATATCCTCGCGCATTTCGACAAGGCGAAGGTCGGGGCCGAGGGGTTCCTGATGCAGCTTGGAACGCTCAGCGGCAATCCGGTGGCCGCCGTGGCGGGGCTGAAGACGATGGAAATCCTGCGCCGTCCGGGGGCGTATGCACGGCTGACTCATGTGGGCGAGAGTGTGATGGGGATGTTCCGGGGCGCGCTTGACGAAGCCGGGATCGCGCATCGGATCGTGGGCGATCCGGTGCTGTTCGATGTAGTCTTCACGGATCGCCACGTGCGGAATTATCGCGATATTCACGCCGCCGATATGGCGCGGAATATCCGGTTCAACGCGCTGCTGCGGGAGAAGGGCATCTTCAAGCCGATCGGCAAGGTCTACCCGTCGCTGGCGATCACCGATGATGATCTGGCGCAAACGGAAGAGGTGATCCGGTACGCGGCGAAGCATCTGACATGATACTGCCGCGCCTGAAACCGGACCCGATCCCGCCCATTGATCCTGTGCCGGAATATCTGGTTACGGGGCGGCGGGCGGAGCTTTATGCGCAAACGAAGGCGACGCTTCAGGTGCCGTGGATGGGCGTCATCACGATGGCGCTGTCATCATATGAGACCTACTATGAAACACTGTGGCGCGCGGTTGGCCCTATGATGGAAACGGGCGAGGCGGTGGCGGCCTGTGCGCGGCTGCGGGTGGAGATTGAGGCGGAGGTGGCGGCGTTGTTGCCGCCGCCGATGGGCGACCGGTTGGCCGCGCTCGGCTATGCGCCGCGTGAGGTTCAGGGAATACGGGAGGCCGTGGAAGTCTTCTCCCACGGGAATTTTCCCTACACATTGATCGTCACGCTCTCGCGGCTGGCGCTGGAGGCGGATCGGGTTCCGGCCCCCGCGCCGGGGACGCTTTTTACGGGGCGTCACGCACCGGATGTGGACGTACCATTCGTGCTGATGGAGGACCATCATGCGGATGCACCACTACGGGCGATCTATGCCGATATTCGGGATCGGCTTGGCCTGCCCTTCGTGAATACGGATTACCGGGCGCTCGGGCGCTGGCCCTCCTGTTTTGCCGAGATGTGGGGGGCGTTGGCACCGCATGTCCAGACACCGGAATACGAGGCGATGGTCGCACGGCTGCACCATCGATTCGTGGAGGAGGCGATGGCGTTGCCAAATCCGTTTGGCGCGACAGTGAAAGACTTGCGCGATGCCGCCACTTCGGCACCGCCGGGAGAGATATTAGAAGTCACCCGCCTGTTTCAGTGGTTGTTGCCCGGCCTCTGCACGAATGTCGCGTTCTTCCGAGCGCAGCTACAGGCATAGCCTGATTATTCCACCAGTGCCCATGTCACGGTGACGGAAACGCTGAGTTTCTGTTCGCCGGGGGCGATGGGCGGGGCGCTGGCCATGCGGGATTCCATGGCGGCGTATTGATGGCTTGGGCGGGGATTGAACCCGCCTTCGGAAATGTTCATCACCTTGCCCAAGGTCACACCGGCAGCGGCGGCGTAGAGTTCGGCGCGTTTGCGGGCTTTGCCAACAGCTTCGCTGCGGGCTTCGTCGAGCAGGGTGTCGGCGTTCTCGACCTCGAACTGGATGTTTCCGGCCTGATTGACCCCCGCGCTGGTGAGGGCGTCGAGCACTTCGCCGACGCGTGAGACATCGCGCAGGCGCAGCGTCACTTGGTTCGAGACGCGATAGCCGTCGGGTTTCGAGCCTTCCGGCCCATGCCGCCAATTCTGCGAGATGTTGAAGTTCGAGGTGCTTACATCGCGGTCCTCGATCTTGAGGCCCTTGATCGCGTCGAACACGGCGGTCATCCGCTTGCTGTTCGCGGTCAGGGCATCGCGGGCGGTTGGGCCGGTACTTTCGACCCCTGCATTGACCGTCGCGAGATCGGGCTTGGCGTCAATGGAGGCCGTGCCGATGATCGAGATGCGGCCCTTGTCATCATCCGCGACGGCAGCGGTGACTGGTGCAAGCGCGAGGGTGGCGGCGAGAAGGGCGGAGCGGAACATGATGACCTCTTGGACAAATGATTTTCGCGAATTTGGCGATCAGTCGTGACGACAGCATGACAAGATTGTGCCGCATACGGCTTTTTAAGGCACACGTCCTATACGGGTAACCGATTCATATCTACCCGGCTTTGCGCGCGCATCCCTGTGGTTACAGGCAAGACCGACAGCCCCCGGCGATCAGGAGAAGCCCAGATCATGTCAGACAGCGATGACGGTTACGAGAAGCAAAGCCTTCGCGAAATCTATGAAAAATCCCGCTACGAAACCGAGGATGACGACACGAGTAGAAACGTCGATGTGTTCGCCTTTCGCATGATTGCCGGGGTCGTCGCGCTGGTTGTCAGTTGGGTCATCTATGCAAGTGTGCCGATTACCCATGCCGGTGCGGAGGTGCGCTACAATCCCGTACAAATGGCCGAGGCCGCGTTCAGTACGGGAGCGACCGAGGAGAATGCCGGTGATGCCGCGTTGAGCCTGTCCATGGATTTCAGCCGGATCCTCACGCGCGCCGCGATGGAGAACAGTGACGTCATGCGCCATGTCGCAAGCAAGTGCTTGCCCGAAGAGGTTCCAACGCTCGTGATGCCGGGAGGATCGGCGATGCGGGCCTTCGACAAGGCGACGGATTATCTCGATTGTGCGATGAGGACACAGGCGCAGCGGTTCTGCAACCTGTCAGAGCGCCAACGCCTGATCGAGCAGCTGATCCAATACAGAGATCGCCGCCAGAACGTGCTTGCCGTCGTGGCGACACGCCGGGCATTGATGAGCAGTCGTATGGCTCAGCGTCAGCTTGCCGGAATGCAGGCGGTAGCCGAGGCTTCAGGAGAGACCCTCGCGCTGCCGACCGATCCGGGAACCGATACGATCAGCCCCCGGATTCTGCGCGGTGTGACCTATCTGGTTGAGAACGGGTTGCTGGCGCGGTCTGATTTCGGGTTTTTCGGTCTTTATTTGCCCGAGGAATATCTTCCGGCCCTCATGACCGAACGGACTGTGGCTACCTGCGGTTTCTGACCGGGAGGCATCAGGTCAGGGTCGTCGTGCTGCCCGCCGTCAGCCGGTGGAGCATGGCAGAAAGTTGGTCCAGTTCGGCTTTGTCCCAGCGATCATCGAAGACTTTCTCCGCCCGTTTGGTGAAGGTATCGCGCGCCTCCGACAACCGCGTGCGGCCGGTTTTCGTCAGGACGACGAAGGACAGGCGGGCATCGCGCTCATGCGTCTGACGGTCGAGCAGGCCGATCTTTTCCATCGGCGCGACCATGCGGGTGATCGTGGAGGCATTTACGTGCATCCGCTTGGCCAGTTCCACCCGCGCGAGCCGGTGCATCGGTGCCGTGTCGAGATGCAGCATGAGCATGAATTCGTTTACGGAGAGGCCGTGCACCGAGGAGAACTCGCCCGATAGCTCGGCCTTGAACACGTCTGCGGCCTGAAGCAACCGGAGAGCGTTCGTGCTGTGTGTATCTGTCATGTGCACGATATAGTGCAATATGTTTGCATAGGCAAGCATATTGCACCGATGCTGTTTCCTACAGGACGTAACGGCTCAAATCCACGTCGCGGGCCATGTCTCCGATGCGTTCCTCGACGTATTTTCCGTCGATCACCTGGGTCTCGCCGCTGCGGTCGGAGGCGACGAAGGACAGGTCGTCGAGCACCCGTTCGAGGACGGTGTGCAAACGGCGCGCGCCGATATTCTCGACCGATGAGTTGATCTGGGCGGACAACGCGGCGACGGCCTCAATGCCGTCTTCAGTGAAGTCGAGTGTGACGCCCTCGGCCCCCATCAGCGCGACGTATTGGCGGATGAGGGAATTGTCGGGCTCGGTGAGGATCTGGCGGAAATCATCCTTGGTCAGGGCGCGCAGTTCGACGCGGATCGGGAGGCGGCCCTGCAATTCCGGCAACAGGTCGGAGGGTTTGGAGACGTGGAACGCGCCCGACGCGATGAAGAGGATGTGGTCGGTCTGGACGGGGCCGTGCTTGGTGGAAACCGTCGCGCCCTCGATCAGGGGGAGAAGGTCGCGCTGCACGCCCTCGCGGCTGACATCCGCGCCCCCGGTATCGCGGCGGGCGGCGATCTTGTCGATCTCGTCGATGAAGACGATGCCGTCCTGCTCGACGGCGTGGATGGCATCCTTCGTGACGCTCTCGGTATCGAGCATCTTGTCTGCCTCCTCGGCGATCAGCAGATCGTGGGAATCCTTGACCTTCACGGTGCGCTTCTTGGTGCGTCCGCCCATGGCCTTGCCGAGCATTTCGCCGAGGTCCATCATGCCCATGGAGGCCCCCGGCTGGCCCGGAATATCCATCATGCCCATGGGGTTGGAGGTATCGGCGACCTCGACCTCGATTTCCTTGTCGTCCAGTACCCCGTCGCGGAGGCGTTGGCGGAAGGCTTCGCGGGTGGCGGTGGTGGCGGATTCGCCGACAAGGGCATCGAGCACGCGCTCCTCGGCGGCTTCATGGGCCTTGGCTTTGACGTCTTCGCGGCGTTTTTCGCGGGTGAGGATGATCGCCGCTTCCACAAGATCGCGGATGATCTGCTCCACGTCGCGGCCCACATAGCCGACCTCGGTGAATTTCGTGGCCTCGACCTTGGTGAAGGGGGCTTCGACCAGCTTGGCCAGACGCCGCGAAATCTCGGTCTTGCCAACGCCGGTGGGGCCGATCATCAGGATGTTCTTGGGCAGGACTTCGTCGCGGATATCGTCGGGCAGTTGCATCCGGCGCCAACGATTGCGCAGCGCCACGGCGACGGCACGCTTGGCGTCCTTCTGGCCGATGATGAAGCGGTCGAGTTCGGCGACGATCTCGGCGGGGGTGAGCGCGGACATCCGTATTCCTTCTTGGGTCTGGTGTGGCGGAATATAGGGGCCGTTGCCCTGAGAGGCCATGATAGAGTCAATCATTCCCGCGATGGCATTCCCGCGCTGGATATCGCCTGATTAAACCCGCATATTGAGGCGATGAATACTGTCTCCCGCGCCCTTCACGCCGATCTCGTCTCCGTCATCGGCGATGGAAATGTCCATGATGCCGGATTGCTCGGGGGCCGCGATCCGGGGTTTCATCCTGATAACCTCAGTGCCGATCTGGCTGTTTATCCGGGCAATACGGCGGAGGTTGCAGCGGTTGTGGGGCTTTGCGCGCGTCATGATATTCCCATCGTGCCGCAGGGCGGGTTGACCGGCCTGTCGGGCGGCGCTGCCTCGAAACCCGAGAACCTTATCGTCGGATTGCGGCGCATGAACCGGATTGAAGCCTTGGACGCCGCTGCGGCGACGGTGATCGTGGAGGCCGGGGCGACCCTGCAATCGGTGGAAGAGGTGGCGAACCGGCATGGCCTGAGCGTCGGCATCGATATCGGTGCGCGGGGGAGCGCAACGATAGGCGGCATGATCGCGACCAATGCGGGGGGGATGGAGGCGTTTCGCAACGGGTCGATGCGCGCGCGGTTGCTGGGGCTGGAGGTCGTGACCGCCACCGGCGCGATCCTGAATGATATGACCGAGGTACCCAAATGCAATGAGGGGTATGACCTCAAGCATCTGTTCTGCGGGGCCGAAGGGACGCTCGGCATCATCACCCGCGCCGTCCTGAGCCTGAAACCGATGACCGCTTCGAACACGACGCTGATGATTGCTGTCGATGATGCAAAGGCCGCACTGGCGATCACGCGAAGCGCCATGATGCTACCGGGGCTGGAGGTGTTGCAAGCCGAGATCATGTGGCGCAATTACGCCCACACGGTCGCTGCCGAGATCGGATTATCGCAGGTTTTCGATTTCGCCGACGCGCCCGCTTATCTGTTGCTTGAACTGAATGGCGACGAGAATGCGCTGGAGCCGCTGTTCGTTCACGAGGCGATCCGCGATGCCATCATGGCGCGGAACGAGCGCGAACGCGCGGCTTTCTGGCGTATTCGCGAGGAGAGCTTTATCGTGGACCGGGTCGTGCCGAATTGCCGGTGGTACGATATCTCGGTTCCACTGGGGCGTATCGACGAGACCGTCCGTGGGATCGAAGCGCGGCTGAAGGCGCTCGACCCCGATATGGGCATCTGGGTCATGGGCCATCTCGCCGACGGGAACCTGCACTACACGATCGGCAACGGCCAGCCGGTAGCAGAAGCGCATCAGGCGGTAATCGCGGATGCCGTCTATGGTGGGCTGAAAGCGAATGGGTCTGCCTTCTCGGCTGAACATGGTATCGGGACCGAAAAGCGCGGCAGCCTCGCCAAACACACCAACCCCGAAAAGCTGCGCCTGATGCACGCGATCAAGCAGGCCCTCGATCCGCAGGGTATCATGAATCCGGGGAAGGTGTTGTGATACCGCCGAGTGTGAGATCAGCGTGGATGCGCTGCGACGGGAGGGCGCGTTCGGTTGGCGGCGTGCGGTCCGTTTCGCCATCCATCCCGTCACTTCAAGCTCCTACCTGTCGAAATGTGCCGGACGAAACGCGCGACGGAAGGGGATGATGCGGAGGAGGGCGGCGCGGGCGTGGTCCCAGCCGACGCCCAACAGGATCACGAGGATGCCGATGGTCAGCGGCACGACGGCGGCGGCGGTCGAGAAGCCCAGACCGCTGCGGAACGTGGCGTATGTCAGGATCGCGGAGAGATAGAGCAAGGTCGAGGCGACCAGACTGCGTCGGTCGAGCAGCAGGCCGAGCAGGGAAAACCCGGCGGCCAGAGCGGTGACCGCCCAGATCAGTCCTTCGAGATCGAGCTGGATGAATTCGGTGAAACTGCCCGTGCGGGTGGCGGCGAGTTGCTCGCCGATCAGGCCGAGAAAGATCGGGTGAACCGTCAGCGGTGAACCGAGGACGAAAAGCCACAGCGCCCATTCGTGCCAGATGCCCGTGCGCGCCTTGTCCTTCATGTCCAGCAGGAAGCCGAGCAGGAGAAAGGCAACTCCGCAGGCCGCGAGAACCATCCGTGCGGGGGCTTCGGCCATGTAGAGGCGTGCGAACGCAAAGGCGAGGAGGGTGGCGCAGAGGCCGAGACCGAGGACGATGATCGGTTGGCGAAAGCGTAGGAGGGCGAGAAGGAGCGCTCCAGTTATCACCGCCAGATGTTCGATGACGCGGATGCCGGATTCCGTCCCTGTCATCTGCGCAAGTGCCAGTCCGGTGAGCGATATATCGCCGAGATAGAGCGTTGCTATCTTGTGGACCGAGAGGGCGAAGAGGGCGATGGCGACGACTGCCGGGAATTTGCGGCGTGCGCTGAAGACGAAGAACTCCGCGATCAGCCAGAAGAGGATCGCAAACCCCGCATGGACCCACAGGATCGGGACATCGGCGACGAGCATGAACGCGCCCTGCGCCCAATAGACGAACAGCAGGCCGATGCAGAGGAACACATCGCCGAAATTGCCGACCAGCTTGAACGGCTCGTCGGTTTCGGCGCGTTTGCGGCGGATGGCGGCGGCTTGCTCGGGGGTGATGATGCCCTCGGCGATGGAGGTGTCGAGGTCGTCGCGATCAGCCATGGGCGTTGCCGCTCACCGCGTCCTCGTCGATCATCAGGGGAGCGAGCATCGTGTGGGCGTATTCCGCGATCAGCTTGTGTCCGCCGGAGCCGGGGTCGATGCCGTAAGGGTCGTCTTCGATGGCTGCGGTGAAGGCAGTGCCCTTGCTCATTTCCCCGTACAGGTCGAGATAGAGGATGCCACGCTCGTCTGCGATGGCGGCCAGCCTGCGCGAGACGGCGGCGATAGGCACATTGCTGTAGCGGATCATCTCGCCGGTGACGGGGCAGGGGAGCATGTCTTCCCGCTCGGCGACCGGGGAGGGGCCGATGAGGACGACCGGAGCCATGCCGTCGAGCACCTCCATGGTCATGGTCAGATGCGCCTCGAATGTGGTGGCATCGGTGCGGCGACGGCTGTCTTTCAGGAGCGCGAGATCGGCATGGCCGGGTTCGAGGAAGATCAGGGCGTCTTCGACACCTTCCAGCCGGGGCCGCGCTTCGCGCTCGGCGCGTTTGGAGAGGACAGGCAGGGTCTCGCCGGGGATGCCGAGATTGTAGTGATGGACCGAATGGCCCTCACGCAGCAATTGCCGGGTCAGGCGACCGGGCCAGCCGAGGGAATCGCGGTCGCGAGCGCCGCAGGTGATCGTCGTGCCTATGAAGCACAGGGTCTTCATTCTGCATCCTTTTCGGGGATGGTTTCGAGGACGACGGAGGTGTTGGTGTAGACGCAGATTTCGGCGGCGATGGCGAGAGCCTTGCGGGCGATCTGCTCGGCGCTGGCATCGGTGTCGGCGAGTGCGCGGGCGGCGGCAAGGGCGTAATTGCCGCCCGATCCGATGGCAGTGACGCCATGCTCCGGCTCCAACACGTCACCCATGCCGGTGAGGACGAGGGTGATATCCGCATCGGCGACAATGAGCATGGCCTCAAGCCGCCGCAGATAGCGGTCGGTGCGCCAATCCTTTGCCAGCTCGACGGCGGCGCGCATCAATTGACCCGGATGCGCCTCCAGCTTCGTCTCCAGCCGTTCGAAGAGGGTGAAGGCATCGGCGGTCGCCCCCGCGAAGCCGGAGATAATGGTGTGGCCCCCGACGGTGAGGCGGCGGACCTTGCGGGCGTTGCCCTTCATGATCGTCGGGCCGATGGAGACCTGCCCATCGCCCGCGATGGCGACGGTATCCCCCTTGCGGACGGCGATGATGGTCGTAGCGTGCCAGGTGGTGCTGTCGTTTTGTCCCATGGTGCGGATTTCAAGGGATGGAGCCGGAAAGTCAAGCAGGGCGATGAGGTCTGATCATGCTACATGACGTAGCGGAATGTGATTCGGAGCAGGACGACTTCCCTGCACGAAGTAAACACAATCGCCACATCTTCGACACGATAGCTTAAACCAGTTTAAGTTTTGCCGCATTCTGTAAATTTTATAAGAATAAAATAAATTTAACAGAAGAGTGCGTCCGCGATTTCTGCGACAATTTGATGCTTTCTGGAAAGATTGTGTACTAGGACATAGCGGGGCGGGGCGAATAACCCTAAACGCTTCATATGATGAAAACCATGAAGTCTCGGCCCACTCAAAAGCAGATCGCTGACAAACTGGGCCTCTCGGCGGCGACCGTGTCCCTCGCTTTGCGAGACAATCCGGTCGTTGCCAAATCGACCCGTGACCTCGTGCAACAGGCGATGCGCGAGACGGGTTATGTGCGCAATCTGGCGGCAGCGTCCTTACGGACGGGGCGCAGTAACATCGTGGGCGTGAGTTTCCATACTGTCGCCCACAGTTACTACGGTGAATTGCTCGTTTCGATCGAACGGGCTTTCGCAGATACCGGAACCGTGATCCTCGTCAACAATCACGAAGAGGATATCGACAAGTTGGACCGGTTCATCTCGACACTGGCGACCTATGGTGCGGATGCGCTGCTGGTCGCGCCACCGCCGGGAACGCCTTTGTCGGTGATGGAGCGCGTCGGGCAGCACGGGATGCCGGTTCTTTACATGGGCCGCCATGTCGAGGGAGACGAGAGTGCCGATCTGGTCGGCATGGATGAGCGTATGGCGGGAGAGATGGCGGCGCGTCATTTGATCGAGGCCGGGTATGATCGTCTGTGTATGGTGGGCGGTCAGGAGGGGAACAGCATTTCACTGGCCCGCGTCGCAGGTTTTCGGGCGGCGCTCGAAGCGGCCGGACTGGAATGGAGCGAGGATTGCTGGATACCGTCGTCAACGCGTCGACTGGAGGCGGTCGAGGCGTTGAAGAGCGCCTTGGCACGCGATCCTGCGCCACATGGCATCGTTTGCAGTGGCAATTCCGTCGCCAGCGTAACGTGCGGCCTCGTGAAGGAGGCTGGCCTTCAGCCGGGCCGAGACGTTGGACTGGTGGGTATCGGCTCGGAACGGATCGCCGAGGCGACATCGCCGCGCATGACGATGGTTTGCGAGGACATCGATACCTTGGGGCAGCTCGGTGCAGAGACGATACTGGGCCGACTGCAAGACCCGGAGAAGAAAACGAGCCGGATCGTTCTCGATCCCCGGCTCGTGGTGGGCGAGACGAGCAGGCGTTAGCTTTCGCGCCTGACCCGCTTGCCACCCATCGCTTCATAGAATCGGGTCGCTTGGCTGTCGTCGAGTGATCCGAATCCTGCGCCGGACGTGCCGAGAAAGACTTGAAGAGCCGCCGCCGAAACCGGGACCGGAAAGCGGTTCTGGCGCGCGGAATCCAGTACGATCCCGAGATCCTTCACGAAGATATCGACTGCCGAGGTGGCTTCCTGTCCTTCGGTCATCATGCGTGGACCCCGGTTGCCGATCATCCATGATCCGCCGGCCGAGACGTTCAGCACGTCTAGAACGCGCTGGGGGTCCAGCCCGAGATGGGTGCCGAAGCTCATCACCTCTGCCGCGACCGCGAGGTTGCAGCCTGCTGCAAGCTGATGAACCATTTTCATGGTCGATCCGGCACCGGGGGCATCGCCGCATTCGAAGACGTGCTGGCCCATCGCTTCCATCAGGGGGCGCGCAGCCGCAAAGGCCGCGTCCGATCCCGAGGCCATGAAGGTCAGGGCGGCGTTCTGCGCGCCGACCGCGCCGCCGGAAACCGGCGCATCGAGGAAGTGACGGCCTGACTTGGTAACGTCGGCTCCGATCCGCACGGCTTCTTCGGGCGGCATGGTGACGGAAGAAAGAACGAGCGCCCCCTCAGGCAGGGCGTCGAGGCCTCCGCCATCGACGAGGACGCTTTGCGCCTGCATCGCGTTGACGACCATCAGGACGAGGGCATCGGCCCCGTTACAGGCGGCAGAGACGCTGGGTGCGCGACTGCCCCCCGCCGTTTCCAGACGGGCGAGCGAGTCTTCGGAAAGATCGAATCCCGCGACCTCATGGCCCGCGTTCACAAGTGCGGCGGCCATCGGGCCACCCATCGCGCCGAGTCCGACGAAGGCGATTTTCATGGCGTTACCCCCTGCCCACAAAGGGCATTTCGGTTGCCATGATCGTCTGGGTCAGGATGTTTACGTCGAGGGGCAACTCGCCCATTCGCAGGACCGCTTGAGCGACGTGTTCGACATCCATCGTCGGCTCGGTCTTGTTGGAGCCGTCGGCCTGCGGCACGCCCTTGGCCATACGGGCGGTCATATCGGAGGTGGCATTGCCGATATCGATTTGACCACAGGCAATGGAGAAGAGGCGACCGTCGAGGGCGATGGTCTTGGTCAGGCCGGTGATCGCGTGTTTCGAGGCCGTATAGGCCGCGGAGCCGGGACGGGGGGTGTGGGCAGAGATCGAGCCGTTGTTGATGATGCGGCCCCCTTGCGGGGATTGGGTCTTCATCATTTTCACAGCCCCGCTGGCGATCAGGAAGGCCCCATCGAGATTGACCCCGACGACCTTGCGCCAGTCCTCGAAGGACATATCGCCCACATCCTGAGGCGGAATGTTCGATCCGGCGTTGTTGAAGACGACGTCGATGCGCCCGTGGCGCTCGCGGATCGTATCGAAGAGGGCGGCGACCGATGCAGGGTCGGATACGTCGGTCGGGACGGCCTCGCCGCCGATCTCCTGCGCTGCCGCGTTCAGCTTGTCGGCGTTCCGCGCGGCCATGACGGCGACATGGCCCGCTCTGGCGTAGGCGCGGGCGGTTGCCAGGCCGATTCCCTGACTGGCACCGGTGATGAGAGCGATGAGCGGCATGGGTCGTCCTTTCGCAACGTTCATACCGGTTCTGTTAACCATGGGGGGGCGGTATCGACAAGTGTGCGAATGCCGTGCGCAGGACATCGAACTGAGATGGATGCGGGCAGCCCTTATTCGTGTCCCGGCGCTTCGCTCCGCCTTGAAATGAGGATGCCGGGTAGCGGGGTAGTTCGAAAACACAGGTTTTGCACTGCACCCTTCCGCAATGAGCGCATTCTTACCGTTCGAGTGTGCCACGGAAAAGGGTAAGGTCTGGCCAAACGCTGCCCGTCATAGCACTGCACAATGATAGAAATGCGCTAGGAACGATCGATTTGCGATTTGGCTTCGGCGCAAAGCTCGTGGCGATCAGTACCAAAAAATGCAACCCTTGCTGGAATGACACCATAGTTCATCCCGCCTTACGAACTATGTCCAGAAGTCGTCCAAAGAACTCTGGGACTGCCTCATCAAGATCAAGTGCATCGGAGACGATCGGCGAGATCCCACGGCTTTCCAACACTCCCTCTTGAACTACGTCGGGTCTTATCAAGAAAATAAATGACCGTGGTCTCTTGTTGGCGTAGGCAGTACCGTCCCAAGTCCGCTTAAGCTTGTATAACAGCAGGCGAAGATTTAGGTCCTTCAGGCTGTAACCAACGAACAAGATTGTTCGACCGAGAACATCTGACCGGAGTTTGAGATCAAGTGGTGATTCAAGTTCCAACCTCTCAAAGTAGTCCGTTTCAGTAAGAACTAACGAGTTGTCATCAGAAAAATCGCCATGAAATTTTACACCTGAACCGCGCCGGGTTTGCCGGAGGCTCCACTTCTTGAGAGGATGGAGTCATGGAAGCAAAGAAGAAGACATCGAAACGGTATTCGGCTGAGGTACGCGAGCGGGCTGTCCGTCTGCTACGAGAAGCCCTGAAAGACCAT
>CALHLW010000143.1 GCA_938034615.1 uncultured Neomegalonema sp. | reverse complement strand
GAAGCACCGCTCGAGGAAGACGACGAACCGTTGTTACCGCCCGAAGAGGAGCTGGAAGCACCGCTCGAGGAAGACGACGAACCATTGTTTCCGCCCGAAGAGGAGCTGGAAGCACCGCTCGAGGAAGACGACGAACCATTGTTTCCGCCCGAAGAGGACGAAGACGAGCCGTTGTTGCCGCCCGAAGAGGAGGACGACGATCCGTTGTTGCCGCCCGAAGAAGAGGACGACGTAGAGCTGCTCGACGAAGAGGCATTGCCACCCGAGGAGGAGCTGGACGTGCTGCTCGACGAGGCATTACCGCCCGAGGTGGACGAGGACGAGCCGTTGTTACCACCCGACGAAGACGAGCTGCTGGAGGTCGAAGAGGTGCCGCCCGAAGAGGAGGAGGACGTGCTGCTGCTACCGCCATTGACGGTCACGTCGACATTGACGTCGCCACCGCTCGCTCCGCCACCGTTGTTGTTGGTGACATTCTTCGTGCGGCTCTTGTCGATGTTGTTGGTGACACGATTGTCGTTGTTCGTGTTGTTGGTCGTGCGGTTATCGTTGTTCGTCGTGTTGTTGGTGGTCCGGTTATCGTTATTGGTGGTCCGGTTATCGTTTTTCGTCACGCGGTTGTCGTTGTTCGTGACGCGCTTGTCGACGTTGTTGGTCGTGTTGTTCGTGGTCCGATTGTCGTTGTTCGTCGTGCGGTTGTCCTCGTTGAAGACACGCTCGTCGAAGATGCGATTGTCCACGATGCTGCTGTTATCCCCGACACTGTTGTCACCGACGCTGTTGTCGAAGATACGGTTGTCGAAGATGCGATTGTCGTTAAACACGTCGGCCGCGTCACCCTGCTCGACGATGACCGTCTGGCTGGAGGACGACCCACCACCGAAGCCGCCGAAGCCGCTGAAACCGAAGAACGCGGGAGCCGCCGGAGCGATCTGCGTCTGCTGGGGAGCGGCGGCGAACACAGGAGCTGCCGCCTGCGGAGCCGGGGTGATGTTGACGTAGGTGTTCGACGGCTGCGCGACCGGGACGTTCGGGCACACCACGGTCTGCGGCGCAGTCTGAACGACGGTCTCACGCTCGATGATCTGCGGCTGCTGAACGATCGTCTCTACGATCTGCGGCTGCTCGAAGACCTCGATCGGGCCGAGGTAAGGCTCAATCGGCACGGTGTCGACGATCGTGTCGGCATAGCCACAGTCACCGATGGCGGAGCTGCCGACCGTCAGGGCACCGGGATTGTAGGCTTCCGCGACGAAGGTTTCGTTCGAGATGAACGTATCGCCAACCGTCACGTTCTGGTTCGGCGCACCGTAGGCATAGCTTTCGGTGGTCGAAACGCCGTAGCCGGTTTCGCCGCCATAGCCGCGATCCGAATAGCCGGACTCAGCGATCACGCCGTTGTCGACGACATACTGACCACCGATTTCAGACGGCTGGTACTGCGTCGTGCCGTAGCCAGCGTTCATGTCGACCATGCCGAGATCGGCATCGCCCATACCGTAGCCGCTACCCTGAATAGGAACGGTCTCGACCACACCATAGGACGATGCTGCAGGCTGAGAGACAGTCGCACGCGCCATCGGGTCCAGCCCGAGATGCGGTGCGTCCATGGCGGGACCGACAGAGCCGGTGACCGACGTTGTGCCGTACTGACCGCCGAGATCGACCTGCTCGAGCGTGTACTCGTTCGTGGCCGATGCATCGGTCAGCGGCATCATCGCGCTGTCGAGCGGGTTGCGGGCTGTCTTCAGGCCGGTCGCCGCCTTAGCAGCATAGCGCAGCTTGAAGAGCGCCGCATCGTCCTGAGAATTGATGGGAGCTGCAGTTGCGTTGAGCGTGGTAGCAAGCGATGCCGCCGTAACGGCGACCCCGAGCGCTGCACGCGACGTCGTGATTTTCCAATCGAACATGGTCGCCTCTTCAATAGTTGGTCAGTCAGAGTGTGTGGCTATGGCGTTTTGCAAGGCATGGGCCAACTTCCGCCAACACGCAGGCCTCTACTAAAGAAGTAGTGACCACATATAATTACGTATTCAATATAATATTCGAGCTTACGAAATACATAAATTGACCAATGGTTAATATTAACCATGAATAAAAGTTAGATATTAAATTAACTTTTGGACTTCAGTTCGCTCTCAATGAAATTCTTAAGCACTGAAACCCGCTTGGATTGGCGCATTTCAGAAGCGTACACGAAAAAGAGCGGGATCGACGGCCCCTCGATTTCAGGAAGCACACGGACAAAACAGCCGCCATGCGCAAGGTAGTCGGGCAAGATGCCGATCCCCGCATCGTGGCGCACGGCCTCGACGATCCCCATGTGCGAATTCACGACGATCCGCGCGCGCAGAGCCGGTTCCCCCTTTTCTTCAACGAAAAGCCAGTCGAGATGCTCGACGGGCTGGGGGGCCTGGGGGCTGTATCGGATGAGAACGTGTTGTTCCAGATCGGCACGGGTGCTCGGCACACCGACCCGATCCAGATATTTCTGCGAGGCATAGAGGCCGACGGGAGACGACCGGAGCGGCCGTGCAATCACATCAGCCTGACTTGGTTGACGCTGACGGATCGCGACATCCGCCGCACGCATCGGCAGGTCGAGCACCTGCTCCGTCATGTTGAGATCGACGGCGAGGCCCGGATGCTGCGCCAACAGTTTTGGCAAGCGCGGAATCAGCCATAGCAGACCGAATTCGACCGTGCAGGTCACGCGCAGGCCTCCGTAGACCCCTTCCTTGACGCCCCGTATTTCGCCGGTCGCCGCATTGAGACGCCGGCTGATTTGGGCAGTGGTCTCGAAGAGGATCTCCCCTTCGGAGGTCAGCAGCAGGCCACGCGGGTGACGGTGGAACAACGGCGCACCCACCGTCTGTTCGAGCGCGTGGATCTGGCGACTGACCGCCGACTGGCTGAGATGGAGCATCTCGCCCGCGTGGGTGATGCTGCCCTGTTCAGCGACGGCATGAAATATCCGCAGCTTGTCCCAATCCATGATCCGTCCACCTTCAATACCATAGTATCGCCACAAGGAAATCGTCCGCTGTGCCCATACCGCACATGAAAGCCAGCGGAACGCTTGAAATCCGGACAACCCTGTACCACAAGGGCAACCCGGCGCATACGGAGACAAGATGCATGGGACAGTTCGCGCGTTATTGGCGTTCGCTTTTTAGAATTTTCACCGGGGCCGGGGCCATGGTCCTGATGCTCACGGTATTTGCTTCCGCACAGGAGCGGATGGGCGGCACCTATTACGGGCTGGACGAGGCTCAGGGGCTGACGATCCAGTTACAGGACAGCGGCAGCGGCGCGACCGGGCGCATCTCCGCCGCCGATGGCAGCGGACAGGCGATCAATGGAACCCGGCAGGGCGGCTCGATCGTGACGGACCTGATCTTTCGCGGCAAGCGGGGCAGCGCGAAGATCATACCGAAAGGACTTGGTCTCGGGATTACATGGACACCTCAGGATGGCAGCGGCGACGTCGTCTTCGCTTTCTTGCGGCAGGGCCTTGAACTGCCTGCGCCTCCACCGGGATACGCCCCCGAACCCTATCCGGGCATCTCGGTCGAGCCGCATACCTTCCTCGCCAGCTATGAGTTCTGGTCGCCCAATGCCGTGGCCAGAATCTATGACAGCATTGAGGAGCAGTACCGCGCGATCATCCGTCTGTTCCC
This sequence comes from uncultured Neomegalonema sp., assembly GCA_938034615.1. GTDB lineage: Bacteria > Pseudomonadota > Alphaproteobacteria > Rhodobacterales > Rhodobacteraceae > JAHDDY01. Next base: position 4,379 of record CALHLW010000143.1, on the reverse strand, counting down.
GGTCGTCCATACCGATGTGATCTGGAAACTGTGTCAAAGCTCGCCCCATCCACGGGAACTTGGCGAAGCCCTGCGCGGTGAGGGCGTAACCTGTGCACAGGTGGATAATGCCCTGAAGGACGCGCAGAGGACGGGAGCATTCAACGGCTTCAAGCGCCAGGTCCATGCGGAACGGGCCGATGCGATGAAGGCCGTGGAATGTGCAAGAGGTATCCACCAACCCAATATCTGCTTAGAAGCCGCCCGGCGCACGCAGCAGGCCGCGATGGCACTGCAAACAGTGAAGACAGTCTTGCGAGGGTTGTGATGCACGGTGCTGCTTGGCGGCCCCGATCACTTGGGGCGCATGATGTGATCAGCCTATAGCCGCACCACATTCTCCGAACGCTCGAAGACCGACTTGATGTCGTAGACGAGCGGAGTGGTGCCCCGGCACAGCGCCTTGATCGTGTCGAGCGACATGGCCCGGAACTCGCGATGCCCCACGGCGACGATCACGGCGTCGTAGGTTCCCGGCTTCGGCTCGACGATGTCGAGACCATATTCCTCGCGGGCCAATGCGGGGTCTGCCCATGGGTCGCAGACCTGCGTCTCGACGCCGTATTCTTCCAACGCACTCAGAACATCGACGACCCGTGTATTACGCAGGTCAGGACAATTCTCCTTGAAGGTCAGCCCCATAACCAGCACCTTCGCGCCCTTGACCACCATGTCCCGATGGATCATCTCGCGCACCAGCCGCGTGACGATGTACTCACCCATCCCGTCATTGATGCGCCGTCCAGCCAGCACGACTTCCGGGTAGTAGTCCGCTTCCTGCGCCTTGTGGGTCAGGTAGTAGGGGTCGACCCCGATGCAATGACCGCCGACGAGGCCCGGTCGAAAGGGCAGGAAGTTCCACTTCGTCCCCGCCGCCTCCAGCACGTCGAGCGTGTCGATGCCGAAGCGGTTGAAGATCATCGCCAACTCGTTGATGAGCGCGATATTCACGTCTCGCTGGATGTTCTCGATGACTTTCGCAGCCTCGGCCACGCGGATGGAGGGGGCCAGATGCGTGCCTGCCGTGATGATCGAGCCATAGAGTGCGTCGATCAGGGCGGCGGCCTCGGGGGTCGAGCCGGAGGTGACCTTCTTGATCATCGGCAGGCGGTGGGTCTTGTCGCCGGGATTGATGCGCTCGGGGCTGTACCCGGCGTGGAAATCGCGGTTCATCGCCAATCCCGAGACCCGCTCGACCACCGGAATGCAGTCGTCTTCGGTCGCCCCCGGATAGACCGTGCTTTCATAGATCACGATATCGCCCGGCGAGATCACCTTGCCGACCGTCTCAGATGCCTTCAGGAGGGCCGTCAGATCAGGTTGCTTATGTCTGTCGATCGGTGTGGGGACTGTCACGATATAGACGTTGCAGGACGCGATATCGTTGAGATCGATCGTAAAGGAGAGAAACCCGGCTTCGGCGAGTTCGTCCGCCTCGACCTCCAGCGTGGAATCCTGCCCCGATTTCAGTGCGTCGATCCGGTGCACGTTGATATCGAACCCGACGGTCGGGCGCGACTTGCCGAATTCGACCGCCAGCGGCAGCCCGACATAGCCGAGGCCGATGATCGCGATCCTGACGTCATCAAGCTTCAGCATCGGCACCCTGCTCACACATTATAATGGTCGCGATACCATGCAACGAAGCGTTTCACACCCTCACGGATATCGGTCTGCGGTCGGTAACCGGTCAGGTTTCGCAGAAGGTCGGCGTTGGCCCAGGTGGCGGGCACGTCGCCAGCCTGCATCGGCATATAGTTACGGATAGCGGGCTTGCCGATTTCCTGCTCGATAGCCTCGACAAAATCCATCAGCCGCACCTTGTCGGAATTGCCGATATTGACGACACGGAACGGGGCTACGGGGCTAAGATTATCTCCTTCGACCGGATCGGCCTCTGCTTCCGGCGCGGCGGGCGCTGCATCGATCAGCAGGCGGATGCCCCGCACCAGATCCTCGACATAAGTGAAGTCGCGGTACATATCGCCATGATTGTAGATGTCGATAGGCGTGCCTTCGATGATCCCTTTGGTGAACTTGAACAGCGCCATATCGGGCCGCCCATAGGGACCGTAGACCGTGAAGAAGCGGAACATAGTCGTCGGCAGGGTCCACAGATGAGCGTAGGAATGGCCCATCGCCTCATTGGCCTTCTTGGTGGCAGCATAGATGGTCAGTTGCGTATCGGCCTTCTGGTTCTCGTCGAAGGGCATCTCGGTATTCGCGCCATAGGCCGAGGAGGTGGACGCCATCAGCAGGTGATCGACCCCCAGCTCACGGGCACATTCCATCACGTTGAAGGTGCCGATGACGTTGGATTCGATATAGGCGCGGGGGTTCTCCAAGCTGTAGCGCACGCCGGCCTGGGCCGCGAGATGGACGATCACATCGGGCTTCTCGCGCAGGGCCAGCTCGCGCAGCTTGTCGAAATCTTCCAGCATCCCGATGGTGGCCGAGAAATGCTCGTTCTGGGCCAGCATCTGATGCCGCCGTTCTTTCAGGCGCACATCATAGTAGTCGGTCATCCCGTCATAGCCGACGACCGCGAAGCCTTCTTTCAGCAGCAGCATCGAAAGATGAAAGCCGATGAACCCGGCGGTGCCGGTGACGAGAACCTTGCGCATTAAATGACCGCTCCAACGATGAAATTCTTTTCAGAATTCATTCTATCGCCGTGAAGGTAGGGATTGATTTAAGGTCCGTCGAGGAATTCGGAGGTCAGGCCACCTCGAACCACGTTCCCATGCCGCCTGCCTGATGCTCGAGCATGTGACAATGGAGCATCCAACGGCCCGGATTATCGGCGGGGAAAACGATTTCCTTCGTCTCGCGAGGGCCGAGAAGGATGGTGTCGCGCCACGGGGAGCCGGGTTTCGTCTCGCGGAAATGATGGCCGTGGACATGCATGGCGTGGGGCCAGCGGCCCTCGTTGACGAGTTTGACGACGACCGTTCGGCCAAGTTCAGCGCTGAAAAGGGGATCGGCAGGCATTCCGGCCACGGCGTTGAGCGCCCAGACGAGATCATGCTCTTGCGCCAGGGTGCGGAGTGGCAGAACGCCCTCCACCGGCTCCTCGCCCCGATAGGCCGCGCCGAAGCCGCCGATGCGGGCCTCCTCCAGCCCACCCATCGCGCCGCCGCCGACGGTGAGCGTGGTGCGCAGGGGGTCGCTCATATCGAGGGTTTCGGGCAGGGGATTAGGGGGGAACGCGGTGGTGTCGGTGAGGGGTTTACGGCGAGCCTTGCCCTTTACCGGAAAGCCGCAGGTGCGGAAGTTTTCACGCCCCGCAAGCCAGAGCGCGGGTTCGTCCCCGGTGACATCCGCGATCAGGTCGATGCGCTGGGCGGGGGCGAGGGTGATGGTGCCGTCGAGCGGGGCGGGGGCGCTGGGCATCCCGTCATGGGCGACGACCTGCGCGGTCATGCCGTCGAGGCGCAGGACGAGGACGCTGGCATTGCAGACGTTGTAGAGGCGCAAACGCAGGCGTTCGTTGCGCTTGACCGGGTAGTCGGGCTGGGGCGCGCCGTTCATGGTGGGCCAGTTGCCAAGGCGGCCCGCATGGGACCAGTCGCGCAGGGAGCCGAAGCTGGCTTCGTCGATGGCGGCGTCCTCGGTCAGCCGCCAGTCGTCGAGCATTAGGATGAGGTCGCGGTCATAGGCGGGCGGCTCGGCCTCCTCCACGATGAGGGGGCCGTAGAGACCGCGCGCCATCTGCTCCCATGTGCGGTTATGGGGGTGATACCAGTAGCTGCCCGCGTCGGGGACGGTGAAGGCGTAGTCGAAGGTTTTGCCGGGTTTTACGGGGTCTTGGGTCAGGGCCGCGACGCCATCCATGGCGTTGTCGATGCGGATGCCGTGCCAGTGGATCGTGGTGGGCTGGTCGAGGCCGTTGGCGAGGGTGGCGCGGACCTCTTCGCCCTGCCCTACCCGGATTTCGGGACCGGGGACGAGGCCGTCATAGCCCCAGATCGCGGTTTCGGGGCGCTCGATGGGGGCGAGGCGGGCCTTGCCAGGCTGCGGTTTCAGGATGCGTGCAGGGGCGGCAAGGGCCACGCGCGGGAGGGTGGCGAGGGCGGCGGCGGTGAGGAGCGCCTCGCGGCGGTTCATCCCTGTTCCTCCAACCGGTCGGTTGCGGGGGGCGGGGTGCGGGAGAGCGCGGCGATTTCGGCGTGGAGGTCGGGGGGCATGTCGATCTGCACCGAGTCGAGAGAAGGCTGGAGTTGCTCCAGCGCGCGCGCGCCGATGAGGGGGCAGGTGACGTCGGGGTTTGCGGCGGCCCATGCCACGGCCAGCGAGACCGGGTGGACGCCCTGCTCCTTCGCGAAGGCGGTGAAGCGTTC
>CALHLW010000142.1 GCA_938034615.1 uncultured Neomegalonema sp. | reverse complement strand
ACCCAGTCCCCCGACCCCGCCACGTCGAGACAATACCCGTCCTCGGGCCGGTCAAGCCGGTCGGCAAGCTCCAGATACCCGGCCCCCTCCTGCCATGCGGCAGCGGGGGTGGCGAGGAAGAGTGAGGCAATGGCGATCAGGATGCGCATGGCCCTGATGTAGAATGTGGTCTTCGAATGGAAAGGAGACGGGATGAAGGAAGAGAAGATCGCCTGTCGGACCCCCGCGAAGGGGCGCGATGGGATCACGAATATTCCGCGCTGGAAATACGACCTCCTCCACGCCGCAATCCTCGAAGCGGTCGGACGCGCGGGTACCGAGGGGTTTGCCTTCGGCGATCTGAAGGAGGCCGTTCGAGCGAGGCTCACGGCGGATGATCTGGCCCGATTAGGCTCGCTCGGGTGGCATGTAACGGTCGTCAAGCTGAACATGGAAGTTGAAGGCGAATTGCGGCGCATTCCGAAGGTCACGCCGCAGCGTATCGTCCTCGCCTGATTACTCCGCCGCGATCACCGCGTCTTTCGACTTCGACAACCGCGCCGCGCAGAACTTGAACTCGGGGATCTTGCCGAAGGGGTCGAGCTGCGGATTGGTCAGGATGTTCGCTGCGGCCTCCACGAAGGCGAAGGGGATGAAGATCATGCCTTCCGCGACGGCGGTATCGGCACGGCCCATCAAATCGATGCGGCCCCGGCGGGTTTCGACCGTCAGCATGTCGCCCGCCTTTGCGCCGAGCCCCTCCAGTGTCAGCGGATGGACGGAGACGGTCGCTTCCGGCTCCAGAGCATCGAGCACGTCCGCCCGGCGCGTCATGGACCCGGTGTGCCAATGCTCCAGCAGACGCCCCGTCGTCAGGACGATCGGGTAGTCCACATCCGGCTCCTCCGCCGGGGGCTGGTAATGCGCCGGAGCAAAGCGGGCGCGGCCCTCTACACGGGGGAAACCGTCCCCGAACACGACCGGCTGTCCGGGGTCTTCCTCGCTGAGCGACGGATAGGTAACGACATTCTCACGCTCCAGCCGGTCCCAGGAGATATTGTCGAGGGAGTTCATCACGATCTTCATTTCCGCGAACACGTCACGCGGATGCTCATACGTCCAGTCCAGACCGAGGCGTTTGGCCAGATCGACGGTGATGGCCCAGTCCTCGCGCGCTTCGCCGGGAGCATCAAGCGCCTTTCGGCCCATCTGCACCTGACGGTTGGTATTGGTGACAGTGCCATTCTTCTCGGGCCATGCGGCAGCGGGGAGGATCACATCGGCATAGTTCGCCGTCTCGGTAAGGAAGATATCCTGCACGACGAGATGATCGAGCGCGGCGAGGGCATCGCGGGCGTGATCGACATCGGGGTCGGACATGGCCGGGTTTTCACCCAAGACATACATGCCCCGGATCGACCCCGCATGGATGGCATCCATGATCTCCACGACCGTCAGGCCGGGGGCGGCATCGGCCTCAAAACCCCAGGCCTTTTCGAACCGCGCACGGACGCCTTCATCCTTCACACTCTGGTAATCGGGCAGGAACATGGGGATCAACCCCGCATCTGACGCGCCCTGCACGTTATTCTGGCCACGCAGTGGATGAAGCCCCGTGCCGGGGCGGCCCACCTGTCCGCACATCAGCGCGAGCGAGATCAGACAGCGGGAATTGTCGGTGCCGTGGGTGTGCTGACTGATACCCATGCCCCAGAAGATCATCGCCGCCTTGGCCCCGGCGAATGCCCGCGCGACCTCGCGCACGGTTTGTGGATCGATTCCGGTCAGCGGCTCCATCGCCTCGGGGGTGTAGGCGGGCAGATGCGCGGCCAGCGCGTCGAAATTCTCGGTGAAGGCCGCGACGTATTGACGGTCCACCATGCCCTCCTCGACGATCACGTTCATGATCGAGTTGAGAAGCGCGACATCCGAGCCAGGCTTGAACTGAAGGCCGTATTTCGCATGACGGAATAGGCGGTTGGCGCGGGGGTCCATGGTGATGAGTGTGCCACCACGCTCGGCGAACTGCTTGAAGAAGCTCGACGCGACAGGATGGTTGCCGTCGGGGTTACAGCCGATGGCAATGGCCACGTCCGCATTCTCGATCTCGTTGAAGGTCGCCGTCACCGCGCCGGAGCCGACATTCTCCATGAGCGCCGCGACCGAGGACGCATGGCAGAGGCGGGTGCAGTGATCGACATTGTTGTGGCCGAAGGCTTCGCGGATCAGCTTCTGGAACAGATACGCTTCCTCGTTGGAGCACTTGGCCGAGCCAAAGCCCGCTGTCGATGCACCGGGATAGTCCTCACGCACCTTGAGCAGACCCTTGGCCGCGAAATCCAGCGCCTCGTCCCAGGTTGCCTCGCGGAAATGGGTGAGCGGGTTCGAAGGATCGACGTTCAGACCTTTTGCCGGGGCATCTTCGCGGCGGATGAGGGGTTTCGTGAGGCGATGGGGGTGATCGACATAGTCGAACCCGAACCGGCCTTTGACGCAGAGACGCTGCTGGTTTGCGGGGCCGTTCGCGCCGTCCACGAACTTGATCTTCTCGTCCTTGATCTTGAAAGTGAGTTGGCACCCGACGCCGCAATAGGGACAGACGGAGTTCACTTCGCGATCGATGGCTTCCGAGTTCTTCGTGTCCGCGATGGTCGCCGGGGTCAACGCGCCCGTGGGGCAAGCCTGCACGCATTCGCCGCAAGCCACGCAGGAGGATGCGCCCATCGGATCGTCGAAGTCGAACACGATCTTCGCATCATGGCCCCGCCCCGCCATGCCGATCACGTCATTGACCTGCACTTCGCGGCAAGCCCGGACGCAGAGATTGCAGTGGATGCAGGCGTCAAGATTGACGTTCATCGCGACGTGGGAATTGTCGAGCAGCGGAATGCGCTTGGCCTCGATGGCCGGGTAGCGGCTGTCGGAGACCTCGCAGAGATCGGCCATGTTCCAGAAATGCGAGGCCGCATCATGGGCTTCCTCGCGGGCGGGCTGATCCGCCAGCAGCATTTCCATGACCCCTTTGCGCGCCTTCTCGGCACGGGCAGAATCGGTCGTGACCACCATCCCGTCGCGCGGCTGGCGGATGCAGGACGCAGCCAGCACCCGCTCCCCCTCGATCTCGACCATGCAGGCGCGGCAGTTGCCGTCCGAGCGATAGCCCGGCTCATCCGCATGGCACAGATGCGGGATCGCCGTCCCCGTGCGCTTGGCCACCTCCCAGATGCTCTCTCCGGTCGCGGCTTTCACTTCCTCGCCATCGAGGGTGAAGGTGATCGTCGGCAGGGTGCTTCCGTCGGCCATAGGTCAGGCTCCTGTCATGGCATTGCCCGAGGGCGATGCGAGGCGTAGAATAGTTGCGAAGCTCTCGATGGAGGCGCGCATGGATGACGTGAGAAAGGATCGGGCGGTGGCGGAAACCGCGACGGTCTTCGAGGACGGAGACGGACAGGCCGTGCGCTTGCCGGACGGGTATCGCTTCGACACGAACAAGGTGGAAATCTGGAAGGACGGTGATCGTGTATACCTCAAGCCCGCGCCGCCCAAGGAAAACGACTGGGCATGGATTGACGACTTGCAGGGTTTCAGTGACGACATGGTAGAGAGTATTCTCAAGGACCGACCGGGACCGGAAGCGTATGAACGCCCGGATTTCAATCTCGACGAATGAAGATCGCGCTCGATACGAACGTGATCGTCGCGATCCAGAAACGGAACGTAGCGGTCTTGGAACGTCTTGCCCGGTATTCGGCAGGCGAGGTCGTCTTGCCTGCGATAGTGCTGCACGAACTCTGGTTTGGGGCCTACAACAGCACGCAGGTGAATGCGAACATCGCCGATATCGAGCGACTTCGCTTCCCCGTTCTCGATTTCAATTCGGAAGACGGGCGGATTGCGGCCCTTATCCGCGCCGACCTGAAGCGCAAAGGTATGCCCATCGGTCCCTACGATATGCTCATCGCCGGACAGGCGCTGGCTCGTGACCTGACGCTGGTGACGCGGAACACGCGGGAATTCATGCGGGTGGAGGGGTTGCGCGTTGAGGATTGGGAAACCTGAAACGAGCAAGGTGTGACGACCATGAAACTCGACAAACTCGCTCTGATCGCCGCCATTGTCGCGGGTGTGCTCTGGCTGCTGATGGCGTTTTTCGGCGTCATCGGGACATTGGTCGCCAGCCCGCTCGCAGGGTTGCTGGTCGGCTTTTTCTTCTGCGTCGGCGTCTACATACTGGCGCGGCTCATCATCGGGCGTCTGGGTAAAGACGATCCCTTCGACAGAATCGAGAGGTAGACCCATGCTCATCGTCACCACCGAAACCATTCCAGGTTCCGAGATCACCGAAGCCCTGGGCGTCGTGCGCGGCAATGTCGTGCGGACCAAGCATGTGGGCACCGATATCGTGGCCAGCCTGCAAACTCTCGTCGGCGGCGAGGTCGGGGGGTACACCTCGATGATCGCGGGCGCGCGAGAACAGGCCGTCGCGCGCATGGTCGAGGACGCCGAGACCCTCGGTGCCGATGCCATCGTAGGCCTGCGGTTTTCGACCTCGATGGTCATGCGCGGGGCATCAGAGATGCTGGCCGTGGGCACGGCGGTAAAGGTGAGCAAGGCGTAAGCACAGCTCAAATCTCGTCCGAGAAATGCTTGATCGTCAGCAGGATCGGGTTCGGCGCGGCCTGCCCCAGCCCGCAGATCGACGCATCGACCATGGTTTCGCACAGGTCGGTGAGGAGCGTGGTATCCCACGCATCCCGCTCCATCAGTTTGACGGCTTTCTCGCAGCCGACCCGGCAAGGGGTACACTGGCCACAGCTTTCATCCTCGAAGAACCGCAGCATGTTCAGCGCCGCATCGCGCGCCTTGTCCTGATGCCCCAGCACGACCACCGCCGCCGATCCGATGAAAGAGCCATGCGGCTGGAGCGTGTCGAAATCGAGCGGGATATCGTTCATCGTCGCGGGCAACAGACCGGAGGACGGACCACCGGGTTGATAAGCGTAGAATTCATGGCCGTCCATCATGCCCCCCGAGGCGGCGATGAGGTCCATAATCGTGGACCCAGCGGGCAAAATCTTCACCCCCGGTTCCTTAACCCGGCCTGACACCGAATAGGACCGCAATCCCTTGCGCTCGTTGGTGCCATGCTCGCCGAAGCAATCCGCCCCCTCGCGGGCAATGCGGCAAACCCAGTGCAGAGTCTCGATATTATGCACCAGCGTAGGGCGGTCGAACACGCCGACCTGCGCGACATAGGGAGGGCGATGGCGCGGTAATCCGCGTTTGCCCTCGATGCTCTCGATCATCGCAGATTCTTCGCCGCAGATATACGCCCCCGCGCCCCGGCGCAGGTCGATATACCCCTCGCTGACGATCCCCGCCGATTCGAGCGCGGCGATCTCGGTGGCTAGGATATGCAGCACGGCGGGGTATTCGTCGCGCATGTAGAGGAAAACGATTTCCGCCTCGACCGCCCAGGCGGCAATCAGCATCCCTTCGAGGAAGGTATGCGGCTCACGTTCGAGGAAATACCGATCCTTGAACGTCCCCGGCTCGCCCTCATCGCCATTCACGGCCATGTATCGCGGCCCCGCCTCGGCGCGCACGAAGGACCATTTCTTGCCCGACGGAAAGCCCGCCCCGCCCATGCCGCGCAGGCCGGAGGCAAGCAGCTCATCCTGCACCTGATCAGGCGTCTTCGCCCCTTCGCGCAGGGATTTCAGAGTCGCGTATCCGCCCTTGGCGGCATAGGCATCGAACGCCTCGTATTCGGGGATATGCGCGTGGGTATCCCCCGCCGCGATGGCCGCATCCACCTTTTCGGGCGTCGCGTTGTCGATATGATTATGCCCGATCTCCAGCACCGGTGCGGTATCGCAGCGCCCCATGCAGGGCGCACGCAGCACACGGACCTTTGCCGGATCGAGCCCGCCTTCCAATGCCGATTTCAACGCCTGCGCGCCCGCCAGTTCACAGGACAATGAATCGCAAACCCGGATCGTCAGGTCAGGTGGCGAGGCCTCGCCCTCCTTCACCACATCGAAATGCGCGTAGAAGGTCGCAACCTCATAGACCTCAGCCATCGCCAGCTTCATCTCGTCGGCCAGTGCGGCCAGATGCGCGGCGGAGAGGTGGCCGCAGGTATCCTGAATACGGTGCATGTATTCGATCAGCAGATCCCGCCGCAGCACTGCCGCGCCGTCGGGGCCACAATCGAGAAGGGCGCGAATATCGCGCAGGGCCTGCGGATCGACCTGCCGCCCTTTTGGGGTCTTGCGGCCCTTACCGCGACCGGATTTCCAGACGCCTTGCGTATCGTCGAGCGGGGCCATAGCGCATTCCTGATCGGGATCTACTTTCCGCACTCAAGTGCCAAAGACGCGGGGCGTTCAAATCGGATTTGCAAATGACGGATGTTGCCGGGTTTATCGTCGATGTCGCGTGATCGACTCCCTCCCGGTGACAAAAAGTCGGGATATTGCGGCACACAGTCCCATTATGATACGACATAATTGGCGACGGTCGAGAGGCTGGAGGATTCGCGATGCGTATCGATGGCGGCACGAAAGCAAGTGCGGGGCAGCAGTCCGAGTCGCGCTTCGAGCAGGTCATGTCGCGCGAGCTGGCGCGGTCCTCGTCCGGCAAGACCCCCACGGAAACGAATACCCGCACCAATCTCGCCGCAACCTCTAAGAAGAAGGCACCGGGGTCGGAACGCGTGGGCGTCAGCTTCAAGGATACCCAAGCGGGCAAAGTTTTGAAGGGAATGCAGGACTCCACCCGCAACGCCTTCACCAAGGCGATGACCATGACGACCCAAACCGCAAAGACCGCCATCGCAACCCTCGGGAAGACCGTAGACAGCATGATGTCCAAAGCGGAATCGTTCAAGGACGGTGCCATGACCAAGGCATTCGGCAAGGACGGCGCGACGGGCAAGGCGATGGGCGATGCCTCCGGCAGAACGGGGGCGGGTCTGGAGGCAGGCACCGCCAAGCAACCCGGCGAGGCCAGCTCCGCCCGCTCACCGACCATGGCAATTGGGCCAAAGAACGGCCCTGCATCGGCACCGGCCACGGCATCGATCTCCTCGACGACGCAGGGTACGGGATCGCAAACCGCCACGCCGACCGCCCTGCGCGCCGACGGGCCGGGTATCACGGCCGGAGGTGAGCGGGCAGCAACAGCCCCTGCCCTTGCCGATGCGGGTACGCCGACCACCACGACGACCGGCGCGGTGACGGACGGTGTGGGAACGCCGGAGGGCCGCGCGGCCCTCGCCCTTCAGGAAGCGCCAACGATACAGGAGGCCTTCCTGCTGCTCAGCCCCGGTCTTCAAGGGGTTGCTCGCAGGGCAAAGGAAAACGGCAGCACCCTGAGCATGGTCTACATGCTCGCGCCGAATGCTTATGGGGCCGAATTCGTCTCGATCACCACGGATGACAAGGGTTTCATCACCGGACCGGAAGTGGATATCACCCTGAACGAGGGTGCCGTAGACACCCTGGGCAACTGGGTCGCGCTGGCGGGCGAGGGGACGTTGGGCGGCAAGACCGTCACGCTCGAACCCGATGCCGATGGTTGCGTCTTCGTCACCGACGGCGTGGACGGCGTTCCGCGCACCGTCACCGCATGGGTCAAGGGTGGCGATGCTATCAAGGCCGAGGTGCTGTCGGTGCGAAAGATCGAGTGATGCCGGTTACGCCAGCACAGGCCGCTTTGTCGCCTACCGGGCCGCCGCAACAAAGGCGTGGATCGCATCGGCATCCTTGACACCGGGGCCACTCTCGACCCCGGAGGAGACATCGGCAATCTTCGTGCCGGTCAGCATCACGCTCTGCGCCACATTATCTGGTGTCAGCCCCCCGGCGAGCATCCATGGCACAGGAATACGGCGGTTCGCGAGAAGCCGCCAATCGAACGCGACACCATTGCCACCCGGCAAGACCGCATCCTGCGCCGGTTTCGCGTCGAAGAGCAGCATGTCGGCCACCCCCGCAAGCGCCACCCCCGCATCCACGTCGCCCGCCGTCTCGACGGGTTGCGCGACGATCAGCGGCAGCCCGGCCCGCGCCCGGATAGCAACAAGCCGTTGCCGGTCTTCAACCTTGTGAATCTGTATGAAATCCAGCGGCACGGTTGCGAGCACCGCGTCGATCTCTTCATCCGTCGGTGCGACGAACAACCCGACCTTCCCGACCCCCGGCGGCACGTCGATCGCGAGGGCCGCTGCCTGCGCTGGCGATACGGCACGCGGTGAAGGAGGATAGAAGTTGAAGCCGAGAAAACGCGCGCCCGCCTCCACCGAGGCAGCAACACTTTCTGCAGTCGACAGCCCGCAGATTTTCGCTTCGGCCATCAGCCGCGTCGGTCCACGGGCGCGTCGATCAACAGGTAATCATGTTCGGATTTTTTCTTCGCTCCTTCACGGGGCGCAGCGGGCGTCGAATAGCTGCTGCTGATCCCGAGCAGATAGCCGAGCAGGACGCCGATTCCCGCGCAGGAAATCATCACCACCCAGAGCGGCATGATCCGATAGGGGGGAAATGCCGGGTCGATCCGCCTTACGAAAGGCTCAAGATTGACATGCACCGGATGGCTGTTTCCGAGGAACACAGCGCAGAGCAGGATGCCCACGAAAATAGAGATCAGGATCGTCAGGAAGCGCATGGTCGGCAGCCTCGTACCGGGTCAATCGCCTCCCTTATAATCCTCATTAAGTCTTTCGCGCAACTCTTTGCCTGTCTTGAAGAAAGGGACGTGCTTAGCGGGCACTGGAACAGCCTCGCCCGTGCGCGGGTTGCGGCCCATCCGACTATCGCGTGACTTCACCGAAAATGCCCCGAAACCGCGCAGTTCGACCCGGTTCCCTTCGGCCAGTGCATCGGTGATCGTATCGAAGACGGTCGAGACGACCCGCTCCACATCCCGTTGATAGAGATGCGGATTTTCCTCCGCGAGTATCGCAATGAGTTCCGACTTTATCATTCTTGCCCCCCGAACGGCTTACGCCCCTCGTCCCATGATGGGACTTGCGCCAACCGGTTTCTTAATAACTATTTTTACTACACTGCGAGGGAGCCTTGTCGTCAACCCCCTATTTTCAATGGATTTTCACCTAGCGATAGATCGCCCACAACCCGGTCTGCATCCGTTCGGCGACCCCGAGGGCATCGAAAGCGTCTTCCACACCGCCCAGAGCACCGTCACCGAACAAGAAATCGAGCGGCGACGGTCTCTTCTCCACTACCTCATAAATGACGAGATCCAGATCGTCCGCGACATCGCGTTCCGCAGCGAGCCAGCTCCGCGCCGTGCCCAACCCGCCCAGCGCGTCGATCAGATCCCGGTCGAGCGCCATGCGCCCGGTAAAGATACCGCCCCGGCGAATCTCCGCCATCGAATTGTCGTTGATACCGCGCCGTTCGCGCACCAACCCGAGGAACCAGTCGAATGAATCATCCACCAACTCCCGCTCTGCCGCTATGATATCGGGATCGACAGGCTTGAAAGGCGTCGGCTCAGCCTTCAGGTCGCCGCTCCTGATCTCGACCATCTGGACGCCGACTTTCTCCATCAATTCATGGACGTTCGGGGCCTGAAAAATCACACCGACCGAGCCGGTGATCGTATTGCTCATCGCCACGATATGATCGGCGGCCAGAGCCGTGATATAGCCACCCGAAGCGGCCACATCACCCATCGTCGCGACGACCGGCTTCTTCTCTGCCACTTCGCGCAGCGCCTCGTAAAGTTCCTCCGACCCTGTGACCGTGCCCCCCGGCGAGTTGATTCGCACGACCAGCGCCTCGATGGCATCGTTTTCGGCCATATCGCGTAGCAGCTTTGTACGGTCCAAATCGCTCGTGATGACCCCGTCCACGTCGAAGCGGGCGACATGGGGACCGCGCTCAGGCTGTATCTGCGACAGCACCATGGCACCCGCGACCAGCACGGCGAGCAACGCAACGATGCGCCAGCGGAACCGGCTGCGCCGAAGTTTCTTGCGTTCCTCGTATTCTTCGATCTGATTCATCACTACGGCCCTTCGCCGGAAACTTCAAAGGAATGAGAGAAATGCCAAAAGGTTACTGGATCGTCCATGTCGATGTCACCGATCCCGAGAATTACCCGCAATACGTGAAGCTTGATACCCCGGTTCTGGAACATTTCGGGGGAAAATTCCTCGTGCGCGGAGGCCAATGCGAGGGACCGGAAGGCACGATCCGCTCCCGCCATGTCGTTGTTGAATTCGACAGCTATGCCCGCGCGCTCGAATGCTATCACTCCGACGGATATCAGAAAGCGGCAAAGCTGCGGCAGGCTTATTCGAACTCGGAAATCGTGATCGTCGAAGGGGCCTGACCACCCCCAACGCACCTATGGGTTGAGTGTTGATTTGCTTTAACAATTTGACTTCTCTCACGAAATCGTGAGGGATGCAAAACGGTTCAAGCGACACCTGCTCGACAAGGGCCAAGACGGGTCGTCTGCGGCGGATCATCGCGGCCCAAAAGGGGCCTGAACCAACCGAACACGCTGGCATTTCGCCAGGGGGAACAAAGGGGACGACACAATGCTTCCAATGATCATTTCGCTCATATCGGGTGCCGTAGGCGGAAACGTCGCTGGTGGACTGCTGAAGAATCTCAGCCTCGGCACGGCAGGTAACTCCATCGCGGGTATCCTCGGCGGCGGCCTTGGTGGCAGCATTCTGGGAATGCTCGGCATGGGCGGCGTTGCCGCCGGAGCTGGCGGTGGCCTCGATGTCGGCTCCATCGTCGGAAGCCTTGCCTCGGGCGGCGTCGGTGGCGGCGCGCTGATGGCCATCATCGGCGCGATCAAGAACGCGATGGGCCGCTGAAGTTCGGCGATCGATAGCTGACATCAATGAAGGGCCGCCTCGGAGAGAGCGGCCCTTTTTCGTTTACTGCGGTGGAGGAGGACGCCCTCCCGGTGGCGACCCGCGCCGCCCGCTGCGCGTCGCATCGCACGAGGCATCGGGATCGTCCAGCGAGCACCCCACGCCAGCCGTCATCATGATCCTCGATCTTCACCGCCGGAGACCGTTCGGGGAGCATTCCCTGCGCAAGGGTCTGGGGGACGAGATAGAAGTACAGCCCCGCATAGGCATCGTCGGGCGAGCGTAGGATCTGACGGGCACAATCTGGTGTACCCCCCGGCTCCAGTTCCTCAAATAGCGCCCGCAGGCGATAGCTGACGACGCACAGCCAACCGACTTGGCTCGTCTGCATCAATTCCGGGAGGCTGGGCAGTCTGATGCTGACCAAAAGATGCGTTGGAATGATCGACGGATCGATAGGTTTGTATAGTAGCGTTTTCAGGTTGAGGATCATATCGGGAAGAATACCGTGATATTCTTCCACGGGCAGACGGAGCGTAGTTTCGTCGAACCCGTCCGGCGGAATCAGGAAGAAGTTCTCGTGACCCGAATTGGCGTGCGCAATATGAGGCATCGAACTTCTCCTGTACGATCTTCGGGGCTGGGTTGGATGGTTCTGCTCGCCCCCAGCCTCTCCAGCGCCCCCTTCTCCACCAGCCGCGTGACGATGGGGTGAATTCGCTGGTCGCCGCCCTTCACCACCTGCTTCATGTTGGCTAAGACCGAGGTCGCCAGCGCGGTGGACGGCGCGATGACGTCGAGGAGCCAGTTTGTATCGCCGCTCGTTTCGTGCAGGTTAGCTACTCACCACTGCCCGTTCCAACGCCTGCTCGAAATCGGCGATGAGATCGGCGGCATCCTCGATGCCGATGGAGAGGCGGATGAGGCGTGGATGGACCGGGAAGCCCTCACCCGAAACGGTCTTGCGGTGTTCCACGAGGCTCTCGACGCCGCCCAGCGACGTGGCGGGGTAGAAGATTTCGCAGCCCGTGACCGTGTCGATGGCCGTCTGCTCCGTGCCGGTAGTGATGACCGAGAGCATCCCGCCGAACATCTCACCTGTCTGGCGTTTCGCGATTTCATGGCCGGGATGGGAGGGCAGGCCGGGATAGAGGACCGCCTCCAGCGCCGGATGCCCCTCGAAATGGCGCGCAAAAGCCAGCGCGTTCTCGGTCGCGCGCTCGTAGCGCAGGAACAGCGTCCGCATCCCCCGGATCAGCAGCCATGCGTCGAAGGATTGCAGGACGGTGCCTTGCAGCTTGCGGGTCAGGACGATCTCGTTCCAGAGTTCTCCGGTTTTTCGCACCGACAGCACTCCGGCAGTGATATCGGAATGGCCGTTGAGATATTTAGTGGCCGAATGGAACGAGATATCCGCCCCGAAATCGAGCGCCCGCGTCGCACAGGGCGGCGTACCGGTGCAATCGGTCAGCAGCAGCGCGCCTGCGCCATGGGCGAGGTCAGCGGCGGCGGCAATGTCGGTGACTTCCCAATAGGGATTGTTCGGCGTCTCGGCCCAGACCAGCCGCGTTTCACCGGGGCGCAGCGCCACGCTCATCGCGTCTAGATCGCCCGCCGGGTAATAACTGACATCGAGGCGGCGCTTCTTGGCGGCATTCTGAAAACGGTCGAGGACACCATGATACATCACCTCCGGCACGACCACATGCGCACCGGTCTCCATAGCGTCGATGACGGCGACGGCGGCGGACATGCCCGACGAGAAGAGGAGGGATTCGGCGGCATCCTCCAGTTCCGCGACGATCTTCTCGGCATGGACCGTCGTTTCGTTGCCGTCTCGGCGATACCAGTAGGGCTTGAGCGGCTGGTACTCCCGATCCCGCGCATAGGTCGCGACCGGCTGGATCGGCGGGATCACCGCGCCGGTCTCCGGGTCCAGATACCGCAACGCCTGCGCGATGCGCGTGGCGAGGGAGGGGGTGCGGTTGTTCGGGGCGGTCATGCGCCCGTCTGCTGGGCATCGACATAGGCCCGCAAGACCGCCGCCATGCGGGCGGTGTAGCCCTTCGGGTCTTCGGCCTTGAAATGGGCGATCACGGCCTCATCCACGCGCATGGTGACGGTGGGTTTGGGCACGGCCTGCCGGGGGATCACGCGCTTCCATTCCTTGTCGCTGTTGTCGGGAATGTCGCTGAGGTCGATATCCTCGTCGGACATTGCGTCGAGACGCTTCCTGGTTTCCTCACTCAGGGAAGGTGGGTTTTCAGGATCGAGACTAAATTTCGTGATCTTCATACCGTTTCCTTTCGTGTCTCGTGGCCTTTCGCGCGCTGATGAGGCGGGTCGTCTCGCCACGCATCGTATAGGTCACCGCGAGCAACAAGCCATCGACCATTCCGAACACGGTCAACCTCTCCTCACCATAATCATCCCTGTCGTCGAAGATGACTTCTTGCAGCGGGTCGAGAAACACGAGTGCAGCCTCTTCGAAAGACAGGCCATGACGTCTCCTGTTCCGTTCGTTCTTGTCCTCATCCCACTCGAATTCCACTATTCAGTTATCCTCACACGTAAGACAAATTGTCATACGTTTCAACCATCATAGCCGCCCCTCGATTGCGTCCCAGATCATCGCTGGCACGTCGATGCCGTCGAAGCGGGAGAGTTCCTGGATGCCGGTGGGCGAGGTGACGTTGATTTCGGTGAGGTAGTCGCCGATCACGTCGATACCGACGAAAATCTGGCCTTTTTCACGCAGCAGCGGGCCGATGCGGGCGCAAATCTCGCGGTCGCGGTCGGTCAGGTCCACCTTCTCTGGCCGCCCGCCGACATGCATATTCGAGCGGGTTTCGCCCTTGGCGGGGACGCGGTTGATCGCGCCGACCGGCTCGCCGTCCACGAGGATCACGCGCTTGTCGCCCTTGGTTACGTCGGGCAGGAACGCTTGGGCGATGAGCGGTTCGTCGTTTCGCTCGACAAACATCTCGTGCAGGCTGGTCAGGTTTTTCAGGTCTGCATCGAGCTTGAACACCCCGGCCCCGCCATTGCCATATAGTGGCTTGAGGATCAGCCCCCCATGCTCCTGCCCGAAGGCACGGATGTCATCGAGATTGCGGGTGATGAGGGTGTCGGGCGTCAGGTCGGTGTAATCCGTGACGAGGATTTTCTCGGGATAGTTCCGCACCCATGTGGGATCGTTGACCACCAGCGTTTCCGGGTGCACCCGGTCGAGCAGATGCGTGCTGGTGATGTAGCCCATGTGAAAGGGCGGGTCTTGCCGCAGCAGGATCACGTCGAGACCGGCCAGATCGCGGGTTTCGCGGGGGCCGGTCTCGAAATGCGCACCCTTCTGGCGCTTCAGGGTCAATGCGCGGCCATGGGCGAAGACCCGCCCGTCGCGCATCCCCAGATCGCCGGGGAGGTAGTAGAACAGGGCATGGCCCCGGTTCTGGGCCTCCAATGCCATGGCGAAGGTGGAATCGGCGTCGATATCGATGGCGTCGATGGGGTCCATCTGGACCCCCACTGAAAGAGACATGGCTGCGCTCCCGGCTGGGGGCGCGCGGCCCCGGCTACTGGTACGTGACCGTCGAGGCGTGGCGGGGCCTCTCCAGACGACGCGGATCATCCGCGAGAAGAGCGTGGGAGACAACCCGTTTCACACCTGAAATCGTCGCGGCGAGATAGGCGACATGCTCCAGCTCTCGCTCGGTGCGGGCAATGCCGAGGATATAGACGACGCCATTCACGGTCTCGATATCGTAGTTTCCAGACTTCACGCTGCTCGCGGTCAGCAGGCGCACATGCATCTGGCTGGAGATACGGGCATCCGAGGTGTAGGTGGCGAAGTTCTGCGGGGCCTCGATCTGAAGCTCGTTGACCACATCGCGCACGCCCCTGATCTGCCATGCGATTCTGGAGGCTTCGAGGCGTTGGGTCGGGCTTTCCACCGTGCCGACGATCAACACGCGGCCCTCGCGGACCTCCGTCCCGATGCGGGTGATGAAATGGGGCAGGCCCTGTTGCATGTCGCGGTTGAGGGCGAGCTGGATGGAGGTATCGTCGAGGGTGGTGCCGACCGTGCGGTTCGCATGGACAGGCTGGGGCGTACTGGTGCAGGCGGTGAGAGCCAGCGTGGCGAGGACGGTGGCGGCGAGGAGACGTCTGGACATGGGGGCGGCCTTGATGTGGAGGCGCGGTCCGCCGAAATCCCCCTCAGAACTCGTCGAACCCACGCGCGTTTTCGATCCACCGGGCGAGGCCGTCACGACCGACGAGAACGACGTCGAATCGCAGGTCCGGCCCGGTAGTGCTGGCCGCAGGGTCGGATAAATTGGTTGGTGTACGGTAAACAGAGACGAAGTGCAGTGCGGCGGCCTCCAGCCGTTGCCACTGACGCGGGGTAAGAGAGTGCGCCGCCTCATCCTGCGACCGCCGCGCCTTCACCTCGATGAAGACGAGCAGGCCGGGTTGTTCGGCAATCAGATCGATCTCCCCATGCGGCGTGCGATAGCGCCGCTCAACGATGGTGAGGCCGCGTTCGGCGGCGAGGCGGGCGGCGGTTTCCTCGGCAGCGAGACCCGTGCGATGGGCGGCAGCGCCGCGTTTGCTGCGGTCAGAATCAGATGTCATGGAACGATGTCATACCGCTGCTCGACAGCGGTATCCATTCCACCGCTCGCCTTGGCGTCCATCGTTCTACGACAAGACCCCTCAAGACGTATCGATAAATGGATACCGCGCTTTCGCGCTGTATGACGTACCGTGTTGAAGGTACAAAAATAACGTCATCCATTCTCCTCCTCCCCACCAATCCCCCATTCCTGCGCCTGTTGCAGGGCGAATTCGGCACCCTGAAACTCGGTTACGGGCCATGACCATTTTTCGTCAGGCGCATCCTCCGCCCGCAAGCGTTCACTCTCGGCTTGCACTGCATCGGCAAGGGCGTGGAGGTCGGTCGCCTCGACACCCTCGTACCGCGCGGCAATCTCCGCCAGCTTGCCGATCCCCCATTTCACATGCGCGCGCCGGATGGCGGCGGTTTCCTGCGGCAGTTTTTCGAGTTCCGCCTGCACGCCCGACGCATCCCCGTCCCGCGCCGCGACCATCGCCGCGAAGCTGTTCAGCGCGCTTCGCGTATGCGGATGGTCGGGACCGAGCAGATCGAGCCGGATGGCGATGGCCTGCCGCATAGCTGGGATAGCCGCCGCCGGATCACCATTCCGGTGATGAAAGATCGCGAGATTGTTAAGATTCCTCGCTGTTTCAGGATGCACCTCGCCCAGCGCCCGCCGGGTCGCGGCGAGGGCATCCGTCTTGTAAGTCGCGGCGAGCGACCTCTTCTCTGCATCGCCGCCGAGATATTCGGACCAATCGTCGTAGAGCGCACCCAGATTACTCAACCGAATGGCATGGTTTGGATGATCCTCACCCAGCACCTTCCGGTCAATGCGCTCCGCCCGTTGAAAGAGCGGTTCCGCTTCCCCAAACGCCTTTTGCCTCACGTAGAGATCAGCGAGATTGTTGATATGGGTCGCCGTCTGCGGATGATCGCCCAATACTGCCTCATCGATGGCGATGGCTTCAATACAGAGCGTTTCTGCACGATCCAGATCGCCGTTTTTCTTAAAGGATGACGCCAGATTGTTGAGGTGCAGCGCGTGTAGGGTGCTGTCCATTCCATTGATCGCCACGCTGATCTCCATTGCCCGCTCAAGAAATCGGATTGCGCCCGGATAATCGCCGCGGGCGTGCAGATAGCTGCCGATCTGGCTAAACGCCCGGTCGCTGGCCTGCGAGGGCGGGGCGTGGGGCAGCAGCGCCTCCGCCTGTGGCACCAGACGGGCATAGCGGTTCCATTGGGCCGGTTCTGCGAAGCCATGCGGCGCAAACGCATTCACGATCCGCGCGGCGGCATCGGCCCAGCGGTCGCCGTTATTGCGCAGGCGGGCGCGCATGACGGCTAGGGTCAGGCGGTGCAGGGTGAGTCGTGTATCGTTGCCCTGCCCTTCGCGCTTGAGCAGGGAGGCGCGCTCCAGTGCCGCCACCGCTTCAGCCAAGCGCGCCGGGTTCTCCGCGATCCGCTTGACGAAATCGGGCCATTCATGGGCACCGATACTATCGTTGCGCTTCGACCCGTTCTCGATCATCTCCAGCCACAGATCGTCCGGCGACAGGTAGGCGGCCAGCGACAGCAGGCCCTTCGCGTCGCGGTCCAGTGCTTCGATGGAGAGGGAGACGGAGCCGTAGACGCTGGGCGGGGCCGAGCCTTCCTCGTTGGGCTTGTACGACCCGTCGGCCACGTCGTCCTTCAGCCGCTTGTCGAACTCGGCCAGATACTGATCGACGGTCGCGTTCTTGCGCTCGAAGAAATAGCCACCCGCCGCGACCAGCGCGAGGGGATAGCCGTCGAGTTTTTCGAGCAGGAGGGCGAAATCCGTCTCCTCCCGGCCCGATACCTGTCGCAGCAGGTCCAGCGCCTCGTCTTCATCGAGGGTATCCACCGCGAAATCGGCGATCCCCTGCCATGTCGCATGGCGGGAGGTGATGAGGCATTGCAGCTTCTCGCCCGCCACCAGATAGGGGGCGATGCTCTGCTGGTCGGTGGCATTGTCGAACAGGATCAGCCACGGCGCATCCCGGTCGCGCACGGCCTGTAGCGCGTCGAGGGCGGTCTGTTTCGGGGTGTTGGCGGGTTGGCATCCCAGTTTCTGGCCGAGGGTGGCAAGGCTTTCATGCAGGGTCGCGTCGCTCTCGGCGGGAACGAGCCAGACGCCTTCGTAGGTGGCTTTCGCCCGGCGGGCATATTCGCTGGCAAGTTCCGTCTTGCCGATGCCGCCGGGGCCTTTGACGGCATTGGCGATGGCCCGCCCGTTGACGGCGACCTGCTTCGAGTCTTCGATCAGCGCGTGGAGTGCTGCGATTTCCTCATCGCGCCCGACGATTGTGCGTGGTGCGGCGGGGAGGTTGTCGTGGAGCGGCCAGATGGGAGCGGGGTCGGGAATGGAGGAGGTTTCAATCGGAGGATCGAGGGGTCGTTGCTTATCTTCTTCGAGTCTCTTTTGCTCTTCCTCTTCCAGTTTCTTTTGCGCCTCTTTCTTGGGTAGCCAATAAAAGAACCATCCAATAGCAAGACTGATGATTGCACCGCCAATCAGTTCCATCCACCGTTCCTCCCCGTTGCAGATGCTAACGCGGTACACGGTTGAAGGGAAGCAGAGATGCCAAGGATTTCCCCGCCCCGGACTTGATCCGGGGTCTCCTTGATTGCCGCGAAGAAGGCCCCGGATCGAGTCCGGGGCGGGAAGGTTTTCGTCAGTCGTTCTTCAGGGCCAAGGCGCGGTCGTAGACTTGTTTTCGGGGCAGGTTCAGGGCGGTGGCGACTTTCTTCGCGGCGTCTTTGGTGGTCATCGTTTCGAGGGCTTCGCGCAGGGCCGCGTCGATATCGGCTTCGCCTGCGGGTTCGGCTGCTGCGGGGGGGCCGATGACCACGACGACCTCGCCTTTCGGTGCGCCCTCCTCTGCGTACATTGCCGCCAAGCTATCCAGCGATCCCCGACGGGTTTCCTCGAACATCTTCGTCAACTCGCGGGCCACGGCGGCGTCGCGGGGGCCGAAGACTTCCAGCATATCGGCAAGGGAGGCGGCGAGGCGTTTGGGGGACTCGTAGAGGATGAGGGTAGTGGGGAGGGGGGCCAATTCGCGCAGGAAAGTACGGCGGGCCTCGCGCTTGTTGGGGGGGAAACCGGCGAAGGTGAAGCGGTCCGACGGCAACCCGGAGAGCGTCAGCGCCATGATGGCTGCGCAGGGGCCGGGGGTGGCCTCCAGTGGAATACCTTCGGCGAGGACGGCCTTTGCCAGCCTATAGCCGGGGTCGGCGACCATCGGCGTCCCTGCATCCGACAGGAACACGACCCGGCCTCCGCCCCTGAGCAACTCCATCAGGCGTGGCATCGCGCTCGCCGCATTGTGATCGTGATACGGGATCAGGGGCCGCCCCCTCAGCGACACGCCATGAATATCCATCAACCGCCGCGCAACGCGGGTATCTTCGGCGGCAATGGCATCGGCATCGCGCAAGGCATCAAGGGCGCGCAGGGTGATATCCCCCGCATTGCCGATAGGCGTCGCGATCAGGGTCAGGCCGGGTCGGAGTTGCGATTTTGCCACGGGATGCCATCGGGATACGGGAAAGATGTCAAATCTTAACGAAAATTTACCCTGTCGTATCGTTGGCTCCCTCACAAGAGCATAGACCGGATGCGGAGTTTTCGTGATACGGTACGCGAAACGCAGGGAACGAGCGGAGGCACGGCATGGATCGGTTTACAGGGTGGACGCGCGGCACGATGGTCGCGGCACTGATGGTTCTGAGTACCGCGGCCTGCGCGCAGCGGGTCGCGGCCCCTGCGCCGGTCGCCGCGCCGCCGCCCGTGGCACAGGCGCAGCCAGCGCCTCCCGTGGCGAGGGTCGCGCCCGCCCCTGTGGCGAGGCCCCCTGCTCCACAGGTTCCGGTGGCCAAAGCCCCGGTTCCGAAAGTAACGCCGCCCGTCGCGAAAGCTCCGGCTCCCAAAGCTCCGCCGACGCCCGTGGCAGAGGTCGCTGCACCGAAAGAACCGGCTCCCAGTACCATCGCGCAGCAGATCGTTCCCCCTGCGCTCGAAAAGAGAGTCAGGGCCCCCATCAAGACGCCGGACGAACCTGTTGCGGCCCAGCCCGCTAAGCCGGAACCCCCTGCCGCCGTCAAGGTGGCCGAAGCCCCGGAGCCTACGAAACCGGCGGAAAAGGGTCTCTTCAACTTCCTGCTCGGGAACGCCCCCGCGAAGGAGGAAGTCGCCGAAGCGCCTGAACCGCCGAAAGTCGCGCTGAAGGAGCCAGCGCAGCTGGGCGCACAGTATCAGGTGGCCGAAGTCGTCAGCGCCGATTACGGCTCGACCGTAGACCCGAACCCGACGCCCGATGCCGCACCGGATATCGCGGACCTGACGGCATCAGATGAGCCGCCGGAGCCTCCCGCCGCAAAGCCATCCCCTGCTCCGCAGACGCCCGCCGTTGAAAGCGTGACCTACGACGCGCCTTCGGTGGCCGAACCCGAGCCCGAGGCTGCGGATACGCCGGAGACGCCCGAACCCGCCTACGAGCCGCTTTCCGCTTTCGCCAACCTGTTCGGGGACGACGAGCCTGAAGACGAACCTGAGGCGGTTGAGGAAGAGGAAACCGCTCCCGCGACACCACAGGCCGCGAACACCTTGACGCCCGCCGAAGACGAGCCGGAGGAAAACCCCTATCCGGGCGGCTTCGACGACGATCAATCCTACGAGACGGCGCAACTCGCACAGCCCAATTACGGCTACAGTCCGCCTGCGCCCGGCTTCAATCCCAATGCCCCGATCACCATCGCGATCCTGACGCCGGACAGCGATTCCCGCCCCTCCATCCGCTCACTTGCCAAGGGTCTGTCCCAGTCCGCCGCGCTCTCCGCACGGGCGCTCGGCGACCGGCAACTCGTGCTGCGCGGCTACGATACCGGCGGCTCGCCCGACAAAGCACGACGGGCCGCACAACAGGCGGTGTCAGACGGCGCGCAGCTCATCATCGGGCCACTCTTTTCCAGTTCTGCGGCGGCGGTCGCCCCCATCGCCCAGAGCGCGGGCATCCCCGTGATCGCCTTCACGACGGACGAAAGCGTGCTGCGGCGCGGGGTCTACAGCGTCGGCTATCTGCCCGATGCGGAAGTGGAGCGGATGCTTTCCTATGCCTCCAAGCGCGGCATCCGCAAGATCGGGCTGCTCTCGCCCGACACGCCCTATGGCGGCATCGTCTATCGCACAGTGCAGAACTCGGCGGCGGGCTACGGCGTGAACGTCGCGACGGTCCAGCCGATCAGCCCGAATTTCGCCCAGGCCGCCGATACTGGCAAACGCTTTGCGGAATTCTACGAGACGAACCCGGACGTTCAGGGCGTGCTGATCGCGACCAATGGCAAGGCGTTGCAGGGCATCGCCGCCTATCTGGCCTATAACGATGTGCTGCCCAGCAAGGTGCAGTATATGGGCCTCGGCATCTGGGACGACGCCGAGACATTTCGCGAAGCGACCCTGCGCGGCGGCTGGTTCCCCGGTCTGGACCCTGCCTTGAAATCCGAGTTCGAAAGCCGCTATTCGACGGCCTATGGCGGCAAGCCACCCGCCGTGGCCGCCCTTGCCTATGATGGGGTGGCGATTGCCGGGGCACTGCTGGCCCGTGCGAAATCAACCGGACAACCACCCTTCACCATCCAGAACATCGAGACCCCGACCGGCTTTCGCGGCATGAGCGGCTTGTTCCGCTTCCTGCCCAGCGGGCGCAACCAGCGCCTCCTGTCGATCCTGAAAGTCGGACGGCGGCAGTTCGAGATGGTCGATCCGGCCCCGGCGACCTTTGGCCAGCGCCTGACCAGCATCACCGGATACAGTCAGTGACAGCCGGCGCTCCGGCGGCAGTCGCGGAGAAGCCTGAACAGGCCGATCCCGACGCCGCCCCAATTCCCACCAGTCCAACGGCGGAGGACGTCGCCGCCTGCGCGGCGAGGGTCGAATCCGGCCAGACGGTACCGAAGGCTCTGGCCACACTGCTGCACGAAGGGCATGAGCGCACCCGTGCCGCTTTCGAGACGACGCCGATGGCGGGCCTCGCAGCGGGAAAAGCCCTTGCCGCATTGCAGGATCATGTCGTCGCGGCCCTGTTCGAACAGGGATGCCGGACATTCCCCCTGCCCCACCCCACCTCCTCCGAGCGGGTGGCGGTCGTGGCGGTGGGCGGATACGGGCGCGGGGTTCTGGCCCCCGGCTCGGATATCGATCTGCTGTTCCTGACCCCCTACAAACGCACCGGCTGGACGGAGTCTGTCGTCGAGACGGTTCTCTACGGATTATGGGATCTCAAGCAGAAAGTAGGGCAATCGACCCGCTCGACCGATGACTGCCTCCGCTATGCCCGCGACGACATGACGATCCGCACGTCACTGCTGGAGACGCGGTTAATCTGCGGCGATGCCGATCTCTACGAGGAAATGCGCGAACGGCTGCGCAACGAGTTATTCGCCCATACCGGCGAGGAATTCGCCACCGCCAAGCTGGAAGAACGCCGCGAGCGGCATGAGCGGGTCGGGGATACGCGCTATCTGCTGGAGCCTAACATCAAGGAGGGCAAGGGCGCGCTGCGCGACCTGCATTCATTGTTCTGGATCGGCAAATATCTCTACCAGGTCGAGCGCACCGCCGATTTGATCGACCACGGCGTCTACACGAAGACCGAGCTGGCGCGCTTCATGGATTCCGCGCAATTCCTGTGGACGGTGCGGTTCTGGCTGCATTATCTGGCGGGCCGCGCGCAGGAACAGCTTACCTTCGACAAGCAGATCGAAATTGCCGAGAACATGGGGTTCGTGGGCGATGGGGGCCAGAGTGGCGTCGAGCTGTTCATGGGCCGGTATTTCCGCGTGGCCAAGGAAGTGGGAGACCTGACCCGCGTGTTCTGTGCCGCGCTGGAGGCACAGCAGATCACGCCGAAACGGCGCACGAGTCGCGGGTTCTTCGGCCTGTTCGCCAAGGATGACGGCGACGAGACGGTGCGGATGGAACACGGGCGGTTGCTGGTCAGCGACCCGGCGATCTTCCGGGAGCGGCCCCTCGAAATCCTGCGCGTCTTTCGCACCGCCGTCGAGACGAATGGCACGATCCATCCGGTGACGCTGAAGCTGATCCGCCGCAATCTCGGCCTGCTCGACGGGTTGCGCGACGACGAGGAAGCGAATGCGGAATTTCTCGATATGCTGCTGGAGACCGGCAGCCCCGAGCGTATCCTGCGCCTGATGAACGAGGCGGATGTGCTGGGCCGGTTCATGCCGGAATTCGGACGCATCGTCTGCATGATGCAATTCAACATGTACCATCACTACACGGTGGACGAGCACACGATCCGCGCCGTCGGCACCCTCGCCCGGATCGAGCGGGGCGACCTGGCGGAGGAGATGCCGAGAGCGACCCGGATCATGGATTCGCCGATCAACCGGCGGGTTCTCTATATCGCGCTGATCTTACACGATATCGGAAAGGGATTACCGGAGGACCATTCCATCGCGGGCGCACGGATCGCAAATGAAGTCTGCCCCCGGCTCGGGCTGTCAGAGGCGGAGGTCGAGAAGGTCGTCTGGCTGGTTCGGCATCATCTGCTGGCCTCGGACACCGCGCAGAAACGCGATCTGGCGGATGCCAAGACGATTCGGGATTTCGCGGATGTGATGCAGAGCCGCGAGATGCTGAACCTGCTGTTCGTGCTGACCGCCTGCGATATTCATGCCGTCGGGCCGGGGGTGTGGAACAACTGGAAAGCGCAATTATTGCGCACCCTGCATACCGAGACGTTGGCGGTGCTGACCGCCGGGCACGGGGCCTTGTCGGAAAGCCGCAGCGAGCGCATCGATCAGGCCAAGGAAGCCCTGCGCGACCGGCTCGGCGGCTGGGACGATGCTTGGCTGGACGGGTTCATGGAGCGGCATTATCCGCCCTATTGGCTGGGGCTGGATGCCTCGGTGCACGAGGTCCATGCCCGTATCCTGCGTGACAAAAAGGATGATGCGCCCGCCATCGACGTGTCGGGCGACCCGCACCGGGCAGCGACGCGCCTGTCCATGGCGATGGGCGATCATCCGGGGCTGTTCTCTCGGGTTGCCGGGGCCGTATCGCTGGCGGGAGCATCCATCGTGGATGCGCGGACCTTCACGACGACGGACGGTACAGCGCTCGCGACCTTCTGGGTGCAGGATCAGGAGGGCGAGGTCTATGACGACCCGCATCGCCTGGACCGGATGCACAAGACGATCCGCAAGGTGCTCGAAGGCGATATCCGACCCCATCTGGCATTGCAGGAACGACAGGGCGCGGCATTGTCTTCGCCGGAACTGAACTTCCACGTTCCGCCGGAGGTGACCATCGACAACACGGCCTCGGAACTCTTCACGATCATCGAGGTGACGGGGCGCGACAGGCTGGGACTGGTTCACGACCTTGCCCATGCGATCACCAACCAACGGATGAGCATCTTCTCCGCTGTCATCGCGACCTATGGCGAACGGGCGGTGGATACGTTCTACGTCAAGGACATGTTTGGCCTGAAGATCACGAGCGAGGCTCGCCAGAAAGCAATCTCCGCCGCTGTGTTGGCCGTTTTGGAAGCCGAGGCTTAGGGGTGGAGGGCGAGAGCAACAGCGCACGCTGCTTCGGCACTCACCCACGACTATCCATGTTCCGGCTCGTTGGTTCACTGGGTTCACCTATCTTGTTGCGATTTCGGACCCATTCGAGCCTTGCCTGGAACGTATCAACAAGAACGATATCATACTGCGGCTCGACCACAGTATCCTTTGCGCAACATGCCTTGGCATCTGCATTTTATCGATCAGATCTCAAGGCGTGCAGAGCCATGGATTCCGTGGGCAAGCCATGGAATGACAAATCATTTGACCCATCTACCGAAGAGAAATGTGACCGCGCTAGATTCGCCGACCGGGGCTATCGCGCTCCCTTGATCCGTCGCGCGAAACCATGAATCTCGGGCGCGGGTTTCTCACCGTTGGGGGGATGACGCTGATCTCGCGGATGCTGGGATTGGTGCGCGAGATCATTATCGCGGCGAGCCTCGGGGCGACGGATGCAGCGGATGCGTTCTATGCGGCGTTCCGGATGCCGAACCTCTTCCGGCGCATCTTTGCCGAAGGGGCGTTCAGTGTGGCCTTCGTACCGCTGTTCACCAAGACCCTCGAAGATGGCGGCAATGAGGCCAAGCGGTTCGGCGAGGAAGCGCTGGCGATGCTGGCGAGTGCTCTTTTCGTCTTCACGCTGATCGCGACGCTTGCGATGCCGGTGCTGATGCTGGCGCTGGCGGCGGGGTTCACGAGCGAACCGACGAAATACGATACCGCCGTGCTGCTGGCACGGATCATGTTTCCCTATCTCTTCCTGATCTCGCTGACGGCCCTATTCAGCGCGGTGCTGAACGCTCTGGGGAAATTTGCGGTGGCGGCGGGCGCACCGATCATCCTGAACCTGTTCATGATCGTCTTTTCGGCAACGGCCCTGCTGCTCGGCTGGCAGGTGGAGGTCTGGCTGGCCCTCGGGGTCGTGCTGTCAGGCTTCGCACAACTTGCGCTGGTCGCGGGGGCGGCGAAGAAAGCGGGGATGCGCTTTGCGTTTCGTCGCCCGCGCCTCACATCCGACATGAAGCGGCTGCTGGCATTGGCGGCCCCGGCGGCACTGGCCGGGGGAGCGATGCAGATTAACCTGATGGTCGGCTCACTCATCGCATCGTTCTTCGACGGGGTCGTCGCGTGGATGACCTATGCCGACCGACTCTACCAACTGCCGCTTGGCGTGGTGGGGATAGCGGTGGGCATCGTGCTGATGCCCGACCTCTCGCGACGGTTGAAGCTGAACGATCAGGCAGGAGCGGTCCATTCCCTGAACCGCTCGGCGGAGTTCGCGTTGGCCCTGACCCTGCCTGCAACCGTGGCGCTGATTTTGATCCCGGTGGAGATCGCGCGGGCGGTCTTCGAGCGGGGGGCCTATACGGCGGAGGATGCGGCGATGACGGGGCTGGCCACGGCGCTGTTCGCGACAGGATTGCCGGCTTTCGTGATGAACAAGACGCTGACGCCCGCGTTCTTTGCCGCCGAGGACAGCAAGACGCCCCTGCGCCTGTCGCTCTGGGCGATGGGAATCAATACGGTGCTGGCCGTGGCGGGCGCGCTGACGGTGGGGTGGATCGCGATTCCGGTCGCGACCGCGATTGCAGCCTGGGTTAATACTGGATGGCTGTGGGTCTTGCTCCGCAAGCGGGGCTATGCGCTCGATGCCCGCCTCGCGCATCGCTTGCCGCGATTGATCGTCGCCAGCCTCGTGATGGGCGTGGTGCTCTGGTTTGCCGCCCGCGCAGGAGCGGGGCTGTTCGAGAGCGGATGGTTGCGGGTTCCGGCGTTGCTGGGCCTGGTGCTGCTCGGCATGGCGAGCTATGCGCTGGTCGCCCGGTTGCTGGGCGCGTTCACGATGACGGAGTTGAAGGCGGGATTTCGTCGGGCGTGACGGGGTGGCACATCAGCGGGCCACCGGCACCAGCACTTCATTTCTGCGCAGAAAGCCGGGGGTGAAGGGGTCGTTATAATAGGCGTAGGTAGGCGTCCCGGCGGGGGCGAGGTCGCGGGCGGTCATCCATGCCAGCAGGCGCGTTTCCTGCTCGGCGATCAACTCGTCCGTCGCAACGCCGCTGAACTTGACCGAGGCCATCCGGCGTGGCGGCAGGGTGTCCAGTCGAACGGTCGATCCCGCCGGGCGCGGCAGGGTATCGAGCGTGTATTGCGAGGGCATGATAAAGCGCACGACCCAATCGCCGCCATCCTGTCGCGTCTGGGTGACGGGGGCGGTCATGGCGATCTTGTCGCCTTCGCGTTCCTTGGCGAAGATGTATCCAGCGAGGGGGCCAAAGCCGGACCGAACGGCGTCCCATCGTTCTCCCGTGGTCGTCACCTCGGCCACGGCCAGTTCGGGATAGTCGCGCAGCTCGAAATCGCCGTCGAGAGCGGCGCTCGAATAGGGTGGCTGTTCGACATTGCCGCGCGCCAGCAACGCGGCGCACCCGGCCACAGCGATCAGCGCAATCGCGCCGACGATCCAGATCAATTTCGACATCGATGTCTCCTTCTGACCGGAGACATAGGGCGTTCGATCAGCCCATCGACTCGGCATTGCGCGTGCGGTGCTTGCGCCGGTCCAGAATCCACGATGCGATGGCGAACCCAATCAGCACGCCGTTATAAACCACCCCGATGCCCAGAACGATCCAGCCGGAGACTGGCCCGAGGGCGGCCCGGTCAGGCAACTGCGCAATGTCCTGTATCGGCTCCGGGTGCACCATGATCTTACCGAGATAGGCAATGGAAAGGATCAGCAAAAGCCATATGTAGTTGCGCCGCAGCCTTCGCCCGATCGCCCGTGCCATGCTGATATGATAGCGGGGCTCGTGGTAATCGCGGGCGAGGATGCCCTGCCAATCCTCTTCGTAATGCAGGTTTCCGTCGATCAGCATCGGTGCGTAGAAATGGGTTTCCATCCACCGCGCCCGTGCCCGCCAGACGTTGAAATAGCGGTATCGCCGCGCTTCCATGATGAGCAGGAACAGGATCAGCATCCCTGTCAGAAGCAGCGGCAAGGGTGATGCATCCGCGCTGGCAAAAGAGACTGATATCGCGATGCCAAGCGTTACCACGGACCAGTTCGTCGTCGTGTCGAGCCGGGTTCGCCAGATCGTGCTGCGATAGACTTCTCCGCGATAAAGATGGGCAAGCGCACCGAATTCCGCGTTGGTGAATTCCCGTTCTGCCGTTGCTGGTGTCTCGGATGGCATCGAATTCTGTTCCCCCGTAGTTCAAGGAACAGCGTAGCAGATAAGCATCGGTGCGGATATGGATCCGTCCGCTTGGTCGGGCATCACGTAAACCGCTCAGAGGCCCTCAGGATAATCTGCGAATATCCCGGTCGGGCCACCATCGATACTGAGCACGTTCTTCTTTCTCCAAAAAGCATCTACGCCCTCTTCGCCCATTTCCGCATACCACGGCACGAGATCGGTCTCCGCCCGTGACCGGACAATCGACATCTCTGGCACACTCGTTCCGCACGACGTCGTAACGAGATCGATCGACAATCTGAAGATATTGCGCGCCCCGGCGTAGTCCGGAAATCTGGCGTACAGATCGTCCCACTCATCATCACGCGGATGGATCACCTGTGCATCGCCATAGACGCGCAGCGTGAGTGGATCGCCGTCAAAAGCGCAGAACATCAATGTCATGCGCGGGTCTTGCAGAAGATGAGCGGCGGTTTCGTTGCCACTGCCGGTCACGCTCAGCCACATAATTTCGGTGGGCGATATGACCTTCAGCGAATCGAGTCCCTTCGGGGATACATTCACGCGCCCTGCGGGAGCGGCAGTCGCAACGAAGAACATGAACTGCTTTTCGATGAATTTCGTGAAGGACCGGTTCAGTTTATCAGTCTGGATTCCCATGATCTGTCCATTCGCAACAAGGTGATGATGGATCGACAGCTATCACGGCACTGCTGACAACATCCTGTCAGCAGCGTTTCAGTCATCGCCGCGTAAATGGACATTGGCTGACGATGGCCTTGGGCACGCTTCTCTGGCACGTTTTCAAACTGGCCCGTTATTGTCCGGCTTCAGCCGTGCCTCTCGGATGCGCCGGGCAAGGCCGTCGGAGCGGGTGGTGCTGGCCGTGTTGTCATCGAGGCCGCGATAGCGTTGTTCCTTCCACGGATCGCCGTAATTGTGATACCCGAGGCGTTCCCAGAATCCTTTGATATCCCATTCGGCGAGGGTCAGGCGGCGCAGCCACTTGGCACTCTTCCAGAAATAGAGTTTCGGCACCACCAGCCGCGCGGGGCCGCCATGTTCTTCCGTCAGCGGCTTGCCGCCGAATTGCGTGGCGACGAAGGCCCCGCCGCCGGTCACGTCTTGCAGCTTGAGGTTCGACGAATACTCACCATCAGCATGGGCCTGCATATACGCGGCCCCGGCCTGTACCCCGGCCCGCTCGAACAGCGTATCGAGGGAAACCCCGTGCCAGACGGTGTCGAGCTTTGACCAGCGGGTGACGCAATGGATGTCGGTGATGAATTCCTGTTGCGGCAGGGCGTGGAAGCTATGCCAGTCGAGCGTAAAGGACGTATCGACCAGCCCATCCATCGTCAGCGTCCAGTCTTCGCGCGGGGTCACGCGGGGCGTGCCTGCGGTGAGGACGGGAAACTTCTCCGTCACCCGCTGTCCCGGCGGGATCCGCCCGGTAGGGTCCGGAGGACGGGCATGGGGAGGGCGAGGGTCGAAATTCGTCACACTATTGCATCCGCGATCTCGCTATCCTCGTAGCCCTGAAAATAGAGGGCGGTGCGCAGGTCGGTATGGTCAATATAAGCCGATGTTGCCGCGCGCAGGGCCGGTTTGGCGCGATACGCGATGCCCAGCCCTGCCGCCTCGACCATGGGCTTGTCATTCGCGCCGTCCCCTATCGCGAGACAATCGGCCAGAGCGCATCCTGCCGCCATGGCCGTCTCGCGCAGGGTCGCCAGCTTGGTACCGGCATCGACCACGGGCTTGCGGGCCGTGCCGGTAAGGCGTCCGTCGCTTACCTCCAGATGGTTGGCCCGGTCGCTGTGAAAACCAAGCTTCTCGCACACTACCCCCGTCACCCGGTCGAAGCCGCCCGAGACCAGCACGCAGCGCGCCCCGTGTTTCGCCATGGTGCGGACCAGCGTTTCTGCCCCTGCCGAATAGGTCAGCGTCCCGGCGATCCGGTCGATCCCGGCCGCGTCCAGCCCCGCAAGCATCGCGACCCGCTCGTCCAGCGCGGCCTCGAAGTCGATCTCCCCGCGCATGGCGCGTTCGGTGATGGCCGAGACCTCCGCCTCCTTGCCCAGCGCAGCAGCCAGTTCGTCGATGGTTTCGCCAACCACCATCGTCGCGTCCATATCGGCCAGCAGCACCTTCTTGCGCCGCCCCTCCTCGGGCAGAACGGCCACGTCGATGTCGGGGAGCGCCTGTCGCACCGTATCCGTGATCTCGCCTGCATCGCCCTCGCCATCGAGCGTCAGTTCCATCGCCCGGTCCGGTGACAGGATACGCCCTGAAACCGGCGATAACCCGAAGGCTCCGGCGACATCGGCGGCCACATCTTCGACGCCGCCGGGCAAGGGGTCGCCGACCATGATGATGACTTGGGGCATGGGAGTCCTCAGATATGCTATCATGCTCGCGAGAGCGGGATTTCGCTTTGGTCGCTCTCATTCAAAAAGCTTGATCGCTGAAATGCTGGAGCGGGTGATGGGGATCGAACCCACGGCATTCAGCTTGGGAAGCTGACGCTCTACCACTGAGCTACACCCGCACACGCATTGAGTACCGGGTGGTTGCACGATTTGCAAGATCGTGAACGGTTCCGACGTTGCTCGGCCTCGTCCTTCTCGGCGTGGCGAGCTATGCGCTGGTGGCCAGGTTGTTGGGGGCGTTCATGCTCGCGGAGCTTAAAGCGGGATTTCGCCGCAGTTGACAGGATAACCGGTCGGGACAGGTCATTCGGGAACCATCAACCCGGAGACATGCTATGATCCGTACCGTCGCCCTCCTCGCTCTGCTTCCCACCGTCGCGTTCGCGCAGGATATCCCTGCAACCATCCCCGACGATATCGACCCGTCTATCTTCATCGGCGCGCCGCTCTTGTCGAATGAGGAAAAATACGAACTGACGAAGGCACCGCGCTTCCAGTTCCAGCCAACGGATTTTCTCGTGATCGGTGGAGGGGATGTGAAACCAGCAGATAACTGGACGGAGGCCGACACGACCGCCTGCACGGCATCGGGCGGCGAGGTAATGCCCTTGGCGGCAGATCGAAAGATGTGCCTGCGGTTTTGACGCCAGCCTGAGAGAAATCTTGACATCGCTTTTAATTTCTGTCAATTCTGTCTGAACAGAAATGAAAGAAATGCGCGATGGCACTCAGCGAACCCGAACAGGCTTTCGTTCTCCATTGGGGAGAGATGGGTTCGCGTTGGGGGGTCAATCGCTCGGTGGCGCAGATCCATGCGCTTCTCTATCTGGCCGCAAAACCTCTCACAGCGGAGGAGATCGCGGAAACCCTCTCCATCGCCCGCTCGAACGTCTCGAACAGCCTGCGCGAGTTGCAAAGCTGGCGGTTGATCGAAACCACCAGTGTCCTCGGCGACCGGCGCGACCATTTCATCGCCGTCGCGGACGGGATGGAGATGGCCAAGCGGATCGTCGAAGGCCGTCGCCAGCGGGAGTTTTTGCCCACTCTTACGGCCCTGTCCGGCATGGTCGAGGCGGCGAAGGCCGACACGGCTACCTCGCGCCAATCCGCCGAGCGCATGGAATCGACGCTTACCCTGATGGAACAGGCCGATAGCTGGTATCGCGAGATGAGCGGTCTGTCGCCGAAGGTCCAGTCGGGCCTGCTGCG
>CALHLW010000141.1 GCA_938034615.1 uncultured Neomegalonema sp. | reverse complement strand
TGCCTGGCTGGTGGAGGACGAGGATATCCGCGAGCGGGTCTTCACCAAAGTCACGGAGGAATACGAGCGAACGACCAAGGCTCTGCTCGCCATTACGGGTGAGGGCGAATTGGCAGAGCGGTTCCCGTCCTTCCGCCGCCGGATCGGCGAGGCCCGTCCCCTGATCGACCGCTGCAATGCATGGCAGATCAGCCTGCTGCGCCGTCACCGTAACGAAAAGGCCAAGGAGACGACACGCGCTCCCCTGCTTCTCTCGATGCACTGCATCGCGACAGGGTTGGGTTGGACTGGGTAGTTCGATCTACAGAGGGACGAAAACGGAAGAGCAGGAAACGCCGTCATTGGCATTTCCTGCTCTTTTTGCGTCTGCACCGGGTTTCAATCCCCAGTGGAGAGAAGCCCCGGATCGTGGTCCGGGGCAGGCCAACTCCTCAACTCAGTGCTGACGTGTAGATCGGGAAGCGGGCGCAGAGGGCCATAGCTTTTTCCTTTACCGCCGCTTCGACTGCGCCGTTGCCCTCCGCGCCATTGGCGGCGATGCCGTCCACGACCTCGACGATCATCTCGCCGATGGCCTTGAACTCCTCCTCACCGAAGCCGCGTGTGGTTCCGGCAGGGGTGCCGAGGCGGACGCCGGAGGTTACCATCGGCTTTTCTGGGTCGAACGGCACACCGTTCTTGTTGCAGGTGATATGCGCGCGGCCCAGCGCCTTCTCGGTGTCATTGCCCTTCACGCCCTTGGGCCGAAGATCGACCAGCATGACATGGGTATCCGTACCGCCCGTGACGATATCGAGGCCGCCCGCCATCAGCGTCGCCGCCAAAGCCTGTGCGTTCTTGATGACCTGTCCGGTATAGTCTTGGAAGTCGGGACGCAGTGCCTCGCCGAAGGCCACGGCCTTCGCGGCAATCACATGCATCAGCGGACCACCTTGAAGGCCGGGGAAGACGGCGGAGTTGAACTTCTTGGCCAGCGCCTCGTCGTTCGTGAGGATCATGCCGCCGCGCGGGCCACGCAGGGTCTTGTGCGTCGTGGTCGTCGCGACGTGGCAATGGTCGAGCGGGTTCGGGTGATGCCCGCCCGCGACCAGCCCTGCGAAATGCGCCATGTCCACATGCAGGATCGCCCCAACGCTGTCGGCAATCTCGCGGAACCGCTTGAAGTCGATCTGGCGTGGCACGGCAGAGCCGCCCGCGACGATCAGCTTGGGCTGATGTTCCTTCGCCAGTGCGGCGACCTGATCGTAGTCGATGAGATTGGTGTCTTTGGTCACGCCGTACTGGATGGCATTGAACCATTTGCCCGACTGGTTCGGGGCCGCGCCGTGGGTGAGATGCCCACCGGAGGCTAAATCCATGCCGAGGAATGTGTCACCCGGCTTGATGCACGCCTGAAATACCGCTTGGTTTGCTTGGGCGCCGGAATGGGGCTGCACATTTGCAAAATCACAGCCGAACAGCTTGCAGGCGCGCTCGATAGCGAGGCTCTCTGCCACGTCCACATACTGACAACCACCGTAATAGCGCCGATTGGGATAGCCTTCGGCGTATTTGTTGGTCATCACCGAGCCTTGCGCTTCCATCACGGCGCGCGAGACGATGTTTTCGGAGGCGATCAGCTCGATCTCGTCGCGCTGGCGGGTCATCTCATCGGTGATCGAGGCGAAGACCGCCGGATCGCGCGAGGCGAGCGCTTCGGTGAAGAAGTCGTTTGCGAGATTGTTGACGAAACCGTCGGCCATGGTGTTTTCCCTCCAAAGTGGCGCAGATCGTTATGCGATGAACAAGAGCGCCGCGCCTGTCATGATGCGTATCGTTGTCTGAGTTAGCCGTAAAATCGTTCTAGGCAATCGCCCGCTGCATGTATTGCGCGATGGCGGTGGTGCGATTGGCGACTCCGAGTTTCCCGTAGATCAGCTTCAGGTGATATTTCACGGTGTTCTCGGAAATCCCGAGGCGGGATGAAATCTGGGTGTTGCTCCACCCTTGCGACAGCGCATCAAGCACTTCCTTTTCGCGACGGGTGAGTTGCTCGAACGGATCGTCACGCAGCAGCGAGAAATCCACGAAGGGGAAACTGGTGCGGCCCTCGGCAACACTGGTGAGCATACTGAGGACGGTTTCGGGGCCATCATCGGCGGAGAAACACCCCCATGCCCCTGCCTGCATGGCATCCCGCACGAGGTTGGGCTTCAGCGCATGAAACTTCACGACGATCCGCACGTCCCGGTCCCGGCGGCGGCATCGCTGGGTCAGCGCATGGACATCTTCGGCCCGCGCTTCACAGGCAATGATGACGATACAGGGGTCGCTGGTATCGATCTCTGCCAGCACGCTCAGCATATTGGGAGTCGTGGCCGACAGGGAGAACCGCTCTGTTGCAGCCAGAATACCCTTCAGCGCCGCCACAAACCATGCGCTTCCTCCGACAACCGCAACATCCACCATCATGTGCTCCCCGGTTCGTTCAATCTCACGCTACTTACGTTAGGGAAGATAAGCGAAAGGGCCAGTATTTTCCGGTGCGGATGATAGGGCAGTAAATTACAAACCGATATTTTGTAATAATGTAAATTGACATTTTCGAGCGTGTAACGCTTCTGAAATCCTAGCTTTCAAACCGGGTCTGACCCCGTCGGTTCTCATCGATGGGCAAGTCCAGATGCACCGGCTGATGCGCGCGCTGGGCGCAGTGCTGGCGTGGGCAGAGGCGACAGTTGATCCCGATGGGCGTGGCCAGATCGGGGTCGGTCATCTGATAGAGAGAGGCGTAGATCAGCTTGCTGGCGTGTTCGATGGAGCAGCCCAGCGTGATCGCGAGCCGGTTATCCTGCGACCGGTATCCATGGCTGGGGCGGTCCACCGTGCGGTTGATCGTGAAGTATTTCGAGCCGTCCGGCATCTCCACGAATTGCGAGAGAGTCCGCCCCGGCGTTCGGAAACACAGGTGGATATCCCAGCGTGGACAGGCCCCGCCATGCTCGGCGAGATGAAACCCCGTCGCATTGAACCGCTTGGTGACGTTGCCCGCCTTGTCGATACGCAGAAAGAAGAACGGCACGCCCTGATCCCCCTCGCGCTGGAGTGTCGTCGCCCTCTGGCAGGCTTGCTCGAACGAGACACCAAACAGGGCGGCGAGGTGGTCGAAGTCGTAACGATTGGTCTTTGCTGCATTCAGGAAGGCGTCATAGGGCATCAGGGTCGCAGCCGCGAAATAGTTCGCCAATTCGACCCTGCATCGCGCTTGTCCGCGCGGATCGTCGATGCTTGTCCCTTCGATCACCGCATCGATTGCATCGCCGTAGTCGAGCAATCCGAGGACATGGGTGAGCTGGAACACCCGGTTCTGGTAATCGAGAACGTCCGAGAGCAGGATGCGCTTCGCCGCTTCGTCATAGTAGCGCAGGGTATCGGGCAGATCCGTGACCGGGACGGGGATTACCGTGATCCCAAAGTCCCGTTGGAGGCGTCCCTTCAGATAGGTGTAGACCTCGTCGGTGGCGATCTTCTCCCCGCTGCGGAATGCCTCCGCCGCCGCTTCCAGCGTGGGGAAGTGATTGCGATTGCGGCGAAAGAGGTCGTGGACCATCGCCTCAGGGGTGACACCAAACATCGACGGGGTTTCGTCGTCCCCGGCGGAATCCGTCGTCAGAATCCGTTCGCTGAGAACGCGATAGGTCTTATGCAGGCTCAGCAGATTGCGTGTCAGCTTTGGGCAGTGATCGAGCGCGGCCCGCAATTCCTGCAAATCGGCCTTGTCCTCGCCGAAGATCGGATCTTGGAGCGCATTACGCAGATCGGCAAGCAGAGTTGGCGATTCGTCATCGATCAGGTCACGCCAATCGACACCGTAGACATCCGAAAATCGCATCAACACCTGCAACGACAGGCTGCGCTGATTGTTTTCAAGCAGGTTGATATAAGTCGCGCTGATGCCAAGCGCATGCGCCATCGCGGCCTGTGTCTCGCCACGCTCCTTGCGCAATTCCCGAAGGCGGGGACCGACGAAGGTTTTCTTGCTTGGGATTCTGGCGGTGGTCATGGATGCTGCCTCATCGGCATCGGATGTGAAGTTACAGTATTACACCTCACACCAAGAGTAAATTACACTCTTATCAAGCGAACCCGGATTTTCTGTCATCCAACGCTATATGACGTTTTAAGGAAAGTAATTGAGCGCGCAATGCGCCGGGACAATCATGCGGAGGAAGACCATGCGCAACGGATCGACACACCTGTTCATTCCCGGACCCACGAATATTCCCGAAGGCGTCAGGCAAGCGATGAACGTGCCGATGCAGGACATGCGCGCGCCCGATTTCGGCGATCTTACGCTGCCGCTGTTCGCGGGCCTGAAGAAAGTCTTCAAGACTGAGAGCCGCGTCTTCATGTTCCCCGGCTCGGGAACGGGCGCATGGGAGGCGGCAATCTCCAATACGCTCAACACGGGCGACAAGGTGCTGATTTCCCGCTTCGGTCAGTTCAGCCATCTCTGGGTCGATATGTGCGAGCGCCTTGGCCTCGACGTGGTCAGCCTCGACGTCGAATGGGGTGAGGGCGTGCCGCTGGAGGAATACGCGAAAATCCTCGAAGCCGACACCGGCCATAAAATCCGCGCCGTCTTTGCCACCCAGAACGAGACGGCTACCGGCGTGACCTCGGATATCGGCGGCGTCCGCAAGGTTCTCGATGCAGCGGGCCACCCTGCCCTGCTGTTCGTCGATGGCGTCAGCTCCATAGCCTCCATCGATTTCCGTATGGATGAATGGGGCGTCGATCTGGCGGTCGCCGGATCGCAGAAGGGCTTTATGATGCCCGCCGGTCTGTCGATGCTGGGCGTCAGCGAAAAAGCATTCGAGGCGCATAAATCGAGCAAGATGGCGCGCTGCTATTTCTCCTTCGAGGACATGCTTAAGCTGAACGATGACGGCTATTTCCCCTACACCCCGCCGACGCAGCTTTTCTACGGTCTCAAGAAATCGTTGGAACTGATCGAGGAAGAAGGGCTGGAGAATATCTTTGTCCGCCACAACCGCCTCGCCACCGGCGTCCGTCATGCTGTCGGCGCATGGGCTGGTTGTCGCCTCTGCGCCGTCGAAGAGAAATGGCATTCAGATACGGTTTCCGCGATCATTGTTCCCGAGGACGTCGATGCAAAGGACGTGCTGTCCATCGGCTATCACAAGTACCGCACCAGCTTCGGGGCCGGTCTCGCACGGCTGGCGGGCAAGGTCTTCCGCATTGGCCATTTGGGCGATCTGAACGAGGTCATGTGCCTCGCCGCCCTCGGATCGGCAGAGATGGCGCTGGTCGAAGCGGGCGCCAAGATCCAGCTTGGATCGGGCGTGGGCGCCGCGCAAGCCTATTATACCAGCGCAGATGCCGAGGCGATGCGGGTTGCCGCCGAATAAGCGACAGTGAAATATCTGCACGACAGGATCGCCGCTTCTTGCAAGCGGCGATCTTTTTCTGTCAGGTGAACGAAGACAGAGGAGCTTCCATGACAAAGATCGTCTTTCTCGACCGCGACACCATCGGCCCGAGTGTCGAGATCGTTCGCCCCGGCTTCGACCATGAATGGGTCGAGTACGGCAAGACCGCCCCGGATCAGGTGTCGGAGCGCATTGCGGATGCGAATATCGTCATCACGAACAAGGCCCCGATCCGCGCCGAACAGCTCGCCGCCGCGCCGAACCTGAAGATGATCTCGATTGCGGCGACCGGGTACGATGTGGTCGATGTGACCGCCTGTACGGGGTGCGGCGTCGTCGTCTCGAACGTGCGCGGCTATGCGATCAATACGGTGCCCGAGCACGCCTTTGCGCTCATTCTCGGCCTGCGCCGGTCGATTGCCGGGTATCGGCAGGATGTCATCGACGGCGAATGGGAGAAATCGGGTCAGTTCTGCTTCTTCAACCATCCGATCAAAGACTTGGCCGGATCGCGCCTCGGCATCATCGGGGAGGGCGTCATCGGGGCGGCGGTTGCCCGCATCGGCACGGCTTTCGGCATGGAGCCGGTCTTCGCCGCCCATAAGGGCGTTTCCGGCCTTGGCCCGCTCTACACGCCATGGGACGAGGTGATCGAAACCTCAGACGTGATCTCGCTGCACGCACCGCTGATGCCCGCGACGAAACACATGATCTCGACGCCGGAATTCGAGGCGATGAAGAACAAGCCTATCCTCGTGAACACCTCGCGGGGCGGCCTCGTCGATGAAGCGGCCCTCGTCGATGCCCTCGACCGCGGGCTGATCGCGGGTGCAGGCTTTGACGTGCTGACCAAGGAGCCGCCCGCACCTGACAACCCGCTGCTATCGGTGCTCAAACGCCCTAACGTGATCGTCACCCCGCATACCGCCTGGGCCAGCGATGAGGCCATGAAGGAAGTATGGAGACAGGTCATCGCCCACATCGAGGATTTCTCGGCAGGATCGCCGTCGAATACGCTCGGCTGATCTTCATCTCAGCGACCGCAATGCCTGCATCCTTTCACGCCTGCGCGGTCGCAATTCCGCCACGTCGATGGTAGTAAAAGAACGAAGAGGGGCCGAATCGTTTTCCGGGAGTAG
Source organism: uncultured Neomegalonema sp. (assembly GCA_938034615.1). Taxonomy (GTDB): domain Bacteria; phylum Pseudomonadota; class Alphaproteobacteria; order Rhodobacterales; family Rhodobacteraceae; genus JAHDDY01. Next base: position 4,397 of record CALHLW010000141.1, on the reverse strand, counting down.
AGTGTGATGAGAACTTGGCTTGTAGCGGCGGTCTTCGCCCTCTCGGCTGGCGCAGCGTCGGCACAGGTTTCGACGCATATCAAGCAATGTCAGGCCGAGAAGGCGACCATCGAGCAGTTGATCGTGCATTGCACGGCGGCGATCAAAAGCGGCAGAATGACCCCTGCGCAGGAGGCGCGCGCCTTTCTCAATCGCGGAGTCGCTTTCTTCGAGCGTGAACAATATTCGCTGGCCCTGCGCGATTACACGCTGGCGGCCCAGCGCGATCCCCGCCTGCCCACCATCTATGCGAACCGCGCGAATACCTACGTCCGCATGGGCAATCCCTCACAGGCCGTGCAGGATTATGACCGCGCGCTTTCCCTACAACCGAACGACACCCAGTCGATGATCGGCAAGGGAGCCGCGCTCATTCAGCTATCGCGCGATCAGGAAGCAGCACAGGCCTACGGGCAGGCGATCCAGATCGATCCCGAAGATGCGAACGCATGGTTCAACCGTGCCATCGCCTATATGCGTATGAACGATCCCGCCTCAGCAGTGCGTGATCTCGACCGGGTCGTTGCCCTTTCGCCCGAGGATGCCGAAGCCTATGTCAGCCGCTCGCGAGCACAGCAGGCACGCGGCGATCTCAATGCGGCCTATCAGGATTTGACCCGCGCTATCGAAATCGATCCGGCCTATTCCTTCGCTTACTATCGCCGGGGCAGAATCCTGCACGATGACGGGCGTAAGGCTCAGGCGCAGGGGGATCTGGCGAGGGCCTATCAGCTCGGTCTCGACGATCCATGGCTCGCCGAATACGTTGCAAAGCTCGGTCAAAGATAGGATTCTGGAAGCTGTTTTTTTACACTCTTCGGCGCGCTGTAATCCAGTAGATGAACAGCGCGACCGCGCCGATCACGACCGGGCTTGCCAGCAGCGCGAGTCCACTTGCCCCATCCGGCAGACCCGCACTCCCTGCATGATACCAACCCCAGACTCCGAGTGTCAGAAGCCCGGCGACCAATACCGCCGCCGTCACCGCGCCAGTTACGGCGCGGCTGGCAAGCGCGAAGATCGCCAAGGCAACCAACGGCCCGGCGGCGAGAAAAAACTGCACCAGCAGCAGCATGGGATCGTCGAACAATCCAGCGGTGGCAGGTTCCTGACGTCCCATGAACCACGGCCATCCGAGAACGGCGAGGGCGGGCACGACGAGGGCGATGATCCAAGCAAAAAACATGGCTTTGCGATACCTTGCTGTTAACCCTTTCGTCAAACCCAAGATATCATCTGTCGTCCCCAATGTTTGCCGATGCGCCATCGCTGTGACAGCCCTATACTCCCCCCATGACCGAACTGCGCCCCTTCCCCCACCGGCATCTCCTTGGCATCGAGGAACTGTCGCCCGCCGATATCCGCATGATTCTCGACCGCGCCGATGACGCCGTGGTCCTCAACCGGGCCGCCCGCAAGAAGCGCGATGTGCTGAAGGGCCTCACCCAGATCAACATGTTCTTCGAATCATCGACCCGCACGCTGGCCAGCTTCGAACTGGCCGGAAAGCGCCTCGGGGCCGATGTGATGAACATGGCGGTTGCGAAGTCTTCGGTGAACAAGGGCGAGACGCTGATCGACACGGCGATGACCCTCAACGCCATGCATCCCGACATTCTCGTAGTCCGCCACAGCGAATCGGGGGCCGTCAATCTGCTGGCTCAGAAGGTCAATTGCGCCGTCGTCAATGCGGGCGACGGGCGGCGCGAGCATCCCACGCAAGCCCTGCTCGACGCCCTGACCATCCGCCGCCGCAAGGGCCGCCTGCATCGTCTGAACGTCGCCATCTGTGGCGATATCCTGCACAGCCGGGTTGCCCGCTCGAATATCCATCTTCTGAACAAGATGGAGAACCGGGTGCGCGTGATCGCCCCACCGACGCTCTGCCCCGCCGGGATCGACCGCCTCGGCGCGGAGGTCTTCCACGACATGCGCGAAGGGCTGGAAGGCTGCGATGTCGTCATGATGCTGCGTCTGCAACAGGAACGTATGGCAGGAGGCTTCATCCCCTCCCACCGCGAATATTTCCACCGCTATGGTCTCGATGAAGACAAGCTATCGGCGGCGGCAGACGATGTGATCGTGATGCATCCCGGCCCCATGAACCGGGGCGTCGAGATAGACAGCGATCTTGCCGACGACATCAACCGCTCCGTCATTCAGGAACAGGTCGAGATGGGCGTCGCCGTCCGCATGGCCGTCCTCGAACTACTCGCGGAAGGCATGGAGGTTCCAGCATGAGTGAAAACCTGACATTTGGTCAGCGGCGCAGCATCGCCTTCAACCGCGCCTTCGGGCGGCAAAAGATGCTGATTGCCCTCTGCTGTCTGCTCGCTTTCCTTACCGCTGCCCTGTCCTTCGATCCACTGCGCGTCATCGTGCCGGTTCTTGGCTGGATCGGTTACGCGGTGCAGGTTTTCTTGGCCTACGACGTCCACCGCACGACCCTGCTCGATGCCGGAGCGCGGCGACGACCTTCCCTCGCCGATGCCATCAAGTTCGCGCTTCTCTCCGCTGCGATCTTCGCGGCTGCATTCGGGATGATCTATCTCTTGCAGATGGCTCTGGGCCTGGACGAACCGGCGATGCCCGGAAGCGGGGCGTTCTGGCTCACCTTCATCACGAGCTTCGGCCCCATCCTCTTCATCTATCTGGTCATCTTCCCGATCATCGCGCTGTGCTTTCCGTCGCTCGCCTATGACGGACGCCTGCGACTGGCCGAGAACGTGCGGGCGGGCCTGCGCATATGGCTGCGCGTGCTTGGTCGTATCATCATGGCCGTCCTGCCTTGGGTTATCCTCACTTTCATCCTGATGATGGCCGTACAGGTCATGCTCATGCCCACGCTGGGACAGATGTTCACGGCCCTCGCCGCCGGACAGTTCACCCCCGGCCTAATCGTGATGGGCATCATCAGCGCAGTGCTGACCGTACCGGGCATCGCCATCCTGATCGCCGTTGCCGTCACCTTGTCCGAAACCTTCCGCGACGAGGGATCGCTGCATGAGCAGACCTGACAGGGAAAATCGCAAGATCGATCCGGCACGGGCATGGGAGGGGCTGCTCGCCCCCCACGAGCGGATCATTTGGCAGGGCCGTCCCGTCGCCCGCCTCGCCTTCCGCCCGTCGGATATCAGCAACGACGAAACGGACGATTTCGCATGACCCCCACCGTCTTCACCAATGCCCGCCTGATCGATCCAGCGACTGGCACCGACACCTCCGGCGACCTGCTGGTCCGCGATGGGCGGATCGAAGATCGCGGCCAGGGGCAGGGCATCCCCGAGGGCGCGACCGTCATCGAGTGCGGCGGCCATGTCCTCGCTCCCGGCCTCGTGGATTTCAACGCCACCGTCGGCGAACCCGGCGCGCGCCACCGCGAGAGCTTCAAATCCGCAGGGCAGGCGGCGGCGGCAGGGGGCGTGACCACCATCATCACCCAGCCCGATACCGACCCGCCCATCGACGACCCCGCCGTCCTCGAATTCGTCACCCGCCGCGCGCAGGAGGTCTGCGCCGTCCGCGCCCTGCCCAAAGCAACGCTGACCAAGGGCGGGGCGGGGCGAGAGATGACGGAATATCGCTTCCTGCTCGATGCAGGGGCGGTGGCCTTCTCCGATGGCGAGCGCGCCGTGGCCGATCCGGTGGTGTTCCGCCGGTGCCTCGAATACGCGCGCTCGGTCGATGCCCTCGTCTGCCATTTTCCGCAGGAGCCGCATTTCTCGGCGCTGGGCTGTGCGACCGAAGGCATCTTCGCGACCCTGCGTGGCCTGCCGACGGTCCCCGTCGAGGCCGAGGCGATCATGCTGACCCGCGATATCCGCATTGCCGCGCTGACCGGCGCGCGCTACCACGCGAGCTGTATTTCCAGCGCCGAAAGCCTCGCGATCCTGCGCCGGGCGCGCGATAGCGGGCTGGATGTCACCTGCTCCATCGCCGTGCCCCATTTCGCGATGAACGAGCTGGATATCGCCGATTTCCGCAGCTTCTCGAAAGTCTCGCCCCCCCTGCGCCATGAAGACGACCGCGAAGCGATGGAGGAAGGGTTGCGCGAGGGATTGATCGACGCCATCGTCTCCGCCCATCGCCCATGGGACGAGGAATCCAAGCGCCTCCCCTTCGCGCAGGCTTCCTCGGGCGGCGTCGGGCTGGAGACCTTGCTCCCCGTCTCCCTCGGCCTCCACCACCGCGCAGGCATCGCGCTGCCCGCCCTGTTCGAGCGCCTGTCGCTGGCCCCTGCGAGGCTGGCCGGATTGGACGTGGGCAGCTTGGCTACGGGCGCGATCGCAGACCTCGTCCTCTTCGATCCGAACGCGCCGTGGAAGATCGACCGCAAGGCGCTGCTCTCCAAATCGAAG
>CALHLW010000140.1 GCA_938034615.1 uncultured Neomegalonema sp. | reverse complement strand
GTCGGCTGATAGCCCACAGCGGAAGGAATACGTCCCAGCAGCGCGGACACTTCGGAACCGGCCTGCGAGAAACGGAAAATGTTGTCTACGAAGAACAGGACGTCCTGCCCGGAAGCATCGCGGAATTCTTCGGCCACGGTCAGACCCGTCAGCGCAACACGGGCGCGGGCACCGGGAGGCTCGTTCATTTGGCCATAGACCAGTGCCACTTTCGATTCGGGCAGGTTGTCCGGCACGATCACGTTGGATTCGATCATTTCGTGATAGAGGTCGTTCCCCTCACGGGTTCGCTCGCCCACACCGGCGAAGACGGAATACCCACCGTGACCCTTAGCGATGTTGTTGATCAGCTCCATGATGAGAACCGTCTTGCCCACACCGGCACCGCCAAAGAGGCCAATCTTACCGCCCTTGGAGTATGGCGCGAGCAGGTCGATCACCTTGATGCCTGTCGCGAGAATCTCGCTCTCGGTGGATTGCTCCACGAAGTCGGGGGCAGCGCGGTGGATCGGCAGACGCTTGTTCGCGTTGACCGGGCCTTTTTCATCGATAGGCTCGCCGATGACGTTCATAATGCGGCCCAGCGTTGCGTCGCCCACGGGTACGGCAATCGGCTCGCCCGTATCGCGCACTTCCTGGCCCCGGACGAGACCCTCGGTCGCGTCCATGGCGATGGTGCGAACCTCGCCCTCGCCGAGGTGCTGCGCGACCTCAAGTACGAGGCGGTTGCCGTTGTTGTCGGTTTCGAGCGCGTTCATGATGGCGGGAAGCTCGCCATCGAACTTCACATCCACCACGGCCCCGATGACCTGACTTACTTTTCCGACGGTTCCGTCAGCCATGTTCTGTCTCCGTTAAAGTCTGCCCGTGCCGGATATCGATGCACGGTGAATGTTAGCCGTTGAGCGCCTCGGCGCCCGAGATGATTTCGATGAGTTCGCTGGTGATCGACGCCTGACGCGAGCGGTTGTACTGGAGCGTCAGCTTGTCCACCATGTCGCCCGCGTTGCGGGTCGCATTGTCCATGGCGGTCATGCGCGCACCCTGTTCGGAGGCCGCGTTTTCCAGCAGCGCCCGGTAGATCTGGACCGTGATATTCTTGGGCAGCAGTTCGGTGAGCAGCGCGGTTTCATCCGGTTCATACTCGTAGCCCGCTTTGGAGCTTGCACCCTCTTCCACCGCATCGATGGTCGCAGGAATGATCTGAAGGGCTTGCGGCTCCTGCGTCAACACCGACTGGAATTCGGAATAGTAGAGCGTGATGACGTCGTATTCCCCATTCGCGAAGGCACCCAGAACACGTGACGCGACCTGTTCGGCCTCGCCATAGGTGATCTTCTTCACGCCCTCGAAGGCAATCTGGTCTTCGACGAACAAATGCTCGTATTCCCGCTTCAACTGCTCGCGGCCCTTGCGTCCGACGCACAGGATTTTCACGTCCTTGCCATCGGAGACGAGGCGATTGATATCCGCCTTCGCGTGGCGCACGATAGATGAGTTGAAACCACCACACAGGCCACGTTCGGCAGTGCAGACGACCAGCAAACGGCGCTTGTCATCGCCCGTTCCACGCAGCAATTCTGGCGCTTCGGGATTGTCCCTGTTGCCGGTGGCAATGTTGGACAGCACAGCCGTCATGCGCGAGGCATAAGGGCGCGAGGCTTCGGCAGCCTCCTGCGCACGGCGCAATTTCGCCGCCGCGACCATCTGCATAGCCTTCGTGATCTTGCGGGTCGATTTGACCGAATTGATGCGGACCTTGAGATCCTTGAGGCTCGGCATGGGCCGTCACTCCGAATACGTCTTTGAAAGGCGCGGCCCGACAGGGCCACGCCGGATCGATCAGGCTTCGTCGAAGCCCTTGAGGACACCTTCGATACCCGCCTTGATGCGGTCTTCGATATCGCCCGTGATCTTTTGGTCGTTATTCGTGATCTCGCTGAGGATATCCGAATGCGTACCCCGGAAGGCCGAGAGAAGCGCCGCCTCGAACTCGGTCACTTTATTAACCGGCAGTTTGTCAAGATAGCCCTTGGTCCCCGCGTAGAGGACAACCACCTGCTCGGCAGTGGTCTGCGGCGAGTACTGCGGCTGCTTCAGCAATTCGGTCAGGCGCGCTCCACGATTCAGCAATTGCTGCGTCGAGGCGTCGAGGTCCGAGCCGAACTGTGCGAAAGCCGCCATCTCGCGGTACTGCGCGAGTTCCAGCTTGATCGACCCGGCGACCGACTTCATCGCTTTCGTCTGCGCCGCCGATCCCACACGGGAAACCGACAGACCGACGTTCACGGCAGGGCGAACACCCTGATAGAACAGTTCGGTTTCGAGGAAGATCTGGCCATCGGTGATCGAAATCACGTTGGTCGGGATAAACGCCGACACGTCGCCCGCCTGTGTCTCGATCAACGGCAGCGCGGTCATCGATCCTGCGCCATAAGCATCGTCCATCTTCGCCGCGCGTTCCAGAAGCCGCGAGTGAAGATAGAAGACGTCGCCCGGATATGCTTCGCGACCCGGAGGACGACGCAGCAAAAGGGACATCTGACGATAGGCAACTGCCTGCTTCGACAGATCATCATAGATGATGAGCGCATGCATTCCGTTATTACGGAAATACTCGGCGATGGCGCACCCGGCATACGGGCCGAGGAACTGCATCGGCGCCGCATCGGAAGCCGTCGCGGCGACGACGCAGGTGTATTCCATCGCGCCTTCTTCTTCGAGCTTCTTCACAAGCTGCGCGACGGTAGAACGTTTCTGACCAACGGCGACATAGACGCAGAACAGCTTCTTGCTGTTATCGTCGCCCGCCGCTTCATTATAGGACTTCTGGTTCAGAATGGTGTCGAGAACCACAGCAGTCTTGCCGGTCTGGCGGTCACCAATAACCAATTCGCGCTGGCCACGGCCAATCGGGATCAAGGCGTCGATGGCCTTCAGGCCCGTCGCCATCGGCTCATGCACCGATTTGCGGGGGATGATGCCCGGTGCCTTCACCTCGGCGCGGATACGCTCGGAAGCATCGATGGGGCCTTTGCCGTCGATCGGCTCGCCCAGCGCGTCCACGACGCGGCCCAGCAGACCCATCCCGGCAGGGATGTCCACGATGTCGCCCGACCGCTTGACCGTGTCACCTTCGCGGATGTTGCGGTCGTCACCGAACAGCACGACACCGACATTGTCGGCTTCGAGGTTCAGCGCCATGCCCCGGACACCGCCCGGAAACTCGACCATCTCACCGGCCTGCACGTTGTCGAGGCCATGGACACGCGCGATCCCGTCACCGACGGTGAGGACGCGTCCGATTTCAGAGACTTCGGCTTCCTGGCCGAAATTCTGGATCTGCTCTTTCAGGATGGCGGAAATTTCCGACGCCTGGATGCTCATAAAGAAGACTCCTTGGCTTTCAGTGTTCTTTCATGGCGAGTTCGAGGCGTTCGAGCTTCGACTTGAGCGAAGCATCGACCATCTTGCTGCCGACTTTGACGATAAGACCCCCCAGCAGGGACGGATCGACGCTTGCGTCGATCTTCACATCCTTGCCGAAGGAAGATTTCAGGTTCTGGGCGAGCGCATTGCGCTGCATCTCGCTCAGGGGTTTGGCGGAGATAACCTCCGCCGTTTCCTCACCCCGTTCCTCTGCGAGAAGGACATTAAATCCCCTGATCGCTTCGGGCAGCAGAGCAAGGCGTCCCTTCTGGGCCATCAGGCCGACGAATTTGCCGGTCAGATCGGACGCGCCCATTTTTTGTGTCACCGACGCCATGACTGCCCCCTGCGCGTCGCGCGAGTAGGCGGGACTGGAAATCACATCGGCAAGTTCGGGGCTATCTTTCAGGACACCCCCGAGGGCATCGAACTCCGACGCGACGGCGTCGAGCACACCGGACGACTTCGCAAGATCGAAGATCGCGGAGGCGTAGCGACCGGAAGCACCGGAAAGCGAAGCGGCTGACGACAAGGCGACCCTCATTCAAAGGTTTCGGGGTGGCGCATAAACAGAAGTGTCCTGCGAACGCGCGGACGAGTAGCACAGCCCTTACAGGAATGACAATACGCCGCCGTCTAAATCTTGCGGTCTTTCGGTCGCAGTTTGGACGCAACGGATTTTTCCACGCCGCCCCGATTTTCAGCACGGTTCTTGCTGACAGGGATTGCGACGTAGCATTTCTATTAAAAACGAATGGAGTTCGATGAAATGAATTGGCTTAAAATCTGTAGCGCGGTTTTCGGCGTCCTGATCACCATTCTCGCTGCATCCGCCGACTCAAGCGCGAGCACCTTTGCCGAAAACGAGCGGACTGTTTTCAAAGGAGGACAAGTTCAGATCGACGCGGCCGGCAATCAACAATGGTTGCAGCGCGGTAACCGTGAGGGCGAACTTAGGATGGGGGCTGAAGCCGCAAACGCGCGGACCCTGACTCTGTCCCACGCCGAAACACCGTGACATTCGGAGGACTTGTCGGTGGCACAGACCGCGCGGCTGATCGCCCCTTTTCCCCGCATTCGGGGCAACGGAATTCTACGGCGTTCTATCCATGGAAAGCGCCCGTCCGAAATCCGATGGACTTATACAGCGCCATTCAGCTCTTCGGTGTAAAAGTGATGCTACGATGAATCAGATCATGAAACGGCTCGTAATCCTGAAGATTCTTGCCCTGACCGTGGCAGGGCCGATGGATGCCGCTGCGACAATGATCACCGAGAAAAATAATTCCGGGACCGATCAGGCAGCTCAGACCCGCAAAGCCGCTCCCTCGCCGACCACCCGCCGCACGTTTTCAAGCGTGGTCGAATCGGATATCTCGGGTCAGCAAAAACAGCCGAACTCATGGGCCGCCCGTGTCACAAAACCAAACGAACCCAAAAGGCGTTACAAAGCGTCTCTCGAAGCGATCACAGCCAAAATCGCCAGCGACAATGCCCCCAAGGACGGCGATGATGATTGGAACACTCGACGGGACAGCACGAAGATCGAAGACAAAGGTTGGGCAATCCCGATGCCTTTGACACAGACAACAAAGAGGAAGAATGGCCACATCCAGATGCCGTTGCCTGAACCGTTGGACTTTCGCGGTCTCGCGACAAACACTCAGTGGCTGCTATCCGCGACATCCAACTACGTTCAGGACATCAATCAAAATGTTCAGTTCACCGTGGCCGGACCTGCGAGCGAACGCCTGAAACCTGCGCGACCTGTTGTCAAAACAACCACGAAACCTCACAAGAGCGGCAGAACTTATCTCGCATACATCGTTTTGATAGTCATTACCGCGGGCCTGATCTGCCTCGTCACGAGACGGCATGGGACGTGAAGCCGGTGTCCGATAATCTCTTCAAAGAAATGAGTACGGGTCCACGTCGAAGATGACCCGGACGCCTGATGGCACCTTCACCTTCGCGCGCCATGCCGGAACGAGCCGGGGATGATCGATACCCCGCGCCATCCGCAGGAGCATCCGCACCCGATGCTTGCCGCGCAGCATGGCATAAGGGGCGGGCGCAGGGCCGAAGATATCGATCCCCGCCTCTGTCAAGACGCTCCCGGCAGCGGCGAGGTCGCGTGAAACCTGCCACACTTTCTCTTCCTCTTCGCCTTGCACAATCACGGCGATCAGGCGTGTATAAGGCGGCATCCGGGCCTGCTGGCGCTCTTCGGACAGGCGGGTGCGAAAACGATGCGCGTCGCCTTCGAGGATGGCGCGCAGGACCGGATGGTCCGGCATGGTTGTCTGGAGCATCGCACGCCCCGGCTTTTCTGCGCGCCCTGCCCTGCCCGCCACCTGATTGAGAAGCTGAAATGTCCGTTCGGCGGCGCGCAAGTCACCCCCGGCAAGCCCCAGATCGGCATCGACGACACCCACCAGCGTCAACAAGGGAAAATTGTGTCCTTTTGCAACTATCTGTGTACCGACGATGATATCCGCGCCTCCATCGGCGATGGATTTGATCTGATCCTGCAAGACCTTCGGATCGGGTGTCTGGTCACTCGACAGGATTTCCACGCGGGCCAGCGGGAATCGCTCACGCGCTTCCTCGGCGATTCGCTCGACACCGGGACCACAGGCGGCGAGGCTGTCTTCGGTGCCGCATTCAGGACAGGCGCGTGGAAACGGCTCACGCCAGCCGCATTGGTGGCAGAGAAGTGCCCCGCGCCCCCGGTGCTCTACCAGCCATGCCGAACATTGGTCACACCCCGCGCGCCAACCGCATTTGCGGCACAGCGTCAGCGGCGCATAGCCACGACGGTTCAGGAAAAAGAGTGCTTGCTCCCCACGCGCATTCACGTCGCGGGTCGCGCCCAACAACTCGGGCGAGAGCCACGATCCCTTTTCCGGCGGATCGGCGCGCAGGTCGATAGCGCTCAGGAACGGCAACACGGCGGGGCCATGGCGCTCCCGCAGGGTCAAGCGGCGGTATTTCCCCGTCTCGGCATTGATCCAGCTTTCCAACGAAGGCGTGGCAGAGGCTAGAACGGCGGTGCATCCCTCCTGTGCGGCGCGCAGCACGGCAATGTCCCGCGCCTGATACGGGACGATATCGTCCTGCTTGTAGCTCTGGTCGTGTTCCTCGTCGACGACGATCAGGGCCAGATCGGAGAACGGCAGGAACAGCGCCGACCGCGCCCCCGCCACCACCTGCGCCTGCCCTCGCGCCACAGCCTTCCACGCGCGACGACGGGCGGCGGGCGTGACCCCGGAATGCCATTCGACGGGGGGCGCACCGAACCGCTCGCGCACCCGGCGGATAAAATCGGCGGTCAGCGCGATCTCCGGCAACAGGATCAGCGCCTGCCGCCCTGATGCGATACAGGCGGCGACCGCCTCCAGATACGTTTCGGTCTTGCCCGACCCGGTAACGCCATCGAGCAACAACGCCTCGAACTTCTGCGCGGCGATGGACTCAGTGATCGCTTCGCTGGCCTCAGATTGCTCGGCATTGAGTTTGGCCACCCGAAATCCGGGATCGAGTCGCGGCGGGGGCCGGTCCTGCGGCGCTTGATGCGCCTCCAACGCTCCCGTCTCCACCAGCCCCTTGACCACACCGCCCGACACCCCCGCCTCCCGTGCCAGATCGGCAGCGGAACGCCCCGGCGACGCCGCGACCGCATCCAGCACCCGCCGCCGCGCATCGGTCATCTTCTCCGGCTCAACCGGCCCGCGCATCAGAACGACGCGCCGCTTTTCCGGCTCCAGCAATCCCGGCGCACGGGTTGCCTGCCGCAGCATCATTCCCGGCGGCGTCAGCGTATACCGCGCCGCCCGATCTACCAGCCCGCGCATCGCCTCCGGCATCGGCGGCAGATCGAGTTTTCGCAGGACAGGTTTTAGCTTCGCGACCTCTCCCGCGCCCTCTCCCCAAACGACACCCACCGTCTCGCGCCCCGAAACGGTCACGGCGACATAATCCCCCGGCACCAACGGCTCCGCACTTAGATAATCGAGCGCCCCCGGCAACGGCAGCGGCAGCATGACGGCATAGGGCCGCGCATCGGGGTCGGTGAAAAGATCGGCAGACAAGGGCGCTTCCAATCAGCAGCAAAGACAAGATCGCGCCATAGCATAAATGGAACAAAGGGCGTACTTTTTTCGCCATCGACGACACATGACCTGGAAGACATCGCACCGCAGATCGACAAGCATTGGCGCAACGGTCGAATCCGCTCACGCGCCCGCTTGCCGCCCCTGCCATGACACCGTACTGTTGCACTGCAATCAGCGAGGTGTGGACCATGGACGACAAGCCCGATTCCGAAAGCTGGAAGGCGCAGGCTCAGAAGGAACTGAAGGATCGCCCGCTCGACGACCTGACGTGGAACACCCCCGAAGGCATTGCGATCAAGCCGCTCTATACGGCGGACGACCTGCGCGGCGACGAGGCAACCTCATTCCCCGGCCAGCCTCCCTACCTGCGCGGCCCGAAAGCGACGATGTATGCCGGTCGCCCGTGGACCATCCGCCAATATGCCGGGTTTTCGACTGCCGAGGAATCGAACGCCTTCTATCGCAAGGGGCTGGAGAACGGCCAACGCGGCCTCTCCGTCGCCTTCGATCTGGCCACCCATCGCGGCTATGACAGCGACCACCCCCGCGTGATCGGCGATGTTGGCAAGGCCGGGGTCGCCATCGACTCGGTCGAAGACATGAAGATCCTGTTCGACGGGATTCCGCTCGACCAGATGTCCGTCTCCATGACCATGAACGGTGCGGTCATCCCCGTGCTGGCGAGTTTTATCGTCGCGGGTGAGGAACAAGGCGTCGATGTTTCAAAGCTTTCTGGCACGATCCAGAATGACATCCTCAAGGAGTTCATGGTCCGCAACACCTATATATATCCGCCCGAGGCCTCGATGCGGATCGTGTCAGACATCATCGGCTACACGGCTGAAAACATGCCGAAATTCAATTCTATTTCAATCTCCGGCTATCACATGCAGGAAGCCGGGGCGACGCTGGTGCAGGAACTGGCCTTCACCATCGCAGACGGGCGCGAATATGTGCGCGCGGCCCTTGCGAAAGGGATGGACGTGGATGCTTTTGCGCCGCGCCTCTCGTTTTTCTTCGCCATCGGTATGAACTTCTTCATGGAGGCCGCAAAACTACGCGCCGCCCGTGTCCTCTGGTCGATGGTGATGGACGAATTCCAGCCGAAGAAAGCGCAATCCTCTATGCTGCGCACCCACTGCCAAACGAGCGGTGTATCGTTGCAGGAGCAAGACCCTTACAACAATATCGTTCGCACGGCCTATGAAGCCATGGCGGCAGTGCTTGGCGGTACGCAATCCTTGCATACCAACAGTTTCGACGAAGCTATGGCCCTGCCAACTGAGTTTTCCTCCCGTATCGCCCGGAATACGCAGCTTATTCTCCAGCACGAAACGGGCGTGGCCAATGTTATCGACCCGCTGGCGGGCAGCTACTACGTCGAGAGCCTGACCCAGAACCTCATCAACGAGGCATGGGAGTTGATGCAGGAAGTTGAAGATCTGGGTGGCATGACCAAGGCTGTCGCCTCCGGGATGCCGAAACTGCGCATCGAGGAAGCCGCTGCACGCCGTCAAGCCGCTATCGACAAGGGCGACGAGGTGATCGTCGGCGTCAACAAGTTCCGCCCCGCCAACCCGGATCACGTCGATATTCTTGATATCGACAATGTCGCCGTGCGCGAAAGTCAGGTCGCGCGGCTCGCGACCATCCGCGCGAACCGGGATCAGTCTGCATGTGACGCCGCTCTCACCGTCCTGACCGAGACGGCCAAGGGCGATGGCAATCTCCTCGCCGCCGCCGTCGATGCCGCCCGCGCGCGGGCCACGGTGGGCGAAATCTCCGATGCAATGGAAGCGGCCTTCGGGCGCCACAAGGCAGAGGTCCGTACGCTCGCAGGGGTCTATTCCTCCGCCTATGAGGGCGACGAGGGCTTTGCCGCGATCCAGAAAGACGTTTCAGATTTCGCGACCGAGGAAGGCCGCCGCCCCCGGATGCTGGTCGTGAAGATGGGACAGGACGGCCACGATCGGGGCGCGAAGGTCATCGCCACCGCCTTCGCCGATATGGGCTTCGACGTCGATGTCGGCCCCCTCTTCCAGACACCGGAAGAAGTCGCACAGGACGCCATCGACAATGACGTCCACATTATCGGCGTGTCGTCACAGGCGGCGGGCCACAAGACCCTCGCGCCTGCCCTCATCAATGCGCTACGCGAAGCAGGCGCAGGAGATATCCTCGTCATCTGCGGTGGCGTGATCCCCGCTCAGGATTACGAGTTCCTGAAATCCGCCGGGGTAGCCGCCATCTTCGGCCCCGGCACCAATATCCCCGATGCCGCCCGCAATGTCCTCACTCTGATCCGTAACCAGCGCACGGCGGAAGCCGCGGAATAGGTTTATTCGACCAATTGCGCTCTATATGTAGGATATGATTGTATCGGTGGAGACGCCCGATGACTAAGATACTTACGCTGCCACTCGTTCTGCTCGCTCTAAGCGCCTGCGCCCCGTCCGCTGGACAGAACGTCTATTCCGCACGGGAAGTCGGTGTGGCGAAGCAGGTCGAGCGATGCCGTGTGCTTGCCGTCCGTAACATCACGATTCAGGGCGATACCGGGCGTGGCATCGGTCAAGTGGTCGGCAGCGTTGCAGGCGGTGTGGCAGGCGGTGCGCTCGGCAATCAGGTCGGCGATGGCAGCGGGCAAGCGGTTGCGACCGTGATCGGCGGTTTCGCAGCGAGTATCGTAGGCGGCATCGTAGGCGATCGGGTTGGTGCGGCCGCCGACCGCCGTCCCGGCCTCGAATACGCAATCCTCAGCACAGGCGGGCGCGAAATGACATTCGCACAGGAGATCATGCCCGGAGATCGCGTTGTAAATGCGGGCGAAACCTGCCGCATCCAGACCGATCCGTACGGCAACAACCGTGTTCTGCCGATCACGGGCTTTCCGCAGCAAATTCAACCACCCCAAACAACGACCTTCTTCTGATCCATGAAGGATCGTCACGGCAACGCTGTCCCGATATCAAAGCGGATCGACATTCCACCACTCTGGCTGCTCGGAACGCTGGCAGCACAATATCTGCTCGCGCGCTTCCTGCCACTCCTGAGCTTCGATCTCCCCGGCGGGCCGATTCTCGTGATCGCCGGGTTCGCCCTGATCTTCTGGAGCGCGATCCATTTCCGCCGTGCGCAGACGCCGATTCACCCGCGCCGCAAGCCGACGACCCTCATCACCGACGGCCCCTTCGCCTTCTCACGCAATCCCATTTATCTCGGCATGGCACTGATCGCCGCAGGATGGGCGATCCGCCTAGGGGCGCTGTCGGCTCTATTGATGGTGCCGATCTTCATGCTCATCATCCAGCGCCGGTTCATCGTGGGCGAGGAATTCCACATCGACCGTGCATTGGGCGAGGAATGGCGCAGCTACACGAGCCGCACCCGGCGCTGGCTCTAATCTATTAGCCCAATTCCCGCACATCCGTCAGTTTCCCCGTCACCGCAGCCGCCGCCGCCATCGCGGGCGACAGCAGATGCGTTCGCCCGCCCCGGCCCTGACGGCCTTCGAAGTTGCGGTTCGACGTCGAGGCACAGCGTTCGCCGGGGGCAAGCTGATCTGGGTTCATGCCGAGGCACATGGAACAGCCGGGCTCACGGATGTCGAAGCCTGCTTCGGCCAGCTTCGCTGACAGCCCCTCTTCCTCCATCTGCGCCTTCACCAGCCCGGAACCCGGAACGATCATCGCGCGCAAGCCGGATTTGACCTTGCGGCCCTCCATCACCTTGGCGACTTCGCGCATGTCCTCGATCCGGCCATTGGTGCAGGAGCCGATAAAGATGGTATCGACCTCGATGTCGGAGAACTTCGTTCCCGGCGTCAGACCCATGTAGTCGAGCGAACGTTTCGCCGCATCGACCTTGCCGCCCTCGAAATCCTCCGGCGCAGGCACGATCCCGTCGATAGGCAGCACGTCTTCGGGCGAGGTACCCCATGTCACGACCGGCGTGATATCCTCGGCACGGATCGTGATGACCTTGTCGTAATGCGCGCCCTCGTCGGATTTGAGGGTCTCCCAGTACGCGACGGCTTTATCCCAGTCGTCTCCGGTCGGAGCTTTCGGGCGGCCCTTCACATAGGCGATGGTCTTGGCATCCGGCGCGATCAGACCAGCCCGCGCACCGCCCTCGATGGCCATGTTGCAAACGGTCATGCGTCCTTCCATAGACAGCGCCTCTATGGCCTCGCCACAATATTCGATGACATGACCGGTGCCGCCCGCCGTGCCGGTCTGACCGATGACCGTAAGCGTGATATCTTTAGCCGTGACACCGAGCGGCAGTTTACCCGTGATCTCGACCTTCATGTTCTTCGATTTCTTCTGGATCAGCGTTTGGGTGGCCAACACATGCTCGACCTCCGACGTCCCGATCCCATGAGCCAGCGCGCCGAATGCGCCGTGAGTGGCCGTATGGCTGTCACCGCACACGATGGTCATCCCCGGCTGGGTCATGCCCTGCTCCGGGCCGATGATGTGGACGATGCCCTGACGGATATCCATCACGTCGAACAGCTCGATCCCGAACTCGGCAGCGTTTGTACGAAGCGCCTCGACCTGAATGCGCGACATCTCGTCCTCGATCCCCAATGCCCGGTCGGAAGTCGGGACGTTGTGGTCTGGAACGGCCAAGGTTGCCTCAGGGTGGCGGACCGTGCGACCCGTCATACGTAGACCTTCGAACGCCTGCGGCGACGTCACCTCATGCACGAGATGCGCGTCGATATAGAGCAGGCAGGTGCCATCGTCGGATTCATGGACGACATGGGCGTCCCAGATCTTGTCGTAGAGGGTCTTCGGTGCAGCCATGAGTTCGGGTCTTTCAGCATCGGGGATACGGGTTGACGGGTTCTTACCAACATCGTGGGGTCCGTACAATGCGCTTGCAAGCGTGCGTTGCGTCGGGATCGCCGGGTTCCGATTCTCGAATTGAATCCCGCGCAAACAGACGAGAAGCTATACTCGATAAGGACTGAAAAGTACTGCGCCGACGATATCTTGCGATTCCTCCGTTATTGACGCAAGGTAATGCTGGGGCACCACGAGAAAAGCCCGGAAAGAATAATGGGAGGATACTATGGGACTTCTATCCAATCTCTTCGGCGGCGGCGGTGATGCACAGAGTTCGGGTCCGCGCATCGACACCAGCGGCGTGAAAATTCACCCCGCTGTGGATAATGGCGTACGGGCCGGGTCCGACACGTTCGCGGGTGGCACGATTTCGTGCCTCTGCACCCAGAACCCGGTCGAAGTCTCGATCAGCGCGCAGACGGCCCACAACCATATCTGCGGCTGCACAAAATGCTGGAAACCTGCGGGAGCCGACTTTTCGCAGGTCGCCGTGGTCGGGCGGGACCATGTCTCCGTAACCGCCAATGCCGACAAACTGCATATTCTGGACGAGACGGCGACAATTCAACGCCATGCCTGCCGCGATTGCGGCGTGCATATGTACGGAAGGGTCGAGAATACCGAACATCCGTTTCACGGCCTCGATTTCGTGCATACCGAGCTGTCGCAGCAGAGCGGCTGGTCCCCGGCGGAATTCGCGGCCTTCGTTTCCTCGGCTATCGAAGGAGGTGTCAGTCCGGATCGCATGGACAAGGTTCGCGCACGGCTCAAGGAACTGGGGCTCGAACCCTACGATGTGCTGTCGCCACCCCTGATGGACATGCTGGCATCCGACGCAGCAAAGAAAAGCGGCGTCCTGCAGGCCTGACGGCCCCGTCCTCGCCCATCGTCGCCACATGTCAGGCCGGTGCAGGTCGAGGGTCATGCGGCACAGTCGATGAATCGGCGGCAGCACGGTGAACCCGTAAGTCAGATGCGGTTGTAATGACTCTCGACGCCATCGCAACCGCGCCTACATAGGTATCATGAGCCGCATCTCCCGCCCCTTCGAAGACGCTTTCCGACCCTTTCAGCCCGACCCGCAGCCGCAGCCGCCCGCCGATCTGGTGGCATTCCTGCGTTGGTCATTGGGGGAATTTCGCTGGGTTCTGGTCGGTCTGGGGATCGCCACGCTCGCCTATGGCGCGCTCGACGTCTGGGTCGCGTGGTATTTCGGGAAACTGCTCGACATGGCTGCGGAGACGGGGCGCGAGGCGTTTTTTGCCGAACATGGCTGGTCGGTCGCCTTCGCCATCCTCGTATTCTGTCTGCTGAGGCCGGGCGCACAAATTCTCCAGAGTGCCTTCCAGTCCCTGTCGCTGGGGCCAAACCTGTCGGTGCGAGCGCTGTGGCGGTTGCATCGTCATACGCTCGGTCAGACGCTAGGGTTCTTTCAGGACGATTTCGCCGGACGTATCGCGTCGAAGCAGATGCAAACGGCGGGCGCGCTCGTCACTGCGACGATGGACACGATCATGGCGCTCGGCCTGTTGTCGGTCTACGTCTTCGTGATGACTGCCGTGCTTATCAATACGAGCTGGTGGCTGGCCATTCTGACACTGCTGTGGTTCGTGGCGCTTGGGTTTTACGTCGCCTCGCAACTCAAGCTCATCCGCGCATCGGCCAAGGCCCGTGCCGAGGCACGCGCGGGCGTCAACGGGCGCTTCGTGGACAGCTTCACCAATTTCGCGACGGTGAAACTTTTCGCCCACGAGAGCCGGGAAATCGAGTATGCCCATGCGGGCCTCAAGAATCTGCACGATAAAAACATGCATTTCGGGCGCGCCTCCATGCGGGTGCGGATCGGCCTGAACGTCATCAATACTGTCGGCAGCGCCGCAATCATCGGGCTGGCCCTATGGTTGTGGACGGTCGGCTACGCGACAATCGGCGAGTTGGTGGCCGCGACGACGATGATCCTGCGTGCGACGCAGATGAGCGGCTGGGTTTCGTGGAGTGCCATCGGCGTCTTCGAGAATATCGGCACTATTGAGGACGGCGCGGGAACGCTGGCGAAGGAACACGGCATCGTCGATGCCAAAGCCGCTCAAACCCTGCCCGTTGCCAAAGGCGCGATCCGTTTCGAGGACGTGACCTTCCAGTATGATCGTGGCATCGGTGGCGTCAAAGATCTCTCCCTAGCCATCGCTCCGGGCGAACGGGTCGGGCTGGTTGGACGCTCCGGCGCAGGCAAATCCACCATCGTCAGTGCCTTGCTTCGCCTCTACGATATCGAGGCGGGCCGCATCACCATCGACGGGAGCGACCTGCGCGACATCACTCAGGAAAGCCTGCGCCGCCAGATCGCCGTGGTCACGCAGGAAACTGCGATGTTCAACCGCTCCGCCCTCGACAACATTCTCTACGGCTATCCCGGCGATCACGCATCCCCCGACGCAGGCGAAGCCGCCAAGGCAGCGGCAAGCCAAGCCCGCGCCGACGATTTCATCCGCGACCTGACCGATCCCCACGGGCGCAGCGGCTACCAGGCCCATATCGGCGAACGCGGCGTGAAACTGTCCGGCGGCCAACGCCAGCGTATCGCCATCGCCCGCGCCATCCTCAAAGACGCACCGATTCTCGTACTTGACGAAGCAACCTCGGCCCTTGATTCCGAGGTCGAGGCCGAAATCCAGTCCGAACTGACTGACATGATGCGGGGAAAGACCGTCATCGCCATCGCCCATCGCCTATCGACCATCGCCCATCTCGACCGCATCGTCGTGCTGGACGCAGGCAGCATCGTCGAGGACGGCACCCACGACGCCCTCCTCGCCAAAGACGGCCTCTACGCCAGATTCTGGAACCGCCAATCCGGCGGCTTCCTCAATCTGGCGGCGGAGTGAGGGCCACGATACGATAAGGGGCATCGATTCGGCCCTATGAGGTTTCCATGGCGATCCTGACCCTATCCCCCGGCAATGCTCTCTATTACGAGCATAGCGCCCCGACCCGCGACGGCGCGGCAACGTTCGTGTTCGTCAATGCGCTGACCGGCAATACCGGCGCATGGGAAGGCGTCGTCGCCCCGGCCCTGCGCGCGCAGGGTTTCGGCACTCTCAGTTATAATTTCCGGGGGCAGGACAACTCGCCCTTCGACGAAGACGTGGCGCTCACCCCCGATCTCATCATCGACGATCTCCGCGCCCTGTTGACGAAGACCGCCCCTGCTCGCCCCATCCTCGTCGGTCTTTCCATCGGCGGCCTCTTCGCAGCCCATGCCATCCTGCGCGGCGCAGAGGCGCATGGTCTGATCCTCCTCAACACCCTGCGCAAGATCGGCCCACGCATTGCGTGGGTGAACGACGCCCTGCCCCATCTCGTCTCGCGCGGCGGGGTGCGTCTCTTCCTCGATGCGATGTTTCCGCTGCTGGTCAATGAGAAATTCGCCGCCTCGGCACGCACGGGGTTTCTCTCGGATGAGCCCTACGAGCCAATCGATCCCAAGCATGGTCACATGAACCTCATGGCCCATTCCACCGCCGCAGATTGGGACGTCCCCTACGAGAAACTGACCCTGCCGACCCATTGCATCACCGGCCTTCAGGACCGGGTTTTCCTCGACCGCAGCGATGTCGATACCCTTTTCGCCAGCCTGCCCGACGCCACCCGCGAAGACTGGGATGACACCGGCCATCTCATCCCGCAGGAGCGCCCCGAAAAGCTGGCGGCGGCCCTTGCCGCCTTTGGGGATCGCCTCGCATGAGAATCCCCGTCCATCTCGCCTATATCGCCGTCTTCATCGGCGTTTGCGGCCATGCGAGTTCCGAGTTCTTCGCCGTCCTGTCCGGCGTGAAAGGACCGGAGGCCTCGGTCTGGCGCTACGTTATCGGGGCGGCGGGGCTGGTGATCTGGGCCTTGCTGACACCCGGTTCCCGCGACCTGCTCGCCCCGCTGCGCGCTGAGCCGATCCGCTTCATCCTGCTTTCGCTCATCGGCGTGACCGGAGCCTATCTGGCTTTCCACTGGGCGCTCGATTTCGCTTCCGTTGTGCAGGTCGCGACGCTGGTAACGACCATCCCCATCTTCGTCGGACTCAGCAATCTGCTCATCAACGGCATCCCGCTTTCGACCGTGAAGATCGTCACCGGCATCATGGCCACCCTCGGGGTTCTGGTCCTCCTCACCGATGGCTATCTCGGTGATCTCTCAGGTGACAGCCGTTCGCTGATCGGTGTGTTGCTGGCGCTGACCTGCGCGGCCCTGGCGGCAATCTATTCGGTGCTGGTCAAGCCCTTCATGCAGGAACATGGCGCGTTGACCGTGACGACCACATCCCTCGTCATCGGGGCGCTTGGCCTCTGGGTGACGGTAGGCTTGGGCTGGAACATCTGGGTGAACCCCTTCGCCCTTTTCTCCCGCCCGTCCGAGGAAAGCCTGTCCCTGCTGACCCTCGGCCTGTGGAACACCACCGTCACACAGGTTCTCTGGCTCGGCGGATTGGCGGCTGCGGCAGATATAACCCGCGCCTCCTACCTCTTCTTCCTGAAACCGGTGATCGCGGCACTCCTCGCCTTCGTGATCCTCACCCAGCCGATCACGGGCCTGCAACTCCTTGCCATCGCCCTCGTCACAGGCTGCGTGGCCGTCGAAATCTTCTGGCCCCGCCTGATGGGCAATGAGGCAAAAACATGAGCAACCCACGCGGCCCTCGCGTTTTCAAGGTGGACGATCCGGCATTGGTCAAAGCCCCGCCCCCGACCGTGATCGAGGAAGACCCGACCCTCCCCGTCGATGAAGACTTCATCGTCGCGGAGCCTCGGTTTTCCGCCTTGTCCGCTCTCGTCTGGTCAGCGGTCCTTGGCCTCATCACACTGGCCATCGGCGCAGCAGCATGGGATCTCGTCACTTCGATGGCCTCGAAGAACGTCTGGCTCGGGCGGCTCGTCATCGCTCTATTGGTGATCGTGCTTGCAGGTCTTGCCCTCTTTGTCTTCCGCGAACTCGCCGCCCTATCCCGAATCAACAAGGTCGACGAGTTACGCCAGCGAGCAAGCGATGCATGGGAAACCGGCGACCGCTGGATCGCAGATCAGGTGCGCGGAGAGCTGGAAAGTCTCTACCGTCATCGCGAGGATTTCGAGCGCGCCCGCGAAACCATCGATCTCCGGAAAGAAGACGCCCCCGACGCCGCCACCCTGCTTACATTGGTGGAAGTCGAGACGATGCGCCCCCTCGATGCCCGCGCGGCGGATGCGGCCAGGCGTGGCGCGCGCGGTGTTGCGGCGGCGACTGCCTTATTGCCCTCCGGCGTTCTCGATGCGGCGGCGGTTCTCTACATGAATGTGCGGATGGTGCGCCAGATCGCCGTCGTCTACGAAGGGCGGGCAGGGTGGCTCGGCTCGTGGCGGCTACTCAAGAAGGTCATCGTCCACCTTGCGGCCACGGGCATGATCGCGATGGGCGATGATTTCTTCGGCGCGATCCTCGGTGGAGGGGCACTTGGCAAACTCTCGCGGCGTGCGGGGGAAGGGGCGATCAACGGTGCACTGACCGCCCGCATCGGCATCGCGGCCATGGAAGTCTGTCGCCCCCTGCCTTTTCGCGCACTGGAAAGGCCCAGCCTGCGCGGCATCGCGGCGAGTGCACTCACCCGGTTCCGCGATGCTGCAAAATAGGGCTATGCCTCGTTCAGGTTCCAGTCGTAGCGGTCATTCGCAATCGCCGTGACCCCCCCGAGCGCATTGGCCAAATCGCCGCTCGCATATTGACGCAAATGCGCGATCACGCCCGCATCGTTGCCGCCGAAATCGACCTGATACCATTCGTAGATCGACGACACATACAGCCGCCCGCCCTCGACCGACGCTCCGCGCGGGTGATTGACATAGCTGCGCGCCGCTTGATCGAGCATCCCGGCCAGATTGCCGGAATTCCAAGCCTGCGTCGCTAGATTCGGACACCCGATGGAGGCACAGTTCACCGCGTAGTGAATACGCGGATCGTTCCAGATCGGGCGCAGGATGCCGTGCTCGACATCATTCAACGACAACGAGCGACCTTCGACCGTCATGTTCTTATCGTCCCACGGACCGGAGCTGAACAGCCCGCCGCCGATCTTCCGGATCGACTCGACGGGATAGTTGTCGAGGATCAGATCGACCGTCTTGGCATTGTAGAGATTGATCCAATAGGCCATCGCCGCATCGCGGTTCATCGCGGTCGGCTGCGCCGCTTCGAGCGAGGCGATATAGCCTTTCAGCGCCTGCTTGTCGCCGGGCGTAACAGCGCCATAGCGCACCAGATTCAAGCCAGTCGCATCGGGCTGCACATAACGCGACAGGAACCCACCCCAGGCGGAATGATCCACATCGCCCGCCGAGCCGAACTGGTTCCAATGCGGATCGGACAGCGAAGCGGAGGGGGCAGCCATCGCGGGAATGGCAGTGAGCGTCGCGGCGGCGGCGAGGGTGATGAGCGTGGCGCGGCGGGTAACGGTCATGGAGGAAACTCCTGTTGAAAGTTATGCGGAACACATGGCGGCTCACCGCCTTCCAGTCCACCAACGCCACGAAGTCGTGAGGACGTGTGAATCCCAATGAAATCCAATGAAAAACGCCGCCCCGAGATCGGAGCGGCGTGAAAGTCGTCAGACCACCGGATCAGTGGTGACGGCGATGATGACGGCGGTGATGGCGACGCTTGTGACCGCGATAGCCGCGATAGCCGCGATTGCGATACCGCTTACCACCGTAGTATTTGCGGCCACCATAGTATTTGCCGCTGGAATAACCGATCCCGATATTGATGCTCGACCCATAGTAGGGCCGCGGATAGTAGACCGGCGCAGGCGCGTAATAGGTAGGCGCTGGCGCTGCATAATAGGTCGGAGCGGGGGCGACATAAGTGGTCGCCGGTGCATAGTGACCGCTATTGTAGTTGGGGTACGCATTCGCGGTCGATCCAATGATCGTCCCGAGGATCAGGCCCCCGGCGATCCCGGCGACAACGGCACCACCATCTGCCTTGGCCGGCTTGGCGTGCATCGATCCGGCAGTCAGCGCCAGTACGATGGCGACGGCCTTGATGGCCTTTCCGAAAATCTTCATGTCAGGTGTCCTCTGTCGTTTTCATCAACCAACCCTTGTACGATATACACCTAAATCGGTCACAAGAAAGGCTAGTGTGTCAAAAAGGGAATTGCCCGGCAAACCAAACGGTCAACCGGGCAGGTGTTTCAGTGGCGATAGGGCTTGTAATGCCCGCCATGTCCGCCGGCTACGCGCCCATTATTGGCAAGACGCCTGATACGCTTGCTGTTACGGTCAAGCATCCGCATCAGTTCGGCTTCTTCCCAGCGACCGATATAGCCGTCATTGTTGCGATAGCTGCGGAAAGCCCGACGAATTTCGCGCAGACCTTCGCGCAGGCGACGCTCCTCGCCCCGGCGCAGATCACCGCGCGCTTCGGCGCGTTCGATGCGGCTGCGCTGACGCTGGATGCGCTCCCGAACCCGGTCGCGACCGTCATAGATGGCCGGGGCGATATAGGTCGGCGCGGGCGCGTAGACCGTGCTTGGCGCAACATAGCTCGGCGTCGTGTAGGTCGGGGTAGTATAGGACGGCGTCGTATAGCTTGGCGACGTATAGACCGTCGTTCCCGTGTTGTAGGATGGCGATGTGTAGGTCGTGCCCACCGACGTGCCGTAGGTCTGCGTCGTGTAAGACGGGGTGGTGTAGATCGTGGACGGTGCCGCATACGTCGTGCCATAGGTGCTCGGCTGAACGTAGGTCGTGCTCGGCGCAGTATATGTATTGGCGGTCGAGTAATACGTTCCATTCTGCCAATACCCACCTGCCGAAGCGGCAGTTGCGGTCAGGGCGAAGGCGGCGGTTGCCGCGACGAGGCCAAACTTCTTCATGGTTTCATCTCCTGGTATGTCGGCAACGCAAACTCTGCGCCATTCCGATAGTGGTCCCGAAGGGCTGAAGTCTAAGCCCGTTCA
Source organism: uncultured Neomegalonema sp. (assembly GCA_938034615.1). GTDB lineage: Bacteria > Pseudomonadota > Alphaproteobacteria > Rhodobacterales > Rhodobacteraceae > JAHDDY01. The sequence continues at coordinate 7,715 of CALHLW010000140.1, read as the reverse complement.
TGGTAGTGAAACGCAGCCCCCGATGATTTCCGTCGGAAAAATTCGAAAAGGGCTGCAAAGCAGGCAACACAAGGGGTTTCCCGCCTTTCGGAGGGAAATCAATCTCTCTCACTCACAGAACCGTGATGTCAGGAGGTATCGGGCGCTTCTGTCACCCAGAGCGCGAAGGTCTGAAGGCTGAGGAGAATCGTGTCGATCTCTCGCTTGCCGCCTTCGCGATGCCCCGGTGGACGGGCATAGCGCATGACCCGCTTCCATTTGCAATGGGGCCGCGCCAACGCCCGCATCAGACGCCTAGCCTGTTTCGGCAGATCATAGAGCGCCGCCTTTATCGACAGCAACCGCCGACACAACGCGAGAGCGGACACTTGATCATCCGGTCCCGGCGCTTTCGGGGTCACAATCGGCTCATCCATCCCGTCGAAGAAGTAGATGCCCGGACCACGGCCCGGACGCCGCTTGGGCTTGGGTTCGGGGTCAATACGCGGATCGAAAAGCGGGAAAGCCGGAATACGTGGGTTGTCCTGAGAGCGCGCAATCGGGCCGGTCGGACCACTCCGCACGTGATGTTCCGGCGCGATCATATCCCGCGCTTCCAGCACGATCAGCCGCCGAACAGCGGATTCTGCCGGGCGCAGCACATGGAAGATGATCCCGTGCAGACGTCGCGAGACCGTCTCGACGAAGCCCTTCCCCGGCACCAACCCCAACTGCACGAACAACCCCGCCACGATCCGCAGCAAGGCCTTCCGGTTGATATCCATGGCGAGGGGCAGGTCCATTGAGCGATGTAACTTCCTGTCAAAACAAAACAGGAACATATAGACCGATTCGCGTTTATCCTGTCAAGCGTGCGGTGCTTCTGAAAAGTGTCATACCCCGCGCAGGCGGGTACGACACTTTTCGATACTGCTCACCCCCCCGGCAAGCGGAACGTCACCCGCTCCGGCGGCAGACACAGCGAGTCATTGCAGATCTGGATCGTCAGATCGGCAGACCCCGCTCCGCCATTGCGCCGTGCCGTAATCGCCGTCTGCCCGTCGATCACTGCCAGAGGCTCGCTCTGAAACCCCAGCGTCACGGTCCGGGCGGGCGGATAGCGCACATCGGCAACGCCCGTGCCGGTCAGGCTCGTCGGGATCAAATCAGCATTGAGCGGACGGTCCGAATTCGCGTGCCAGCCTGGGCCGAAGTCGAGGTCCACCCGCATTATCTCTCCCGCCAACGACAGCCGCGCTTTCGCGACCCCGTTGCCGAGGGGCCGCGCGGGTCCGGTTTCGCCTTTCAGATGCATCGCGGCGGCATCGATGGCCGACATGCTCGCCGTAGGCGCTTCCTTCAGCGACGCCGCGAGTGCACCAAGCAAACTGTCGGCCTTGTCGCGGAAATCCACTGCCCGCGCGTCATCCGCAATCCGCTTCGACAGCCGCGCATAGAGCGCCAACGCCGACGCACTGCCTGTAGGCGTGGCGCCCTCGATCACATCGTAGGAACCGCCCAGCGGCCCCGGATTCTGCGACATGCGCAGCGCCGCGCCGGGGCCATCGGAAAACCGCGCATCGATCTGCTCGGCCATCCGCGCCGCATCGCTCAGATACCGCGCCTCCCCAGTCGCATCATAGAGCGCCAACGCCCCCAGCCCCAGCCACGCATAATCGCGGAGAGTCCCCATCTCCAGAGGCCCGTCCGCCCATGCCCGCGCCAGATCACCACTTGAACTCAGCATCCGACCGTTCACGAAGCCATAGGCCCGCGATGCAGCGGCCAGATAGCGCGGCTCATTGAACGCCACCCCGGCATCGGCCAGCGTCCGGATCATCAGCCCGTTCCACCCGGCAATCACCTTCGTATCCGTCAGCGGCGCAGGACGGCTTTTCCGCGCCACCCGCATCCGCTCCAGCAACGGATCAAGCCGCGCGAAGTCCGTACCCCCAGCCGGGTCCAGATGCGCAATCGACCCCGTCGGCACCGTCGGCGTCCGGTCGAGCCCCAGCACCGCCCGCGCCATCTGCTCCTCGCCGCCCAGCGCGGCCAAGAGCTGGTCCGGGTTCCACGTATAGAACGCGCCCTCCTCCATCTCACCGCCCGCCACGACCCGGCTGTCCGCATCCTGCGCCGCGAAGAACCCGCCCTCGGGTGCCGTCATCTCGCGGATCACGTAATCCATCGCCCGCCGTGCCGCCCGCTCGAAGACCGCATCACCCGTCAATTGCCACGCCTGCACCAACGCCTGCCCGATAAGCGCCTGATTATAGAGCATCTTCTCGAAATGCGGCGTCAGCCATTGGGAATCGACCGAGTAGCGGTGGAACCCGCCCCCGACCTGATCGTGGATACCCCCCGCAACCATATGTTTGAGCGAAGTCGTCGCCGCATCCAGCGCCCCCCGGTCGCCCGTGCGCTCATATCGGTCGAGCATCCACAGGATCGTCGTCTCGTTCGGGAATTTCGGGGCCGGGCCGAAACCGCCCTCGAAATCATCGAAATTGCTCAGCGTCTCCGCCGTTGCCTGATCGAAGACCACCTCGTCCACTTCCGCCGCCGCCGTCCGGCGCAGCGAGATCAACCGCACAAGTTCCGACACCGATTCCGCCTGCCCCGCCATCGCCGCGCGTCCTTCGGGATTGCGCCAGTCATCTGCCATTCCCAGCAAGGCATTGCGGAATGAATCCGCCGGTGCATACCCCATCGACACGATCGGCGAGCCATCGGGCATCAGGAATACGTTGTTCGGCCACCCGCCCCGCTGATCGAGGATCTGCGTCGCCAGCATGTATTGCGCGTCGATATGCGGCAGCGTCTCGCGATCCACCTTCACCGCCACATAATGACGGTTCAGAACCGCCGCGACATCCGTATTGTCGAAGCTCTCTTCCTCCATCACATGACACCAGTGACAGGTAGCATACCCCACCGACAGGAAGATCGGCACATCCCGCCGCTTCGCCTCCGCCAGCGCGGCATCCCCCCAGGGGAACCAGTTCACAGGATTATGCGCGTGTTGGCGCAGATAGGGCGAGCGTTCGAGGATCAGCCGGTTCCGATAGACCGGCTCTCCACCGGCACCCAGATATTTCGTGCGTGGTGGCACCACGGCAGGCACATTCGCAAGGCTTTGCAGTTCCGCCGCAGGGGCCGCTCCGGGCAACGGCTCGGCAAAGGCCGGAACCGTCGCGGTGAGGGCGAGGACAAGAGCAAGGCGTGAGAGCATGACGTAGGGTCTCCCTATGGGTTTGAGCGCAATCATAAGACCCCCATTCCCGCGTGGCGATGCGGTGGGGCGGACAATGTCACGAACGTGATAATCTGCGCTTCAGCGCGACAATTGCTGTAACAATCGCGTCGACCGCGCCAGCCGCTCCCCCAGCCGCGCTGCGACCAGCACATAGAACTCTTCCCGCTCCAGCGCCATCTCATCCAACCGCTGACTGTCGATCACCGCCAGCGCACATGCCGTCTCCGCCACCACGCTCGCGGTCCTCGGCAGTCCCGTGCAAAAGGCAATCTCCCCGATCATCGAGCCAGGCATATGCCGCCGCACGACCAGCGGGTCCGACCCCTCGGTCGCCACCTCGGCCCGCGCAACGCCGCTGCACAAAATGAACATCGACGTCGAGGTCGACCCTTCCTCGAACAGCACGTCCCCCGGCGCCAGCGTCACCGTCGGAGTCAGCGCCCCTAGCAGTGCATCCTCCTCTGACGCACCCACATCCTGAGCCATGGTCAGCACCCGATCCTCTGCCCCACGCAACGCATCGTCGAGCGTGTCTGCCATCTCCGGTGAGATCTCCCCCTGCCGTGCGACCAGCGCCGCTGTCTCGGCTGGCATTGTTGACAGCACCAGATGCACCCCCTGCGCAGCACAGGCGTCGGCAATCTGCACAATGCTCCGGATTGCAGAGGCATCCACCCCCGCCACCCGCGCGAAATCGACGATCAGCTCGCTCACGCCCCCCGCCGCGATATCTTCCTGCACCCGTTGCGACAGGCGATAGGCCGATCCGAAGAAGATGAACCCCGACAATTCGATGATCACGATCCCGTCGCCCGCCACCACCAGCCGGTCCTCATCGGCTGCCGACCGCTCGACAACCGACCGCCGCGCAACCCCGGAGGTCCGCGCCCGCACCGGATCGAGCCGCGCATAGCTTGCCACGAACAGCATTGCCGCCGCCCCGATCCCCACCGCGATGGCCGTCAGGAACCCCACCGTCATCGCCGTCCCGAGGATCAGCAGCACCACAGCAAAATCCCGCGCCGGAAACCCCCGCCGCTCCGTCCAGAGCCACTGCACCAGCAAATCGAGCCCGAGATACGCCACCAACGTCGCGAACAGCCCACGGGGCAGCATCTCCAGTACGTCCTGTCCCATCATCACGGCGGCAAGCGACGCAATCGCCACCCCACCCGCAGAGATCGCGATGGGCAGATTGAACCTCGCCGCCAGCAGGCTCTCCCCGATCAACGGCCACCCCACCAACCCGCCACCCAGCGAGGCCGCCATGTTCGACACCCCCACCGCCCGCAAATCGGCATCGAGATCCGTCCGTCGCTTCAGCGCCACTTCGAGGCCCGACATATTCAGCAACGCCCCGATCACGGTCAGAGCCACCACCGCAAACACCAGAGGCAACTGCGATACGACCATCCCCGCATCGACCTGCGCTATCATGTCGGACAGGGCATAACTGCCCCCTTCCGGCTCAGGAAACGGCCCCAGCAGCCATCCCCGCGCCGACGCCCCCGCCATGTCGATCCCGGCAACGGACAGACACAGATAGAACCCGGCCCCCAGCGCCATCACGCAGATCGGCAGCGTCACATCATTCCTGAAAACGCGCGTCGCGACGACGATCCCCGCCGCAATTACGAGCCAAGGGAGCCACCGCAACACGGTATCGGGCGCGAAAAGCCCCGGAATATTCGTAAGATGGATCGAGCGATCCAACAGCAACCCAATTGCTCCGGTCGTCAGCAGATATCCGGTCGCCGCCAGAAAACCGCCCAGCACGGGATAGGGGATATACCGCGCCAGATATCCCACCTTCATGCGCCCGGCGATATAAACCGCGACCCCGGTAATCGCCGTCACCAGCGCGATAAGCGCCGCAACCGTCGGCCCGTTGATCGCCTCCGGGTCCGCCGCCGTCACGCTCGCCAGACTGCCCGCCAGCAACAACGCCGTGGTATCCTGCGGGCTGGCAAGCGCTGGCAATCGATGCAGCACCGCCCCTACCAGCACCATGATAGACGCCCCGATCAGCGTCATCACGATGGCCGGTCCCAGAAACGACGATAACGGCCCGGTATAGATCAGCGCGACAAAGGAAATCGAGAACACGACCCCCAGAGCAGCAACCGACAACGCGCCCGCAATGGTAGGCAAAACCCGAACCACCGCCCGCAACCGGGACTCCTGCGAACTCATGCCGTACCCCGGAACTGAAACACCACGAAAAGCCATATCTACCGATATGGGAAAACGATACCCTCGATTGTGCGCAGGATCACATCACAGCAACCGCTTGGGTTGAGCGTGAAATTGGACGCTGCGCGCTTCCTCTTCACCCTGAAGGCGAACGCAGCGAGCGTCTCGAAAGGGTGACTACGGTGCGCAAACCGCCGTAACATGCACTACCGAGAGCAGATCAGACAGAGTAATACACGCCCTCTTACAGCCCGTGGCTCCGATCATACCCATTCACCGGCGGCGACGACCACCCGGCCAGCGCATCGTTCACGGGCCGATACATCTCCACCAGCAACGGATGACACGCCGCTGTATCGCTGCTGTGCTCGGCATCGCAGGCCCCGCCGGGGCAGGCCGACAACCCCCCGATCAGATCGATCTCCGCGAAGAATTCCAGGTAATCACCGGGCCGCACCGGGGTCGCCTTCATGAAATACTGCTGCGTGTCACGGGTGAACCCCGTGCACATGAAGACGTTCAGCACATCGTGCACATGCGCCTCGATCTCCCGCACGTCCTGCCCGGTTTCCGTTGCCAAGGCGCGGGAGAGATTGCTGTGACAGCAATGGTGATACGTCTCACTGCGCAGGACCATGTTCGTATAGGGATCGCACCGCGTCCCGATCACGTCATGCACACTGCCCCCGAAGGCATCGAAGCCATACCAATCGAGCGTATCGTCGATGACCGTCGCCATGGGCCGCATATGGGGAAAGCTGCTCCACATCCGGTCACCCGTACTCAAATGCGTCCCATGCAGTGCGCGAGTCTTGCCCGCATAGAACCGCTCGGTCAGGTCATGCGCGTTCCACAGATTCAGATCACCCACTTGCGGCCCCTCGACACTGACGATCCGAAAGAACGTCCCTGCAGGCACAGAGAACGTCCGCGCCTCACGCGGCGGCACCATCACCTCACCCGTCTTCTCCGCTCCTTCCCGCGCCCTCCCATAGAGCGCCAGATCGGGCGGCGGCAGCGTATCGACCGGATAGCAAACGACAGGCTCGACAGCCTTGCGCGCATCGGCATCTGCGGGAGCAGCGTGATGGGGCTTGGTCAGCTTCACGAAGCACCCCTGCCCCGGACTTGCTCCGGGGCCTGTCGAAGCGGCAAGAGACCCCGGAGCAAGTCCGGGGCAGGACAATCTTCCAACCCGGAGCGCATAAGTTTACTCCTTCTCCACCACGTCTCCACCCGCCTTCTTCCACCCGCCGAAGCCGCCGAGAACATGGCTCACATTCTCCAGCCCCATCTCCTGCGCAACCTTGGCCGACAGCGCCGAGCGCCAGCCGGAGGCGCAGTAGAAGACGAACTTGTTCCCCGACTGGAATTTCTCTTTCGCATAGGGGCTTTCCGGATCGATCCAGAACTCCAGCATCCCGCGCGGGCAGTGAAAGGCCCCATCGATCATCCCGTCGCGCTGCAATTCGCGCGGATCACGCAGGTCCACGAAGGTCACACCCTCCTGCCCGTGCAGCGCCTTTGCCTCCTCAACGGTGAGCGTCTCGACCACCTCGTTGGCCTCGGCCACCATATCCTTGACCCGTTTCATCGCCCGCATCCCTTCCGACAACCCCGTGCACCATCCCGCTACAGGCCAGACCCCGCCCCGGAACAGCCCCGAACGTGACAGTTGACGCAATGCGCGTCAACGCACTGCATGTCCCGTTCGCATCATCGGTCTGGATGCCCGCAATTGGCCAAGAAGAGACATACCCAGCGCCATTATCGTCTGGCCGCTACCGATACGACATTCGGCGAAGCAACCCGTCCTTGCGGATAAAGTGATGGTACAGCGCTGCACCGACATGGAGCGCAAGAAGCGCGATCATCACTCTTGCTCCGATCCCGTGCGGAACGCGAGGCTTGTAGTTCCAGAAGTCGGGGAGCTGAACGTCTCCACCGTCAAAAATGATCGGCCCGGCTCCTGACAACGCGACCATCCCGATTCCACTCGCGCCCATACCGAGGATCACGACATAAAACAGAATGTGGACAGCCTGCGCGCTCCGATGTTGCCAACGCGGTACGTCTGCGAGCGGAACGGGTTTCTTATCCGCGAACCACCACCAAAGAATGCGCGCAAGCGTGAGCAGGACGACAATGACGGCGAGCGGCACATGCACGGCGAGCATCTGAGCCTTGGCCGTCGCATCCGTCATGTTCGCAGCCCTAAACCCGAAGGCAAGCGCCACAACGATAAGGAGTGCGGTCAGCCAGTGAAGTGTAACTGCAACCGATCCAA
>CALHLW010000139.1 GCA_938034615.1 uncultured Neomegalonema sp. | reverse complement strand
ACGATCCCGAACAGGTCCGTGACCTGCATCAGCATCTCGCGATGCTGGCCTGTCAGGCAGACGCTCGTGCGAACATCGTCACGGGCCTTCAGCGCCTGAACGACCGGTGCCATCTTGATCGCCTCGGGCCGAGTGCCAAAGACGCAGACGACGTGCGGGATGGAGGAAGAGGTCATGGCCAAGCCCCGATGATGGATTTCACGAGTTGGCGCGACCGTAGCGTGACAGAACTTGCAAACGGCTTAAGAGCGACAGGTATTTGGGCCGTTAGCGGTTGAACTTCCTCTCCGTAAGCCATAGCCCACGCATTCATTTCAGCGTTCGGAAAGGCCCGGAGCATGGCGCGCACCGTATTGGGGATTGATTTCGGCACCTCCAATTCCGCGGCGGGCTTCGTGGTCGATGGCGCACCCCGATTGGTCGAGCTGTCACCGGGGCGCACGACCCTGCCGACCACGTTCTTCTTCGATTTCGACACGCGGGAGGCGCTGATCGGCGATCCGGCGAACGAGGCGCTGCTCGACGGGGCCGAGGGCCGCTTCATGCGGGCGCTCAAGCGTGTGCTGGGCACCGACCTGATGCACGAGGAACGCCGCATCCTCAACAGGCAGATGACTTTCGTGGACATCATTGGCAGCTTTCTGGGCCAGATCAAAAGCCGCGCCGAGGCGGCGACCGGGCTGGCCTTCGACCACGCGCTCTCAGGTCGCCCCGTCGTCTTCCATGGCGCAGGCGACCCGCGCGAAGCACAGGCCGAGGATGATCTGCGCGCCTGCTATCTCACGGCAGGATTCGACTCGGTCGCGTTCATGCCCGAACCCGAAGCCGCCGCCATCGCCAGCGGCGCGCTGGAGCAGACGGGCGAGATCGGCCTGATCGTCGATGTGGGCGGCGGCACGTCGGATTTCTCGCTGTTTCGTTCAGACGGAGACGGCGTCACGATTCTCGCCAATCATGGCGTCCGGGTCGGCGGCACCGATTTCGACCGGGCCATCAGCATCGACCGGGTGATGCCAATGTTGGGGAAAGGCACGGAATTGCGCAAGATCATGGGTCCGGGCCACACCTCAACCCCCAATGCCATCTTCAACGATCTGGCTACATGGGAGATAATCCCGTTCCTCTACACCCCCCAGAACCGCCGCATGGTGGCCGAGATGACGCGGCTGGCGGTGGAGCCGGAAAAACTGACCCGCCTCGCCAAGGTGCTGGAGGATGAACTCGGGCATGAACTTGCCTTCGCCGTCGAGCGCGGCAAGATCGCCGCCAATACCGGCGACGAGCCGACTGTCATTGCGCTTGACCTGATCGAGCGGTCGCTCTCATGCCCCGTATCGCCTGCGATCCTGACGGCGATCCTCGTCCCCTATGCCCGGAAGTTGCAGACGGGCGCAGAGGAAACGCTTCGACGTGCGGATCTCGATGCCGCGAGTGTACAGCGGGTGATCTATGTTGGTGGCTCCAGCCTCATGTCGATGGTCTCAGACACCATGAAGGCCCAGTTCCCCGACGCCCGCCATTCCTTCGCCAACGTCTTCACCGCCGTCACCGATGGTCTGGCCATCGCTTCGATGCGGGGGTGATAGCGCCTCTGGAACCCTCTCCCGCTGGGAGAGGGAACGGTTTTTCAACCCGAGAGTTGTTGGTCGCATTGATAGATCGTTGACCCATCCGGCTCATATCCCGAGCGCAAGTTCCGTCCCCTGCTCGATAGCACGCCGCGCATCGAGTTCGGCGGCCACATCCGCGCCTCCGATGACATGGACCGGCCTGTCGGTGACGGCATCCGCAAGATCGCGCTCCGACACCTGACCCGCACAAATCACCACGTTATCGACGTCGAGCACCTGTTCTTCGCCATCGACGCGCAGATGCAGCCCCGCATCGTCGATGCGCAGGTATTCGCAGCTTGCCATCATCGTGACGTTGCGCTTTTGCAGGTTCATGCGGTGAATCCAGCCCGTCGTCGGCCCCAACCCCTTGCCGACCTTGCCTTTCTTACGCTGCAACAGCCAGATTTCCCGCGCGGCAGGCTCGAAATCAGGCGTCTGCCCTTCGATACCGCTACGGGCTTCGCGCGTGCCATCGATGCCCCATTCGCGCAGAAAGGCATCTCGATCAAGACTGGTAGACTTGCCCGCATGGACCAGCAACTCGGCCACATCGAAGCCGATCCCCCCGGCTCCGATGATGGCGACTTTCCCGCCAATCTCGGCCCCCTCGATAGCATCGGCGTAGGAGACGACCTTCGAATGATCGATACCCTCGATCTCGGGGATGCGGGGGCTCACGCCCGTCGCGACGATCACCTCATCATACCCTGACAACTCGGCGGCAGAGGGCGCATGGCCAAGGCGCAGATCGACCCCGGCGCGCTCCAGCCGCCCGTCGAAATAGCGCATCGTTTCATCAAACTCTTCCTTGCCGGGAATGCGCCGCGCGAGGTTGAATTGGCCCCCGATGCGCTCCGCCTTCTCGAATAGAGTGACCTTGTGCCCCCGCTCGGCGGCAGTGGCCGCAAAGGACAATCCCGCCATGCCCGCCCCCACCACGGCCAGCGTCTTCGGCGTCGCGACGGGCTGCGGCGTGAACTCTTCCTCGCGGCAAGCCTGCGGGTTGACGAGGCAACTGGTGATCTTGCCCCGGAAAATATAATCGAGGCACGCCTGATTGCAGCCGATACAGGTGTTGATCTCGTCCGCGCGCTCCTCGGCAGCCTTCTGCACGAACTGTGCGTCGGCCAGAAACGGACGGGCCATCGACACCATATCCGCCTCGCCGCTGGCCAGAACCTGCTCGACCACATCAGGCGTATTGACCCGGTTCGATGCGATGACGGGGATCGAGAGATGCTGGCGAACCTGCCCCGTTACCCATGTGAACGCCGCGCGGGGAACGGATGTGGCAATCGTCGGAATACGTGCCTCGTGCCAGCCGATACCCGTATTGATCAGGGTCGCCCCGGCTTTCTCGATGGCCAGTCCCAATTGCACGACCTCCTCCGATGAACTGCCCCCTTCCACAAGGTCGAGCATCGACAGGCGGAAGATGATGATGAAATCCGGCCCCACAGCCTTGCGTGTGCGCCGCACGATCTCGATCGGAAAGCGGATGCGGTTCTCATAGGCCCCGCCCCAGCGGTCGGTGCGCTGGTTAACCCGTTCGGCGATGAACTGGTTGATGAGATACCCCTCTGACCCCATGATCTCGACACCATCATACCCAGCCTGCTTCGCCAGCTCGGCACAGCGGACGAAATCGACGATCTGCTGCTCGATGTCGTCTTCGGACAGCTCTTTCGGCGTGAAGGGGTTGATCGGGGCCTTCACCGGCGAGGGAGCGACCTGCGCCTGATTATAGGCATAGCGGCCTGTATGCAGAATCTGCATGGCAATCGCCCCACCCTCGGCATGGACGGCATCGGTCACGATACGATGGTTCGGCACCTCTGCTTCGTTATGCAGGATCGAGCCGCCCTGAATGACGGCCCCCTCGGGATTGGGGCCGATACCGCCCGTGACGATCAGGCCGGGGCCGTTCCGCGCCCGCTCGGCATAGAACCGCGCCATGCGTTCGAACCCGCCCTTGGCTTCCTCCAGCCCCAGATGCATCGACCCCATCAGCACCCGGTTGCGCAGGGTGATGTGGCCCAGATCGAGCGGCTGGAACATCAGCGGATAGGGTCCGGAGGGGTCTACGTCATACATCGGGATCAGTCCTCATGCGTGGCTTTAAGGGCGTCGTCTACCGGAACCGGGTGATCTGGTGAAGTGAATCCCGCTTCATCGGATCGCACGAACGCGATTGACATGGTCGAAAGACCGGACATTTAGTTCGCTTCATGACGTTTTTACATTTCGCCAGCCCATCCACTCGTCGATGAAAGATACCATCATCATCGGTGGTGGCCTCTCGGGCCTTGCCCTGGCCGACCGGCTGGACCGCGCGGGACGCGATTGGCTGCTCCTTGAGGCGAGAGATCGCGTCGGAGGCCGCATCGCCGGATTGAGCTATGGCGGCACGAGTTTCGATCTGGGGCCAGCATGGTTCTGGCCGGGACAACCGCGCATCGCGGCGCTGGCGGAGCGGTTCTGTATCACCGTCTTCGAGCAATATGCGAGCGGGGCCACCTGCTACGAGAATACGGATGGATCGGTGCAGCGGGTCGATGCCCCCTCCGCCATGGCGGGGTCATTGCGTCTGGCGGGTGGGATGCGGGCGCTGGTCGAGGGGTTGATCGCCGATCTCGACCCCTCGCGCCTACGCCTTGAAACACCTGTCATCGCCTTGTCGCGCGAGGGCGATGGCATCACAGTGACCGCGCAGGAAGGCGAAACGCTCCTCGCCAAGCGCGTCGTCATCGCGGTTCCACCGCGCATCGCCGCCGGAATCACCTTCGATCCCCCGCTGCCGGACAACGCCCTGCGCGCGCTTTCGACCATCCCGACATGGATGGGCGCGGTGGCGAAGTTCGTGGCGGTCTATGAGCGACCCTTCTGGCGTGAAACCGGATTATCGGGTGACGCGATGAGCCGCCACGGGCCGATGGTCGAAATCCATGATGCCAGCGCGATGGGCGGCACGCCGGGGGCGCTGTTCGGATTTCTCGGCGTTCCCGTCGAGCATCGCGCAACCCTAAGGGACCAGCTTGCCGATGCCTGCCTCGCGCAGTTCGGGCGGCTCTTTGGGAAGGCGGCACTCACACCCGTCGCCACGCATCTCGCCGATTGGGCGCGCGAGCCATTCACCGCGACGGATGCCGACCACCAGCCCCTCGCCGCACATCCGGCTTACGGCCCACCGCCTGCGCTATCGGGTCTTTGGGATGGGCATCTCAAGTTCGTCGTCACCGAAACCGCCCCTGAACATGGCGGCTTTACTGAAGGCGCGCTGGCGGCGGCCTTCTCCTACGACAGCAGCGCCGCGATATAGGCGGGTAGGGCGAAGGCGGCCTTGTGAACCTCGGGCGTATAATAACGTGTCGTCAGATTGGCCGCCTCGAACCGTTTCGCAAGAACTGCAGGATCGACCCCGCGCCCTTTCTTCGACAGCGACCCCCAGCCCAGCGCCATCGGTCCCCCCGCATAGCTCGGTACATGGGTCAGATAGCATCCCCAGTCGGGGAACAGCGCCCGAAACGCCCGCATCGTCTGGCGCAGTTCATCCGGTTGCAGGAACGGCACACCGTTCTGGGTCACGAGAATGCCGTCGGGGTTCAGAAGCCGCGAGGCATGGCCATAGAAGCTGTCGGTGAACAACACTTCGCCGGGACCGATAGGATCGGTGGAGTCGATAATGATGACGTCGAACGGTTCGTGTTTCTCTGCCATGAAGGCCGCGCCATCCGCGATGACGAGGTTAAGGCGCGGATCGTCGAAGACACCGTCCGACAGGGCGGGCAGGTATTCCTTCGAGAAATCCACCACCCCCGCATCGATCTCGACCATCGTGCATTGCTCGACCGAAGCGTGGCGCAGCACTTCACGCGCCATCCCCCCGTCTCCGCCGCCAACGACCAGCACCCGTTTCGCGGCACCATGGGCGAGGATCGGTACATGGGCCAGCATCTCGTGATACATGAACTCGTCGCCCTCGGTGGTCTGCACCACCCCGTCGAGGGTCAGGACGCGCCCGAATTTCGCATTCTCGAAGACGCGCAGCCGCTGATGATCGGTCTCATTGTCGTAGAAAACCCGATCCTCGCGCAGCGCTTGCGCGTATTCGTCATGCAGGGTTTCGACGGTCCAGCCTTCGTTCCCCGGCAGCGCCATCACACGATCCCGTCGCCGCGCAGCAGTTCCTTCGTGCGAATCTCGTCGGCATCGAAGGCATCGCGCAGGATTTCGACGGCCTTCCATGGCTCCGCATCGCCGCACATGAACACGTCGAACGCGCCATATCCCGCCTCGGGCCATGTATGCACGCTGATATGGCTCTCGGCCAGTACGGCCACCCCGCTCACGCCCTGTGGCTGAAACTTGTGCAGGTGGATATGCAGCAGCGTGGCCTGACACGCCTCGACGCAGCGCCGGAATGCGGCCTCCACCGTCTCGATGCAATCCAGCCCCGTCCCGCCGATCACCTCGATGATCAGATGCGTCCCGGCATAGACCTTGCCCTCGCGGCGGATGAAATGATCGTCCCGGCTCTCGTCCAGTAGACGGGTTTCGAGCGGTACGACATTGTCGTAGTGAGCGAAGTCTTCCGTTCGGGAGGTGTCCGTTTCCGGGTCCGTGCCCGATTGCAAGAGATGTTGCGTCGCCATCGGCGCGACCCTCCCCAACCAGCAGATTGATGTGTAGGGCGCATCTAAGGATTCCCATGTTGCGCCGCAATAGAGAAAGTACGCGCCGGAGATAAATCTCTGCTTAATGTCTGCGCAGCCGCGCTTCCCGCCACGCGATAAAGACACTAGACCCCACGATCACCGCCGCCCCGGCCAGCGTCGGCCCGTCGATTCCTTCGTGGAAAACGATCCACCCGGCGGCGGCGATGAACAACAGGCGCAGGAAAGCGAACGGCGCGAGGAACCCGGCATCGGCCAGCGAATACGACCGCACATCCGCAAAAGTCCGCCCCGACGACGCAAGCACCACCACGGCGACCAATCCCCATGACGCGAAGGGAACAGACACCCAGACAGCGAGCGCGGGGATGACCAGCACCACGGACGACACCACCGCAGAGGAAAGCATGATGCTCGCCGCCCCGTCTGCCTCCGAAATCGGCCTCGTGATGAGCAGTGCCAGCGCGAAGAGCAGCGCGCTGGCAACCCCCAGCACCATGGCCACGTCGAGCGGCATCAATCCGGGCCGCAGGATGATGAGCGCTCCCGCAAAGGCCGCCGCCACCGCTATCCAACGACCCGGCCCGACCTTCTCTCCGGCAAAGACGGCGGCGAAGACCGTCGAAAAGACCGGCGCGAGGAAGAACAGCGTCGTCGCCGTGGCCAGTGGCAGATGCGTCAGCGCATGGAACCCGCCCGTCGTCGCCAATGCGAACAGTACACCCCGGATCAGATGCAACCAGGGCCGGGTAAAGCGCACCGGCACTTTCTCATGCCGCGCCGCGGCGCTCAGGAACAGGGGGGCGAGAAGCAAAATCCCCAAGATCGAGCGCAGGAACGCGATCTGAATCGATGGCATCGTATCGCCGAGCAACCGAACGGCCACGCTCATCGCCGTTGCTGCGATGCAGGACGCGATCATCCACCACGCCCCAACCCGGTTCTCGCTGTCGCTGGACCCCGCGGCACGGCGCAGGCCGATATCTGGAAGGACGGGCATGGTCGGGATGGTCCGGCAGGAAGAACGACTATGATCTTGCCTCGGCTCCCCTTCTCCAGCAAGGGCTGAAAAGAATCCCTGAAGAAAAACCCCCATACGATGAGCCGAAGACGCCCCACCGGCCTCGCGGATCGGCATGTGGGTTGACTATTCCCGCTCCCGTACACACGTTCCCTGCTCGGAAACTTCGGGGAGATGGGACAGATGTTCACATTGCTTTTGACGATTTTAGGTGCGGCAGTCGGCTATTTGCTGGCCCCACAATACATTCGTGGCGCGCAGCAGATCCCGGCGGCCATCGCCGGAGCGGTTCTGGGCTTCATTCTCGGCTCGTTCTTCGGGTCGATCATGGGTCTGCTGATCCCCATGCTGATCGGTGCTGCGCTGTATCTGGCCTACAAGAAGCACCAGGCAGGCGATTTCAAGAAACGCTGATCCTTGGTGTCATCCCCGCGATAACGCATTGGTTTCGGTGTCTTTTAGATCGAAGAACTGTTGTCATTCCGCGACTTGATCGCGGAATCCATCGTGCAGGATGTGCTGGACAATGGACCCCGCGATCAAGTCGCGGGGTGACATGAACGTTTAAATCTCGAACAAAAGAACGGAGTCTGTCCGACGAGATGCCCTCTTTCGAGGGCATGACAGATCGGCTTTTAAACGCTGATCCGCGCTACCCTGTCTCTCACGGCCCGCACGACACTCATCGCCGTGAGGGCCGACGACGCCGGATTGCCGGGCAGGGCGTTCCCCTCGATGGCGAACTCGAACCGCCCAAACGCGCCTATCGCCTCGATCTCGTGCCGATTCGGTGCTCGAGTAGGGTCTGCAATCAAGCGTACCTGAGTCGCGTCCATCCCGATTCCGGCGAGCGCCACCGTCGCTGCCACATTGGCATTTTTAGGATACCGAAGCGCCGCCTCCCGCGCCGTCCCCTCGAAATGTACTGCCGGTTCGGTCAACGTTTCGAGGTTCAGCACTTCTTCCGCCGCCGACCCCCGCCATCCAGCGGGCGGTTTGCGTCCTGTATAGATCACCCGCTCCAGCCCTCCGACCGATGCCGCCGCCAGCACATCGATGGCTCCGATGGCTCCGGAGAGCAGCCGCAGCCGTGCGCCCCCCACAGTCGCCGCCTGATCCAACGCCAGCGCCAACGCCGCATCCGCCAACGCCCCGTTCGACACCGTCAGCACGTCGATCCCCCGCGAAAGCAACGCCGCCCCATGCGTGCGCAGCCCCGGATGCCCCGCGCAATCCACCGCCAGCGTCACGGCCTCCGGCACATCGCCCAGATCGCTCACGACCGGCACATCCCCGAACACTGCCTTGGCCACCTTCTCGCGCCCTGGTCTGCAAACACCGCAGGCCAGCACGACCTCCGATTCATCCCGTAGGTGCCGCAGGACTTCGGTAGCGATGGCACCATGGCCGATGAAAGCAATTTGCATTCAGGTGGATCCGATGTGTCTGGTCTCACTTTCGAGCCATGCAGGGGAGCCCCCCGCCGGCGTGAGAGGCAGCGAAAGCCGGTCCAACTTCAATGCAAAATGCTCTGGAGCGAGGGAAAGTGTCATGGGGCACACCCTACCTCTCCGCACGACCTTGTCCACCTTGCCAGCTTAAGGCAGGGTCGCATTGAAAGCTGCCTTGCGAAAACCTGATAGAGCTTCCAATCTTCACACGGCATATCTTATCCCACGACACCCAGAGCATGATTTGGAGGTTGGCAAATGAAACTCACGGCCCCTCTTCTCCTGTGCACGCTTCTCGCCACCACACCGGTTTTATCCGGGCAGGGCGACCGCTTCGACCTGATGCACAGCTGCATCAGCGCCGAACCCGTCAGACAGGGCTTTTGTAGCGGCTATATCGCAGGCATCGCCGCCGCCATACCACGCAATCCCAATGCCATGGCCCAACACCCGGATTTCGACGGGATCTGCTTGCCGGATAACCCGTCGGATCGTGCGCTTCGCAGTGCCTTTGGAACCTATTATTCCATGCAGGACATCTCGACGCTGCCAAGCGATGCACGAACGCTCGTGCTGTTGGCCTTTGCCAATGCCTTTCCCTGTGAGCAATAACCGCGTTTTCGCGATGCCAAAGGAACCCGCCATGCAAGTCGCCACCGCTTTCACTGCCGCCGCCCCCCTCGTGATCCTCGGATGTGGCAAGATGGGCGGTGCGCTGCTCGATGGCTGGCTGGCGAATGGCTTGGCGGGGGAAGCAATCCGCATTGTGGAGCCGAATCCCGCCACTGCCCTCTCCGCCACGGCGAAGACCCACGGCATTGAAGTGCTCGATGGTGCCGAGGGCGTGACCGAGACGCCCAAAGCGGTCCTCATCGCCATCAAGCCGCAGATGATGGAGGATGTCCTCCCCGCCCTCGCGGAGCGCTTCGGCACGGCACCGCTCTACGTCTCCATCGCGGCGGGCACGTCCATCGCCGCCTTTCGCTCGCTGTTGGGTGGAGACGCCCGGATCGTGCGTGTCATGCCCAATACCCCCGTCGCCGTGGCCAAGGGCGCGAGCGCCATATTCCCCGGCGAGGGCGTAACGACAGATGAATCAGCCTTAGCCGACGCCTTGCTCGCCGCCGTCGGCGAAACCGTCCGGCTCAACACCGAATCGCAAATGGATGCTGTCACGGGCGTTTCCGGCTCCGGCCCCGCCTATATCTTCCACATGATCGAAGCTCTTGCGCAGGGCGGTGAGGCACAAGGTCTCGACCCCGCCCTCGCCATGCGCCTTGCCCGTCAGACTGTTATCGGTGCGGCTGCCCTCGCCGAAGCCAGTGACGAGACCGCCGAAACTTTGCGCGTAAACGTCACCAGCCCGCAGGGAACAACTGCTGCCGCTCTGGAGTTGTTGATGCATGAGAAGGTCGGCCTCGGCGTCCTGATGACCCGCGCCGTCGGTGCCGCCGCTGACCGTTCTCGTGAATTGGGCGGAAATTCCTAAATGAAAACAATATTTTGAAAAAATTGTTGCGATGCAACAAAAATGCTCTTGACTGTTTTGCTGCGATGCAACATATTCTGCCCATCGAAACATTCCTCGCTAGGAGAGCACGCTATGACCACCGAGAAAAACTGGTTCGACCCTAACACCTATGTCGAGCTGATGAAACAGAATGACCTGACGAAGATGTTCGACACCGCTACGATTCCTGGTGTCGATATGGAAGCAATGACCGCCGCGCAGAAGAAAAACATGCAGGCCATCGTCGATGCTAACCGCGTTGCTTCCGAAGGTTATCAGTCGCTGTTCAAGAAGCAGGTCGAAATTCTCCAGAACGGCGTCGCCGAACTTTCCGAGACGATGAAAGACGCTGCCGCGCAGCCGATGTCCGTCGAAGGTAATGAAAAGCGCGTCGAAGCTGCAAAAGCGCATTTCGAGAAGTCGGTTGGCGTCTTCAACGAACTGAGCGAAACCGCTCGCAAGGCTAACGAAGATGCAATGGCAATCATTCAGGCCCGCTTCAGCGAAGGTGTCGAGGAAATGAAGTCCCTCGCGTCCAACTCAATGACCGCGATGAAAGCTACGCCCAAAGGCGCCAAGAAAGCCGCCTGATCCGGCCTTTCTCTTCTCACATCACGACCCGAGCCGCTTTCCCGAAAGGGTGAGCGGCTTTTTTTGTGGTTGGGTACGACGGAACGCTGGATGCCGGGCGCGACTGGCATCATAAAGGCAGCCGTCATCAGGTTACGAAAGCGAAACGCCATGTCCGAAACCGACTTCGATACGTTCATGAAGGTCGATATCCGCGTCGGTACCATCGTCGCCGCCGAGGAATTCCCTGAAGCGCGCAAGCCTGCCTATAGGCTGCGAATCGATTTCGGCCCCGAGATCGGCGAGAAGAAAACCTCCGCCCAGATCACCGCCCATTACACGCCTGAAAGCCTCATGGGCCGTCAGATCATGGCCGTCGTCAACTTTCCCGCGCGCCAGATCGGCCCGGTCCGTTCCGAAGTCCTAACCCTTGGCGTTAGCGATGAGCAGGGTGGAATCGTCCTTCTCGCCCCGGATATCAAGGTTCCGAACGGCCAGCGGATGCATTGAACTGAAAGGAACCCGATCAAGTTAAATCACAAAGTGCATCGAAATGCCCACTTGCGGCGTGCAGCGCTTGGGGCAATTCGATGCTCTACTTGATCGAGTTCACTTCAGAACAGCGGCGGCACATCCTTCACGCGGCTTACCAATGCGCCGTAACGGATCGAATCGGAGTCGACCAAGGCGTCGATGAAAAGCGACTTGCCCAAACCAGCCGCTACCGCCTCCTCCAGCGCCGCGCGAACCTCGGCTGCCGGCCCCCCGCGCCGTGTCACGAAGGGCAGCGCCGGAGCCGCCGCCGTGAGATGCACTACGCGCAACCGTCCGACCGCCTCTGGCTCGTACAGCCCAGCCATCGCCCAGCACACCGCGTCGATCGCCGCGCAATTGGCTTCACCCCGCGCCACGGCTCGCACCGAATTGCGATGCGCCCCCGTCTCCAGCCCCCGCCCGAAGAACGGCGTTCCGTCGGTAAGCGGCCCAACCGCCTCACGCAGCGTATGTACGCCCGATTGCGAATCGACGCCGTTGAACGCCACGCTCCCGCCGCGCAGATCGGCCAAGGTCTCCGCCGCCGCATCCGCCCGCACGATCACCATACTCGAATAAGTATCCCCGTCGCAGCCGGGGATCGAACTTACGGGGGTCGCCACAAGATTGAGGGCGTTTCGGTATTGCGTCGCCCAGGGCCATCCACAGGTCTGGCTGAACACCAGCCCCGGCTCGCGCCATCCCGTCCCGTCCGACAGCACATCGGGCGCATCGACCCCCCGTGCGCGCAGACCATCGCGTACTGCCGCCCAGAACGCCTGTTGCGCGACACATACTTCTGGCCAGTTGTACATCGGGAGGGTCGCGAGCGGCGTCATCCGCGCCGCAGGAACGGATGCACCGCCCGCTCCTTCGCCCGCAGCGCATAGCGCCCGACCAGCGCCCGGTATCCCGCGAACCGATACGCACCATTCCCTGCCAGCACCGCCTCACGATCCCGCCGATAGAGCGCGGGCAGCGCGTACCAGGGCGCACGCGGATGGGCATGGTGCACCGCATGAAGATTGTTGTTCAGGAACGCGAACGCCAGCGGCCCTTCGGCCTCCACGATGGCCGTTCGTTCGCCCACCACTTCGGTCGCCTGATGCTCGGCGAAGGTCCGCAGCATCAGCAGTGAATAGCCCGCATAGGCCGCCGCTAGATACAGAAGTGGCGGCAATCCTGCGACCCCGAATGCAAAACCCAGCGTGATGGTGAGTCCGATCCCGTGCGCAATCCACGCACCCCGCGTGAAGGCGCATCCTCCGCGCATCGCCGTGATATCCTGCACCAGACTGGACCTTATCGACAGGGCAGGTCCGACCAGCAGCCGTCCGAACAATGTGCGGTTCACCTCCAGCACCCAACGCATTGGAACGGATAAGGCATCCCAGTCCTTCTGCGCTAGATAGGCACTTTCGGGGTCATCGTAAGGGTCGGTCAATTGCGCATCGCAATGGTGTCTCAGATGCGTTCGCTTGAAGACGCGATAGGGCACGAACACTCCAAGCGCCGGGAACACCAGCGCTTCGTTCACCCGCGCATCCCGCGTGGGATGCCCGTGCAGTGCTTCGTGCTGCAAGGATGAGTGCAGCGTGATGAAATACCCCGCCACCGGCACGAACCACCATCCCAGGGCCCCATGCCACAGGCAAGCCGCGCCCCACCCGATGTAGCAGGCCGCAAGAACCCCGTAAGTGGGCCACTCGGCCCCCGTTTCTTTCGTACCCGTCATGCTGCTGTTGGTCTCCTCGAGAATACGGGAAGGACCGCTTGAACCCTTTCAGGCTAACAGCAGAAGACGTGCAACCACCAGACAAAAAAATGCCCGGCACGAAGCCGGGCAGTTCAGGGAGGTAGTGATGGTGTGGAGAAACCTTACAGAAGCGAGCGCGAAGCCATCTCGGCACTGATCGTGTCGATATTGGAGCGGATCAGGCCGATATCGTCGAGCTGTGCGTCCGTCAGGCGCGACAGCTGGTTGCGCGTATTGGCGGCGACGAAACGGCGCCTCAGAAACAGCGCGGGGGCTTCGAAGACGGCACGCGCCGAATCGAAGAAGGAGGGGCGGACAGCAGCGGTCTGCGCTGAGTAATCGATGGTGGTCATTGCTCTGGCCTCAAAAAGGGGTTTGCCGTTTGGCTTGAGCGATAGATAGCGATTTTGTTGCATTGCAACAAATGCTGGATCGGCAAAGCCGGTATGCACAAAATGCATGGAACGACCCCTTACAATGGCATGGGTCTTGGCTCTTGCAGCACGCTGCGTGTACGACTATCCGAAAGGCCCCAAAATCGAACACGGCGAGCATCATGGCAGACGACGACAGCGGATTTTCCACCACCTCCGTCGCGGCGGATCACCTCAAACAGATCATTGAGCGCATCGAGCGTCTGGAGGAGGAGAAAAAGGAGGTCGCAGAGCAGATCAAGGAAGTCTACGCCGAGGCCAAGGGCAACGGCTTCGACACCAAGACCCTCCGCAAGATCGTGGCAATTCGCAAGAAAGATCCCAACGAGCGATCCGAGGAAGAAGCGATGCTCGACCTCTATCTTTCTGCGCTCGGAATGCTACCTTCCGGTTGAACTGCCGATTGCGTTTCGTCTTTGCAGAGGAGGTCGCCGCCATGGCTCCCCGTACGCTCACGTCCCGTCTCCGTGCCGCTCTGGCGGCTCTTGCGATGCTCGCCGCGTCTCCGGCACTGGCGCAGGGATGGGCAGGTGGCCCCGTCGCCGCCTTTGTCTTACCCGCTCCCGGTACGGTGCATGTCGCCGATACGCGCCGGGGTCTCAACGTGCGCGCGGGGCCGGGAACGGCCTTCCCCCGCATCGGCACGTTGGCGCGCGGACAGGGAGGGCGCATTGCGGGATGCAATGAGACCGGACGCTGGTGCGCAATGGTGTTCCCGAATGGCGGTGAAGGCTGGGTCTACATGCCTTTGACCCGACCGGCGGTGGCCCCTGCGAGCCTCGGCCCGGCGGAACGACCCGGTCCCCCGGTGGATTGGCGTCGCCTCTATCGGTCGGACGTTCCCTATATCCACACGGGAACGGGCCGGGTGAATCTGCGACAGGGCGCGGGCACCCATCGGATCGTCGTGGCGAAGCTGCATCCGGGGCAGGGTGGCTTTGTGCAGGGTTGCTCGGAGGACGCGCGCTGGTGCCTCCTTACGATCCCGCCTCACGGTGTCGAGGGCTGGGTCTACATGCCCCTGCTCGACCCGATCACCGGCGGCGGAACAGTCTACCATCGGTGACGGCCAGCCCCAGCGCGATCAACGCGAACCCGACCCATGCCACGGGCGTCAACCGTTCGCCGAGGAACGCCGCTCCAAGGCCCACGGCAAAGGGCGGGATCAGCAGTGTGACCAGCATCAGGTTCGCGGCGCCCGCCCGCACCAGAATTCCGAAATACAGCAGATAGGCGAGCGCGGTCGCCAGCCATGCGATGCCAAGAAGCGATCCCCAGACCGGCCATGAATAATCCAGCGATGGGATACCCTCGAAGATCAGCACCAGCGGCACCATCAGCACCGCACTGCCTGTCAGCATCCCGAAGGCATTCACCTCCGGCGCAATCCCCTTCAACGCCACCTTCCCCCAGACGCTCGCAAAGGCATAGGACAGCGCCGCCCCGAGAATCGCGAGTTGTGCCAGATCACGCAAATCCAGCCCTGCCAGCGCCTCTGGCCCGATCATAACCGCAACCCCCACGAGGCCCAGACCCGCCCCTGCGATCTTGTTCATCGTCAGCCGCTCATCGGCCAGCAACATCCCGGCAACCACCGCCCCGAACATCGCCGTCATCCCGTTCAGGATCGAGGCCAGCCCACCTTCCAGATATTTCTGCCCCCAGACGATCAGCGAGAACGGGATCACGTTGTTCAACCCCCCCATCACCAGATACGCCCCCCAGACACGCGGGTCGCGGGGCAGCGCCAGCTCCTTCCACCACAGCACCGCCCCCAGAACCGGCACGGCCCAGAAGACCCTATGCAGCACGATGGTCAGCGGCGTCTCCTCGGTCAATGCGACCTCCACGAAGAAGAACGACCCGCCCCAGACCGCCGCCAACGCCAGCATCATCAGCCATGCCGTCCCGGTCATCGACGCCTGTGTGTTCATGGGGTAAATCTCCGATCCAGGGCGCGCATCAATCGCACGGGCGCGCGGAGACAGCCACCCGGATCATGCGTCGCGTTCATCCCGCCGCAATCCCCGACCCTTCTCCACCGCATCTGCACCATAGCGCGCCCGCACCGCATCCATCGCCCGTTCGGCCTTGGCGCGCAGGGGGGCTTGCGGGTCGAAAAGATCCACGGATCCATCCCCCGTTTCCGCCGCCGAAGACAATCCGGAAACGCCGATCCCGATCAGGCGGAATGCGCGTCCCTCCGTTGCCTTGCCCAGCATCTCCCGCCCTGAGCGGTAGATCGTATCGGCAAGCTGCGTCGGGGTGGTCAGGGAATGGCTGCGCGTCAGCAGCTTGAAGTCCTTCGTCTTGAGCTTCAGCACGACCGTCCGTCCTGCAATGTCCTTCGCCTTGCACCGGGCGGAGACCTTCTCGGACAAGCGCCACAAATGTCCGTCCAGCAGGTCGATATCGGTGGTGTCCTCGCTGAATGTCGTCTCCGAGGAGATGCTTTTTGCACCCTCGCTCGGGTTCACGTTGCGGGTGTCACGGGCAAAGGCTAGATCGTGCAAGCGCTTGCCCATGCTGCCATAGCGGGTCATAAGGTCTTCGAGGGCTACTGCCCGCAAATCCCCGATCAGGCGCAACCCGTCGCCTTCCAGTTTCGACGCCAGCGATGCCCCAACACCCCAGATCGTCCCGACCGGGCGCGGACCGAGGAAATCCAGCGCCTCGCCTCGCCCGATCACGCTGAACCCGCGCGGCTTATCGAGGTCGGACGCGATTTTTGCGAGAAACTTGCAGTCGCTCAATCCGACCGAAACCGTCACCCCGATCTCCTCCTCGATCCGCCTTGCCAGCCGGGCCATGGTCAGTGCTGGAATGGCCCCGTGCAGCTTCTCGGTCCCTGACAGATCGAGGAACGCCTCGTCCAGCGAAAGCGGTTCGATCATAGGGGTCAATTCCCCCATCAGTGCACGAATCTGGCGGCTGACGGCGACGTATTTGTCCATGCTCGGTTTGACGATCACGGCGTCGGGACAGAGTTTCAGCGCCTTGAACATCGGCATCGCCGAATGGACGCCGCTCATGCGAGCAATGTAACAGGCGGTTGAAACCACGCCTCGTTTGCCGCCTCCGATGATGAGCGGCTTGTCCGCCAGCGAGGGATCATCCCGCTTCTCGACGCCCGCATAGAAAGCATCGCAATCCATATGCGCGATGGAAAGCGCCCCAAGTTCCGCATGGCACAAGATGCGGGGCGAGCGGCACGCCGGACATCGCCTGTCATCCGTCGCAACGGGCGTCAGGCAGTCGCGGCAGAAGGCATCGCCGGTCAAACCCTAGTCCCCCTTGAACTTTTCCTCCGCCGCCACCCCGAACAGCGCGTCCTTCCGGACCCATCCACTGTAACCCTTCGCGCGCCCGTGACACCAATGCAAGCTGCACTCGTCAAGCCTCAGCACCACTCCGCTTGCCGCCCGTGCGACGACCTTCGCGTCGTCCTCCGTCTCGCTGTGCATCGGGGCGCTATCTTCCCTAACGACCAGCCCATAGCGGGCGCGGCTGAGTTGGGTGCGCTTGATCCAGCCGATATCGCCGAAAGGATCGCGCACCTGCCGCCAGTCCTCGTATTCGCGGAACACTTCGACCGGTAGGCCCTCGCGCTTGAAGACCCAGGCGATGGGGTATTTCTGCCCCGGCCCCCGGCGCATCCGCACCGTATCGAAGCGCAGGGTCTCGAACCGGGGCAGCGGCTCGCCCGTTTCGGGGCCAAGCGTCTGCGCCTCCGCTCCCTGTCCCATGGCCAGAGACGCAGCAAAAAACCCGAAAATAATCCCGTTTCGCAAGATTATGTCGCCCCTTCCCGTTTCGCGCGTTGCCCGCGCCTGTTATCCAGCGCAAAATAGACCAATTGTCCACCCGAGGATTCGTCCATGCCCGCTGACGCCAAAGCACCCGCGAAAGTCATCGTGACCCGCAAACTGCCGGACCCCGTCGAGGCGCGGTTGGCGGAACTGTTCGACGTGGAACTGAACACCTCGGACACGCCCTTCTCCACCGCGCAACTGGCCGATGCAGCGTCGCGCGCCGATATCCTTGTGCCGACCCTCGGCGACCAGATCAACACCAACGTCCTCGCCCGTGCCGGCGAGAGCCTTCGCCTCATCGCGAATTTCGGAGCCGGGGTCGATCATATCGACGTCGAGACGGCGCGACGGCGGGGCATCCTCGTCACCAATACCCCCGGTGTGCTGACCGATGATACCGCAGATATGACCATGGCGCTGCTGCTCGCCGTACCGCGCCGTCTGGTCGAAGGGGTGCATCTGATCGAATCCGGTGAGTGGCAGGGCTGGGCACCGACCGCCATGCTCGGCCATCGGGTCGCCGGAAAGCGCCTTGGCATCATCGGCATGGGCCGGATCGGACAGGCAGTCGCCAGCCGCGCCGCGGCCTTTGGCCTCGATATCCACTATCACAACCGCAAGCGCGTCCATGCCGCTATCGAGAAGAGCCTCGGTGCGCGCTATTGGGAGAGCCTCGACCAGATGCTCGCCCGGATGGATGTGGTGTCGATCCACTGTCCATCGACCCCCGCGACTTTCCACCTGCTGTCGGCCCGTCGTCTCCAGCTGATGAAACCGACCGCGTGGATCGTCAACACAGCGCGCGGCGAGATCGTGGACGAGAACGCGCTGGCCCGGATGCTCGAAGCGGGGGATCTGGGCGGTGCGGGCCTCGATGTCTTCGAGCATGGCCCCGACAGTTCTGACCGCTTGCGGAAGGCGAAGAATGTCGTCCTCATGCCCCATATGTCCTCGGCAACGCATGAGAGCCGCATGGAAACCGGCGAGAAGGTCATCATCAACATCAAGACCTTCGTGGATGGCCACACCCCGCCCGACCGCGTGATCCCGGCAATGCTATAGGCGCTGCCTCACGTTCTACGTGCCGCGATCCGCTCCCGCTGAACCTTCCTGAAATGTGCATCCGCTTCGGGTGAACCGTCATGCAGGCTGCCGAACCATTTATCCAAGGGGACGTTGCTTTCGCCGAAATTCACGGTGTGATAGCGGTGATGCAGATAGTGCATATATCGGTCGTTCCTGAGGGCCATCTCGTCGCCGAAGACGATTTCGTCGAAGCCTGAATGGCTGATCGCCGGTCCCAAGCCGGTTTGAAATGCATTGAACATCATGTGCAGGGGGTGCGTCGGCACGACGAGGTGAATCAGGACGCAACTGAAGTAAAGCAGATGCTCGACAGGGTGCATCGCCATGCCTGACCATGGACCGACATTGACGTTCTTGTGGTGCAAGTAATGCACCCAGTCATAGAGCGGCTTCCAGTGGATCAGCCGGTGAATCCAGTAAAAGTGAAAATTCCGCCAGAATGGCACCAGCAACATCGCCAGCACGAACCAGACCGGGTTCGAGTTGAAACTGATGAAGGGCAGCATGTCGTTGGCATAGGCCCACCACATCCCGCACTCATAGGCGCTCCAGAACAGGGCACCGGAATACGACCAGAACATGTTGTCATAGACTTGGTCATTGAACAGGAAGACCTTCTTGTTCTTTGTCATCCAGTTGGCGTTGTATTTCTTCTTGCGGCCCTGCATTCGCAGCGTGATGAACCACAAGTGAAACGCCCCGTTCCACAATGTCAGGATGATGACGTTTCGGGCCGTAATTTCCGCAACCCAGCCCCAGCCCCATGTTTGCATGACGGCAAAATCGGGGGTGAAGAAGGCGTAGGACACGCCAATGATGAGCATATAGATCGCAAACCATGGGTAGAGCATTCCCGGAAAGCCGACCATCCAGCGTAGAACGTCTTTCACCTGATGTGGTCTGTCTAGCAGAGGCTCCAGAAAGACCGGACGGCCCGAGCGCCATTCGCCCCGCCGATCCCTGATCTGCCCATGCTCGTCGATGGTTGGCGTGGTCTCGGTCACACCGCTCTCCCGGTCGGCGACGGAAATCTCGTCTGACAATGGAAAGGCCAAAAATTGCGGTCAAGCGCGATTGGCTCTAAATTGCTGCCAATAAGGGTTTTGTGCAAGGTTTGTCCGTTCAGCTTCCCTACGAGGCATCGTTCTGATGGGCGGGCACGAAAAAGGCGGCTCGACGACCCGTCGACCCGCCTCACTCGGTCCCCCCGGACCCGAGTTCAGATCTTGCCGCGCATGACATCGGCGCGGATGAGCACCTTCTGCACGTAGTTCTGGGTTTCGGCGATATGCGGGATGCGCCCCAGCCGCGCCACTCGGGTCGGCCCCGAGTTATAGGCGGCCAGCGCCAGCGGCCAGTCGCCGAATCGGTCATATTGTTCCTTCAGATACCGCGCACCACCTGCGAGGTTCTGGTGCGGGTCATGGGGATCAACGCCTATTTCGCGGGCCGTGGCAGGCATCAGTTGCGTCAACCCGATGGCCCCGACATGCGAACGGGCTGAGGGATTAAAATTGCTCTCGGTCATCACCATCGCGGCGAAGATTTCGCGGGGAACACCGTGCTGCTCACCGACCTGCGCGACGTAGCGGGCGCGCTCGTGCCGGGGCAGGGCAGCGATGTTCACGGGGGGTGGCGGCATCGTCGGGAAGGGGATGGTCGACAGCATCCGCAGATGGCCGCGATCATGGATGCGGCGCACCGGCGGATTGGTCATGTTCTGCGCGAAGATGGGAGCCGGTGAGACGATCCCGGCAGGGGCAGCGCTCGGGGCGCTCAGCCCGGCGATCATCATCACGACTGTTGCGCCCATGATGCAAAGCAGTCCGACTGAACTGCCGGAACGTCTCACGATCTGATTGGACTCGAGTATTGCGGTTTTAGACATGGTAGCCTCCTGGGGGAATCGAATCTCCTTAGCGATGTGTTCATCTAATGTTCTTATTTGTTCCCTGTCAAACCTTCATTTGTTCCTGTGAATTCGTGTGCTGATTTTTTTTGAAGGCGATTCAGGTGAATTCTACCACAGTGGCTCGTCGTAAACGCGTGTATCGTCGATGGTCAGGCCCTTGATGACGGCCCCACCCTTGCCGTCCAGTGCAAGGATGACTCCCAACTTCTGTTCGCGGCGCAGATTTTCCAATTCCTGCGCCCGTTCATAATCCGCGAAATAGCGGTCGAAGGGCAGGATGGCGCGTCCCCTCATCCCTCTTGCAACTTCACCGGTGACAAGTCCAGTTGCCAACAAGACCGGCTCGTCTCCTTCCGGCAGCGTTTCGTGCACAGCCTCCGCGACCCAGAACCCGTCCTCTCCCTCGCGGATGGTGACATAGGCCGAGGTGCCGGGTTCGTAGTTATCCAATCCGGGCAGGTCTTCGCTGATCGATCCGAGCGACAGGTTCAGACTGACGTAATGGCCCCGAAAGATGTCGCGCGGATCCACGAAGGTCGAGCGGAG
This sequence comes from uncultured Neomegalonema sp., assembly GCA_938034615.1. Classification (GTDB taxonomy): domain Bacteria; phylum Pseudomonadota; class Alphaproteobacteria; order Rhodobacterales; family Rhodobacteraceae; genus JAHDDY01. Next base: position 20,040 of record CALHLW010000139.1, on the reverse strand, counting down.
CACGACCTCCTGCCCGCTTTGCAGCACCGACATGCGGCTCCAGACCATCGCGCCGACAATGCCCGATTGTGCCGCAAACGCGACCGCCAGCCCCAGCAAGAACCGCATTCTCATATCGCTTCCTCCCTGCGCCGAACGAGTCGCGGCATCACCAACGCACCGATCAGCAACAGCACCCCGGCTCCGAGATAGAAGAAACTCGTGCCAAGCAAGCCATAGGCTGCCGCCGAGTAGATCACGAACATCGTCACCGCGAAGGCGACATAGCCCAGCGTCGTTACCGGACTCCATCCCTGTCGTCCGCCCATTCGGATCGTCCAGATCGACACTGCCAGCGCAAAGGCTTCCACCATATAAGGCATTCCCCTTGCCATCTGGACCGCCACGATGACTGTGACTATGGTCCATACCGCCGCCAGAACGTGATCGAACCGTTCTTTCAAAACGAAAGCAGGCCCGATTGTCAGGGCCAGCAACGGCAGGGCAGAAGCTATCGCGACCATCGTCGGCTCCGCTCCGCCCTCGATCTCACGCCAGATATAAAGAACGGCGATGGCTCCGAAGACCAACAACAGAAGGTAGAACGCTGCCGCGCTCTCGAAACCGCGCAGCAGTCGGATGCTGCGCGCACTCGCAATCACCAGCGAAACACCCGCGAAGGCCCCCATGAGGGCCATGTACCCGGCGCTGAAATCCATATCCGGGATGATATACGCGACCAGCGATACACCCAGCCAGACGAACATGCCCATCGCACAAAGATGCGCGATCCAGCGCGCCCTGATCCACCAGACGTAGAGCGACAGAACGGCCCAGACCGGCAAGTACCATAGGTGGAACGGGTCACCTCCTCCGGTCGTCATGATCATCACTGTCCAAAGTGTCGCAAGGATCACTGCGAGACCCAACGCCCCCCGCGACCGGGTCGCCACGGCGGCAATGAGGGTGCCAAGCGCCCAAAGGAATACGCCTCCCGATGGTGGACCCGTCAGGTGATACATCTGCCCCGTCAGCATGACCGCCGCCCCAAAGACGCCGCAGCCGAGCACGACGAAGGCTTCCGCAAGCCCCGGATGGTCACGGTGATGCAGTACGGCGGCCACGATGTAGGAGACGAGCACGCCTCCCATCAGGGCCGCCATGCGCATGAAACGGGGCATCTGATCCCAGTTCGCCGCCACGAAGGTCATGGCCCCGAATGCGAGGCAGATGATCCCGAGCCACACGGCGATCGATGAAAAAGAACGTGTTTTGTGGCCCGTCGCGAGATCGTCTGTCAGAATTTGCGCCGTGGCCGCGTCGATCAGCCCCCGCTCGCGCCAGTCCTCGATTCGCTGCGCCGTGCGCGAAAATGTCAGCGCCATCCCGGCCTCCTCGGTTGATCCAACAGGATGCACGACGCACCCGCCGTTGTCACGCCCGCGCCCCTGTGGCAAGGCTGGCGGGGACGACATCTGAAAGGCAATGCCCCATGCGCGATTTCCAGATCCCCGGACGCTCCCCTGTCCTCGCCCGCCATGCCATGTGCGCGACTTCGCATCCGCTGGCGGTGGAATGTGCTGTTGGTGTGATGCAGTCGGGCGGCAATGCCGTCGATGCCGCCGTAACCGCCGCGCTTACCATGGGATTGCTGGAACCGGCAATGACTGGTCTCGGTGGAGACGCCTTCGCCCTCGTCTGGAAGAATGGCGAAGCTCGCCCCCATGGCCTGAACGGATCGGGCCGTGCGCCTATGGCGCTCGATGCGGCGATGTTGCGCGAACAGGGACTCGATGCGGTCGATCAGAACAGCGCCCATGCTGTCACGATCCCCGGTGCCGTTGACACTTTCGATACGCTCCTGTCTGAATTCGGCACATACGGGTGGGATCGCGCACTCGCTCCGGCCATCCGCATCGCTCGCGAGGGCCATCCCGTCGCTCCGCGTGCGGCCGCCGATTGGGCCGGTGACGCACCGAACATGACCGGTGCCATGGCCCGCCATTTTCTTGTGGAGGCCCAGCGTGCGCCGCGCATGGGCGAGGTTTTTGCCTATCCGGCAAAGGCCGAGGCGCTGGAGATCATCGCCCGCGAAGGCCGTGCCGGATTCTATGAAGGGCCAGTCGCCGAAGACATGGTCGCCTCGTTAACTGCGATGGGCGGAAAGCACACGCTGGCAGACTTCGCGGCCAACAAACCCACTTGGGTCGAGCCGGTTTCGGGCACCTATCGCGGCATGGAAATGATCGAATTGCCCCCCAATGGGCAAGGCGTCGCCGCCATTTTGATGGCCCGAATCCTCGAAGGCTTCGAGCTCGACGAACTGGACCCGCACGGTCCCGAACGCGCCCACATCGAGGCCGAAGCCAAGCGCCTCGCCTATGATGCCCGCGACCGCATGATCGCCGATCCTGACACCCCCGGTGCCGCCGACCGCCTCGCGCATCTGATGTCAGAAGAAACGGTACGCGCCTTGCGAGACCGCATAGACCCGATGGCCGCGCGTTCAGACCTGCTGGACGATCTTGCCGGGTTGCACGCGGTCGGTGCGGCCATCGGGACCGGCGGGGCAGAGCACCGCGACACGATCTACATCACCGTCGTCGATGCCGACCGCACGATGGTGTCGCTGATCTACTCGGTCTTCCACGCCTTTGGCAGCCGCATCGCCTCCGACCGCTATGGGATCAATTTCCAGAGCCGGGGGGCGGGCTTCACGCTGGAAGAAGGCCACCCCAACGAGCTGAAAGGCGGCAAGCGCCCCATGCACACGATCATTCCGGGCATGTTCGCCAAGGATGGCAAACCCTACGCCGCTTTCGGCGTCATGGGCGGCGCATACCAGTCGAACGGCCATGCGCGACTTGTCTCGAATCTCGTCGATTACGGCATGGACCCTCAGGAAGCCATGGACGCCCCGCGCAGCTTTTTCGACAAGGGTGTCCTCTCCGTCGAGCGCGGCTATCCCCGCGCCACCCTCGACCTGCTCGGTTCCATGGGGCACGACGCCCGGATTGCCGAAGGGGCCATCGGCGGCGGCCAGATCATCGTGATCGATCCCGACACGGGATGCCTCATCGGCGGCTCCGATCCACGCAAGGACGGCTGTGCGATGGGGTATTGACGGCCAGAGACTCTCATCATGTCCTGCCCCGGACTTGATCCGGGGCCTGTTCGAGCGGAGAGCAGCACCGGATCTGTTCCGGCGCAGGGTTAACGTCACGGGGCTGTCAGCCGCTTGTCATCGTCCCCTGCCGCCTCGATCCGGGCCAACGCCAGCGCATCGGCCACAGCGCCCGTGGGGCGGTCTTCGTTTCGGGCGGTTTCGAGAACCCGCGCCGTCGTCTCGCCGATCTCGCGGACCTTCATGCCGACGCGGTAGGCATCGTATTCGCCGCCCGCTTCCGCAGCGACATTAATGACGCCGCCCGCATTTACCAGATAATCGGGTGCATAGAGCTTGCCCGCCTCCCACAGCGCCGCGTCTACATCCGGGGTCGCGAGTTGATTGTTTGCCGCACCACAGATCATCCGCACCGGCGCACTCTCGGCGAAATCGCGGGTCAGCACGCCGCCCAAAGCGCAGGGCGCGAAGACGTCCATCTCCGCAAAGGGCAGCCGCTTCGGATCGACGATCTGAGCATCCAGCGTCGCCGCTGCCCGCACCGTGCGCGGCACGTTGATATCGGCCACCATCAGGGACGCCCCCGCGTCGCGCAGCTTTTCGGCCAGCTTCCAGCCGACCGACCCGAGGCCCATCACCCCGATACGCGCATCGGTCAGGTCGTCCGACCCCGTCTCCGCCTTCACCGTCGCCTTGAGGCCCAGAAACACCCCCTCTGCCGTATGGGGTGAGGGATCACCGCTCGCCGATGCGCCCCAACTCGTACCTGCCACATGGGGCGTCACATCGCGCATGAGATCGATATCGGCGACCGTCATCCCGACGTCCTCCGCGCCTACATAGCGCCCGTCAAGCCGGTCGATGGCCCGCGCAAAGGCGCGCAAGGCTTCGGGCGAGCGTGCGGTCTTCGGATCGCCAAGGATCACGGATTTACCGCCCCCCAGATCGAGACCCGCCAGCGCATTCTTGTATGTCATCCCCCGCGAAAGTCGCAGGGCATCGCGGATCGCTGCCATCCCGTCATCATAGGACCAGCAGCGTATCCCACCCAGAGCAGGGCCGAGCGCGGTAGAATGAATCGCAATCACAGCCCGTAGCCCCGACCGGGGGCAGGAAACGCTCACTACTTCTTCGTGGTCATAGAAATCGGGCGTGTCGAACATCTGGCCTTCCTCGCTTTCGCGAGATCATCACCCAAACAGGGTTAACAGGACGCTATTCCCCGTAAAGCACTTTTGCGATTCGGATCATTTGGTAATGCCCGGAGAATGCCATCGCCATCATTGGCCACCCACGGTATCCTCTGTGACAGCTCCCGCTTCGGGGGAATGATCCAAAAAGGGCCACCTTCCATGATCCATCACCGCGCCAATGCCCGTCCGACCACCACGCCGTCTGCCGATTACTTCACTGGCACTGTCCAGATGGATCCGATCATCGAGGCGCCCGAACCTGCACGCCTGCGCGCGATCCGGGTCAGCTTTGCACCCGGTGCCCGGACGGCGTGGCACACGCACCCGCTGGGTCAGACGTTGCATGTAATTTCGGGCGTGGGGCGGTTTCAGACCGAAGGCGAGGCCATCGTAGAGATCCTCCCCGGTGATACGATCTGGATTCCCCCCGGCGAAAAGCACTGGCACGGGGCTGCGCCCGATAAGGGGATGGTCCATCTCGCCATGCAGGAAGCGGAAGGCGGCGTGTCCGCGAACTGGATGCAGAAAGTCACCGACGCGGAATACACGGCGGCTCAGTAGCCATTCCGCTGGAGAAAAGCTTCGATTCTCGGCGCATGGTCGCGACATCCCGGCAAGGCGCAGGGCAGAATATAGCCGTCGATAAAGCGGATCTGCATCCGCCCTCCGAGGGCGCAGGTCGCCAGAAGCCCGATGCCACGCCCATACCATCCCGGCGTACACATCGGCGGCAGCCCATGGTTGAAGATCACCCGTGCATACCGGTCGATATGGCCGGATGCTGTCGAGGGAGTCGTCGTCAGCGTGAGTGCCAAAGCAAAGGCCGCGATCACCATCGGAAAATGCATTTCTGAGCCTCCCGTCAAACACTTCAGCCCCGAAATGCGTGCTTGAGAAGCGATGCAATTCGAGACCAGTGTACGAAGTTGGCATTGAATTATTTAACGTCAATGGCGGATTTGTGTCGAATTTCAGAACGGTTTACTGCACGTCCTGCCTGATCGGGTTGTCAGGCTGTCCTATAAGCCATCCGTGTGCGACATATGTTTCTGCTCCGATCCTGTCATCATCCACGACAGTTCACGAAACCGACGAAAGCACGAAAAGATGGGGGCGAGCATTACAGTATCGCGCGTGTTGCTAAACTGTATCAGGGTTTCCAGCCGCTACCTTGGGTCTCGAAGTCGAAGACGACCTCTTCGAGCAAGTCTGGCGAGGCTTGTTCGCGTACGAGGGCATTGGTTGCCGTCTCAATCCGCTCTTCCAATAGCGCCATGAATTCCTGCTTGGGCAATCCGGGCTGGATCGGTTCCAGGAACTCCATCGCGCAGGGCGTGGGGAATTTTTTCCACTCCCGCCGGGGCCATGCAAGCCCCAGCGACAGGGCAACCGGGGTCGCCGGTATCTTCAGCTCATCGTAGATATGCCAGACCCCGCCGCGATAGCGCGATTTGCTGCCCGGTCGCATCAACGTGCCTTCGGGGTAGATCAGGATGGGCCGTCCTTCGGCATAAACCCTGCGCGCACCCGCGAGCACCTCCGGCAGTTGGTTCCGGCGCTCGCCCTCCACCGCGACCTTGATGTGTCCCAGTTTGCGGACGATGCCGCCGACGAGGGGGTAATCGTCCAACTCGCGCATGGCGATGGCCCCGTAATCGGGAAAGACGACGCCCATCAGGGCCACGTCCAGCTCGCTCTGATGCTTGCTGACCAGCAGGGCAGGGCGCTCTTCGATGTGCTCCAGCCCGCGCAGCTCGATCTTCGCGCCAAGGACGTGGCGGGTCAGCCAGACGGTCCCGCGCGCCCATAATGCGAACAGCCCCCGCACCGTGCTGTCCCCGGCCACCAGCGAAACCGGCACGGTGACGAGCGCCAGCACGAGCGTCATCAGATAGAAACTCAGGTTGAAGAAGACATGCCGCACCGTTCAGGTCTTTTCGCCGAAGCGCCCGGCCACCAGCGTTTCCAACTCGTCGAGATAATCGGCGGCGTCTTCGCCCTCGGCATCCACGGTCACCTGCGCCCCCTTGGAGGCCACCAGCGTCAGCAAATCCATCAGTGAGCGCGGATCGGCCCGGTCGCCATTATACTGGAACGTCGCATCGCAAGCGAAGCGCTCGGACAACTCCACCACCTTCGCCGAAGCCCGTGCATGAAGGCCGCGATCATTGACGATTTCTAGGGTGCGAGTGAGCCGTTCCGCCATGGATCGTCAGGCGTCCATGGGTTTTGGCGCACGGGCCGGGGCCACGTCGATATACTTGCGCCCCGCTTCGATTCCCATGCGGACGACCCGCGACAGGCTGCCCCGTTCGCGCGCTTTTGCGATGGTGACGAGCATCGGCAGGTTCACGCCGGTCACGACGATTTCGCGCTCGAGCCGCCCTTCACGCGAGGCGAGGTTCGAGGGGGTGCAGCCGATCATATCGGTCAGGACGATGACGCCGTCATCCCGCTCCGGGCGCACGGCTTCGATTGCAGCGGCGACCTCTTTGCGCTTGAGGCTGATATTGTCGGATCCATCGACCGACACAAAGGCAAGCTGGCGCTGGGTTCCCAGAACATGCTGTGTGGCTGCGCAGAGTTCCTCGCCGATCTTCCCGTGGGTGACGACGACGATCCCGATCATGCCGTCAGCGCTACCGTGCGGGCGCGGGCCGATCCGGCTCGGGTGAGATCGCGGTGTCGAACGGCAGGGGCATGGCCCGCACAGCGCAGCATCGCCCCCAGCTTTTCGGCCACGGCGACCGAGCGGTGCCGCCCGCCAGTGCAGCCGATGGCGACCGTCAGGTAGCTTTTCCCCTCCTTGCGATAGAGCGGGATGACTTCACGCAGCAGGGTTGCGAGAGAGGCAAAGACGGCATCGAATCCCTCGCTGCCGGTCACGTATTCGTCCACATCGGCATCCAGCCCCGTTCCCGCGCGCAGCAGGGGGTTCCAATAGGGGTTGGCGAGGAATCGTACGTCGAACATGATATCGGCTTCGCGGGGCGCACCGCGTTTGAACCCGAAGGACAGCACGGTGATCGACATGCCGTTGCCGTCTTCTTCGGTGAATCGCTCCAGCACCTCGCGACGCAATTCCGTGAGCGACAGGTCGCTGGTATCGATGGCGATGTCCGATTGTTCCTTCAGGGGCGCGATGACCGAGCGCTCCATGGCCAATGCGCTCTCCACCGTTTCGCCCGCCATGGGATGACGGCGGCGCGTTTCAGTAAAGCGGCGAATCAGCGTCTCGTTCGAGCAATCGAGGAACAGCAGCGTCACATCGAGATCGGTCCGCTCGCGCAGTGAGGCGACGGCATCGGAAAACCGCTCGGTGGAGAATCCATGCGTCCGCTCATCCACTCCGATAGCCACCCGCACGGCGCGCGGGCCGGAGGCGGCAAAATCATCCATGATGTCGTGCAGTAACCGGATGGGAGGATTGTCCACGGTCTCGAATCCGCAATCGGCCAGTGCCGCAAGGGTCGAGGATTTCCCGGCTCCCGACACGCCGGTCACCAGCACGAGCCGCATGGCCGGTCCACTGGAGGGCGTACCGGGTCTCGCGTCGGGCTGCGTTGCGTCCTGTTTGCTGGCCACGGGAGACGTCCTTTTCACTTCCTCATGAAAGTACGACGACGGCGCATTTGGCAAGAGCGGAGCGTCATTTTACATGGAAAAATCTTAAAATAGTGCGCGTGTTGCGTGCGGGGGACTCGCTGTTGAGTGTACGGATAATCTACAACTCCGCCGCGAGGTGGGCAATTTGCGCGTCGCTGCGGGTCGCGGGAGGATCATCGAAAAGGCGCTCATGGCGCATGGTGGCGGGGGTGCCGTCGAGGGTGAGGACGCGGGTGGCAAGACGCGCGGCCTCCATCGGATCATGCGTCACGAGCAAAAGTCGGGCCGGATGCTCGCACAGCAGATCGAGCAACAGCGCTTGCATCCGCCCAGCGGCATCGCGGTCGAGGGACGCGAATGGCTCGTCGAGCAGCAGCGTATCGGGCCGCATCGCAAACGCACGGGCGAGTGAGACACGCCGCGCCTGTCCGAGCGACAGCGTGTTCGGAAAGCGCGGTGCCGCCTCCGGCAATCCCACCGCGCGCAACAGCGTATCGGCCTCGTCGGTCGTACATTCCGTGGTGAGCGTCAGATTGTCCCGCACCGACCGCCACGGCAGCAGGGTCGGCTCTTGAAACGCCATGGCGATGCGGCCCGCCCCGGTCACGCGGCCCTCGAAACCCTCGTCCAGACCGGCGATGATCCGCAACAGGGTCGATTTCCCGATCCCCGACGGCCCCAGCAGGGCAACGCTTTCGCGCGGCCCGATCTCCAGCGCGATATCGCGCAGGATGACCGCTTCGCCCCAGGCTTTGCGCGCGACCTCGACCCTCATGGCCGCCGCCACCGGGTCGCGTGGCGTTCCCATGGTTGCAACAGCATCATCTCGACCGCCAGCATCACCGCCACGAAACTGATGGCATAGACCAGCACGCGCGCGACGTCGAAAAGCTGAAAATACTGGTGGATCATGAATCCCACCCCGTTCGAGCGCCCGAGGAATTCCACCACCAGCACGATCTTCCAGATCAACGCGATCCCCGTGCGCCCGGAGGCCGCTAAATGCGGGGCCAGTTGCGGCAGCACCACATGGCGCAACCGCGCCACGCGCGACATCCCGAAGACGCGCCCCATATCGCGCAGCGCCGGGTCCAGCGCCCGCGCCCCCTCCCGCATCTGGGTCGCGACGAGCGGTATCTTGTTGATCGCCACGGCGGCGATGGCGGCGACCTCCGTAAGACCGATCCAGATATAGCACAGCACGATGGTCACGAGGGCGGGCAGGTTCAATAACCCCACCAACCACGGATCCCCCCACGCATCCGCGCGCTTATCGGTGCCGAGCCACAGCCCGATCGCAGACCCTACCGCCATCGCAATCACAAACGCCGCAACCGTCCGCGCGAGGGTGGCCGACAGATGGAATAGCAACTCCCCGGATACTAGTTCCGCCAAGGTCAACCGCGCCACAGTCCACGGCGTCGGCAACGTATTCGGTGCCCCTGCAATCGCCGCAGCAACCGCCCAAAGCAGCACGAAGGCGAATATCGAGAGGAGAGAGACGGGGAGCCGGGTCATGTCAAGGGGAAGCGCATCCTGCGCCTTCGGCGCGCCCCGCCCTCGGTCCCTCCCCGCGAAAAGGCGGGGGGGGAAGCGAAATCTGCGAAGCCGGAACAATGCAACTCCTTCCCCGTTTACGGGGAGGGCTGGGGTGGGGGCGCGCCCAAAGGGCGCGAGCGGTGCCGGTCACGATGAAACACCGCAGGTATCTGACTCCAAGACAGGTACATTCTTGCAAGGCATCTCCGATGTCACTCTACCCCCGCCCCAAAAAACACTCCCCCCGGCAGCGTCTTCGCCTCTCCCACAAGCGCCTCGCCCCCCAATTCCGCCATCACCGCATACAGCTTCGCCGCATCCGCCTTATCAATCGGCTCCTCACCGGGAATACCCGCCCGAAAACCCGCCCGCAGCGCCTCGAACTCCGCCTCATCCGCCGCCTTCATCAGCGGGCGCAACCGCTCCCAGGCCTCATCATCACTGGCCAGCCGAGCCTTCGCCGCCCGCGACGCAGCGATCAGCCCCGCCACCGCTTCGGAGTTCTCCCGCGCATACTCCCCGCGCAACACATATCCGAGCAGCGGGATGTCCGGCGACAGCCCCAACGCTTCCGCCGCCTCCGCCACGCCAACGACCGGTACAAACCCCTTGGCCGTCATCTTTGCTTCCCAGTGCCAGTAGGTCAGGACCGCATCGACCCCGCCGCCCATGGCCTGCTGCGCGATCAGGGGCGGTGCGCCGAAGACCTGCCGCGTCTCGCCCTTCAGGTCGAACCCGCGCGATTGCGCATAGGCGCGCAGGATCAGCCATCCCTTGTCGAGCGGCCCGCCCGCAATCCCCAGTGTTTTCCCGCGCAAATCCTCGATGCGCTCGAAACGCCCTTCCTTTGCGATCAGCGACCCGACACTGCGCGAATACGGGATGAACACGAAATCCTTCCCCGCCCCCCGCTGCCGCGCGACCCAGATCCAGTCCGCCACCAGCGCATCCGCCGCCCCACCCTCGAACGCAATCTTCGCCGCCGCCGACCCCGCCATGCCCAGCGTATCGAGGGCGATGCCGTTCTCCCGGTCGAAACGGTGATGGCGGATCGTGTCGAGTTCCCAATTGACGGTCCCGAATTTCAGGGTGGCGATGCGCAGTGGGGTGGGATCGGCGGAAAACACGGGCGTCGCTATGCTCGCCGCGAAGAGTGAGAGAGCCGTGCGCCTGCAAATATCTCCTGCCCCGGCCTTGTGCCGGGGCCTGTTGCCTCGCTCGAACAGACCCCGGCGCAAGGCCGGGGCAGGGAAGGTGCTGAAATTCATAATTTCGGCATCACCCGATAGGTCAATTCCCCGTCACCCTCCGCATCCGCCTGTGCCATCTCCTGCAACTGCGCGTGCAGAGGCGACTTGATACAGACCGGATCGGTCGCCGCCGCATCCCCGGCCACCGCCATCGCCTGACAGCGACACCCTCCGAAATCGCGCGCCTTACGGTCGCAGGACCGGCACGGCTCGGGCATCCAGTCGAACCCGCGATAGGCGTTGAACGCCGACGAGTTCCACCAGATATCCGCCAGCGGCGACTCCTTGACGTTCTCGAACACCAGATGCGGGATCGTATGGGCGGCATGGCAGGGCATCACTCGCCCGTCCGGCACGACGTTCAGCCCCGTGGACCCCCACCCGCCCATGCAGGGCTTCGGATAATCCGCATGGTGATCCGCAGGAACGTAGTCGATGACCAGCACGCCCTTCAACTGCTCGCGCGCCTCGGCCACCCGCTGTCCGCACAGCTTCGCCTGCTCGCGTGTCGGCATCAGGGCAGCGCGGTTGCGGTCGGCCCAGCCATGGAACTGCACCGTCGCCACTTCCAGCCGCCGCGCCCCCATCGTGACAGCGAGGTCGATCATCTCCGGCAGCCGGTCGATATTCTTCTCATGCACCACGGCGTTCAGTGTCAGCGGCAGGTCCAGCGCCGTCGTCCATCCGGCCACATCCATCTTGCGCGAATAGCCACCCTTGTAGCCGCCGATCAGGTCCGCCATCTCCGCATCCACGCCTTGCAGAGACAGTTGCACATGATCGAGGCCCCGTTCCTTCAGCCCCGTCAGCCGCTTTTCGGTCAGCCCGATGCCCGAGGTGATGAGATTGGAATAGAGGTCATGCTCCCGGCACGCGCTCACGAGGTCTTCGAGGTCGCGACGCGAGGCAGGCTCGCCCCCCGACAGATGCATCTGCAATACGCCCAGTTCGGCGGCCTGCCGGAACACATCGACCCATGTTTCCGTGTCGAGTTCCCCGTCCCGCTTGGTCAGCTCCAGCGGGTTCGAGCAATAAGGGCACGAGAGCGGACACCGATGCGTCAACTCCGCCAGCATCGCGATGGGCGGGCCATAGGTCAGCTCGGCAACAGTTTCCGGCGCAGGCGCATCCATCATGTGACCTCCAGCATACGGCGGTCGCGCAGGGAGGTGAGGAATTTCACCACATCCCCGGCAATCTGCTCGCGCGGTGCATTGTATTTCGCGGCCAGCGCATCGAGGATACCGCCCAACGACCGCTCCCCATCCGTCTCCGCGAGGATTGCCGCCCCGATCTCGTCCAGCTTGATCGCCCGCTCCGGGGCCAGCAGCACCCAGTTCCCGCGAACGGAATCATACTTCGTGCGACAGCCGCTCAGGAGGCGCGGACACTCGGCCTCGATCATGCCAGCAGCCCGTCGGCCCCGTCCCACGCCCCCGGCGGAATCCGCCCCGGCTCGACATAGGCCGAATACAGCGCATCGAGCTGCGACCACAGCACATCCGTCTTGAAGGTCAGCGCCGCCGCCGCTGCGTCTTGCTTCTCCAGCGTATCGGCATTGTCGAGAACATAGGCCAGCCCGAACGCCACATCCTTCGGCGCCTGTGTTAGGCGCGTCGAGAAATAGGCGAGGCTCGACTCATTGGCGAAATCGTAATGCTTCAACAGCCCTTCGATCCGCTGCGAATGGATCTTCGGTGCGAACAATTCGGTCAGCGAGGAGGCCACCGCATCCAGAAGAGGCATTTCCCGCACGAAGCGCACATAGGCATCCACCGCGAATTTTGTGCCCGCCATGATCCCCTGTTCCGAGGCGACATAGGCCGGATCGACCCCCACAGCTTCAGCCAGCCGCAGCCACCGCGCGATCCCGCCATCATGCTCGTTCGTCCCGTCATGGTCCTCGATGCGAGAGCGCCATGCCCGCCGCAGGGCCGGATCGGCGATCCGCGACATGAACGCGGCGTCCTTCATGGGGATACGGCTCTGGTAGTAATAGCGGTTGATGACCCAGGCCCGCACCTGCACGGGGCTGCATTGCCCCGAATGCAGCAGATGATGGAACGGATGCTTGTCATGATACCGCGCTGCCCCGATGGCGCGCAGGCGATCCTCGAACGCTTGCCGCGATTGCGGCCCTGTGCCCCGTGCTGCGTCGAGCGATGCGGCGCTCATGGCTCCCGTGGACATGGCTGGCCCTCCCGAAAACGAAAAAGCGCGCCTCCTCTTCAGGAGACGCGCTCAGAAATCTAGGTCTGAGGCGTTCTCAGAACAGCGTTTCTTCACCTTCAGCGGGGAAGTACATGTTGATTTCCATGCCGCAGGTCACTTCTTCGATTTTCGGTGCAGTCCAAGCCATGTCAGCCTCCTGAGTTGCCGTTTCTACGCTTCACCATGTGTAGATTTGACTTGTCGTAGAGTCAATTTGGATTTGCTAAGAGCTTCCTGTGATCCAGTTCAGGGTGATCGTCAACCCGAGGCAGAGAGGCCCTATGCGCGCCTTGTCTATCGTCCTGATCCTGCTTGCGACGCCCGTCGCGGCGCAGACCTACGAGGGGGCCACCTTCTCCGGCTATGACGAAATCTGCGGCTATGACATCCGCATTGAGCGCACCGCCTATCTGTCGGAGGCCCGGAGTAAGGCTGGCGACACCCCCGTCATCGTGATTGACCCGACCCTGCTGAAGCCCAAGCAGGGCTTTCACCGCACCTTCCTGATCGCCCATGAATGCGCCCATCACAAGATGGCGCACACCACGCGCGGTGGGCTGGCCAAGCGCTTCACCGCCCGCAATGGCATCCGCGATCAGGAGATGAGCGCCGATTGCTGGGCCGCCGAAACCCTTACCCGCGCAGGTTTGCTGCCCCCCCTCCTCAACATCGCGGATCAGTTCTTCCGGCGCGGATTCGTCTCGCCGGGGGGCGGCTATCCGTCGGGTATCCAGCGATCCAACGTCATCCGTCATTGCGCGCGCATCGCCGTGGAGAAGATGAAAGACGAGAGCCTGCGCCGGTGGCACCCGGCGGAACGCTGAGTCGCGAAAATCGACGCGATCCGCCTTGCTGGATCAACCGTGTCGTGCGCCGGAACGGCCTTTGATCGCCTTCAGCATTACGCGATACGGAATATCACATCATAATGTATCGTTTCGATACAAAATTGCTTCCAATAGCCTCACTTTTCCGGTACCGAAAATCAAACACTGTGCGGTTTTCGCACCATTCCTCAGGGCTGGGAGCAGGATAATGAACGTAGGTGCAGCAACGAATGCGAATGCCGGATCTTCCGACTCGACCTCGATGGGCGATCGTTTCCAGAAGGCGATGGATGCCGAGAGCGGAAAGTCCGGCGGAACCGCATCACCGACGACGGGCGCATCCGGTGCCACGGGCGGAACCGCACAGACGGCGGATGTCCTGCAATCGATGGAAGGCATCCTCACGCAGATGAAGGAGTTGATCCAGCAACTCGCCCAACTGATTCAGGCCATGTCGAGCAAGGGCGGCAAGATCAGCGGCGCTTCCAGCGTCGGAGCCGATGGCCGCACGAAATCCGTCGAAGGCACCGGTGCCAACGGTCTCGGCGGTACGCAGGGACCATCTGAGCGCATCCCCGACCCGACCCAGAACGTGCGCGAGGTCCAACTCGGCAACAAGACCATGACCATCGGCAGTGACGGCTCCGCCTCCGCCGCCGAGGTCGATACGGCGGCGACCGAGTTGCAGCGTATGTATGACAGCAGCCCCACTTTCCGCCAAACCATCGACAATGCAGGCTCCGAGCAATTGACCGTCACTCTCGGACGGCGGGGCGACAACACCAGCTGGGGCGGCGGAGGCCGCGTCTTCCTGAACCTCAACAACATCGACGCCGGCAATAACGATCGCTTCCAGGGCATCGTCGGCCACGAATTCGCCCACGCCGCCTCCGGCCTCGGCCACGGCGCAGAACTCGACGGTATCGAAGATCGGGTGCGCTCAGAGGCGTAACGCGAATCGATGCACGAAGGAATTTCGCTGCCCCGGAACACTGCGACCGGGTCATGGCCTGCGTGACCCTTTCCGGCATTTCGAGCGCACGCGCAGCGCTACACTTGGCGAAGCGATATGAGAACGCTTGTCATCTATTGGATGGGCCGCTCCTAAACCGTCCTCACCACTTCCTTCACCGGGATGCGCGCTTCGTCGAACAGGTCTTCGCCCCCCAGCCAGCGCCCCATCGCGTCCGGCTCCAGCCAGATCACGGCCAGAGCGGTGGACAGCTCCACCGGATACACCATCACACCACGCGGGCGCAGGGCGGAGACATAGGCGGACATATACGCCTTCGTGTTCTCGAAGAAGACGGCCATCGTATTGGTCGGCACGGTCGCATCGCGGGTGTCGTAAGCTTTCTTGCAGGCGGGTAGCGATCCCGAATGCATGGCGCGGCACACGAGGGGCCGCGCCGTGTGTAGCCCGCAGAACCAGTCCTCCTCGCGCAGGAACGGGCACGCCTCGCGCGCCACATACCGTTGGCCTCCGTCCATGCCCTTCGTGCGCTCCGCATAAGCCAGCACCCGCGCCTTCAGCGCATCGCGTACCTCTGCCTCGAAGGCCGTCTCCACATGGCGGGCGATATAGAACGCCTCGGGCGGTGACACGCTGACCAGCGTGTGACAGCAATAGCCGCATCCGGCGGCACAGGCGGATGTGAACCCGGCGTTCTCCTCGGCCTCCGCCAGCGCATCGCCGAGAAAGACCTCCGTGCGCTGCTGGATCAGATCGACCGCCTGCAACAGGCTCTCTTCGTTCAGGCCCTCTTCGGCCAGATAGCGCGACAGCAGGGCCGTTGCGGATTCAGGGGTGGGGATTTGGAGCGTGCTGGTCGCCGCCATGGGTACTTCTCCCGCAGTCGGTTCATTGTTTGGGAAACCTGATAGTTTCCTGTACATCATCAGGGCATCGGCAGTGCCTGATACCGCATGGGTTGTTTTGAATCACAGGAAAAGACCGGTTTCAAGCCCCCGGACCGAAGGTCGCACGGCACCTGCTGGCACCAGATACCGCTCCGGCTGGCGCTATGCTAGTCGAAGAGAAACGAGTGAAATGGGGAGGCGCTGGAAAATTGATAATTTAAGTATCGATTTTCCAAATAATCTGAGTTAACAAGAATCAAACTCCCGGTTCGCCGGGCTTTCGTCCTGTCTGCAATGCACACGCCCTAGGGGCGTCGAGGGGTATACCGATGAAAATGACGACCGAAGAAGCCTTTGTCAAAGTCCTCCAGATGCATGGGATCGAACACGCTTTCGGGATCATCGGCTCGGCCATGATGCCGATTTCCGATCTCTTTCCTGCTGCCGGAATCAAGTTCTGGGACTGCGCCCACGAAACCAATGCCGGGATGATCGCGGATGGCTACACCCGCTCCACCGGCAAGATGGCGATGGCCATTGCCCAGAACGGCCCCGGCATCACCAACTTCGTGACACCGATCAAGACCGCTTACTGGAACCACACGCCGATGTTGCTGGTTACGCCACAGGCGGCCAACAAGACCATCGGTCAGGGCGGTTTCCAGGAAATCGAGCAGATGAAGCTGTTCGAGGACATGGTCTGCTATCAGGAAGAGGTCCGCGACCCCTCCCGCATGGCCGAAGTGCTGAACCGGGTGATCGAGAAGGCATGGCGCGGTTGTGCGCCTGCACAGATCAACGTCCCTCGCGATTACTGGACTCAGGTGATCGATATCGAGCTGCCCCAGATCGTGCGACTGGAGCGTCCGCGTGGCGGCGAACAGGCGATTGCCGAAGCCGCCAAGCTGCTGTCGAACGCGAAATTCCCGATGATCCTGAATGGTGCGGGCGTCATCATCGGCGGCGCAATCGATGCCTCCAAAGACCTCGCTGAAAAGCTGGATGCGCCGGTCGCGTGCAACTATCAGCACAACGACGCCTTCCCCGGCTCTCATCCGCTCTCGGTCGGCCCACTGGGCTATAACGGCTCGAAAGCCGCGATGGAGCTGGTGGCGAAAGCCGACGTGATCCTTGCGCTGGGCACGCGCTTGAACCCGTTCTCGACCCTGCCCGGATACGGCATCGATTACTGGCCGAAAGATGCGAAAATCATTCAGGTCGATATCAACTCAGACCGCATCGGCCTGACCAAGAAAGTCGCCGTGGGCATTCAGGGCGATGCCAAGGCGGTTGCCGAGCAATTGCTGGCGAAACTCGCTCCGACGGCGGGCGATGCGGGGCGCGCGGATCGCAAGAACCTCGTCGCCGACACGAAATCGCGCTGGGCGCAGGAACTCTCCTCGATGGACCACGAGGACGACGATCCCGGCACGAGCTGGAACGAGCGTGCCCGCGCCGATCAGCCGAAGCGCATGTCCCCGCGCATGGCATGGCGCGCGATTCAGGCCGCGATGCCCGATAACGCGATCATCTCGACCGATATCGGCAATAACTGCGCCATCGGTAACGCATACCCGACCTTCGAGAGCGGTCGCCGCTATCTCTCGCCGGGTCTGTTCGGTCCCTGCGGCTATGGCTTGCCCGCCATTCTCGGTGCAAAGATCGGTCGTCCTGACCTGCCCGTTATCGGCTTCGCAGGCGACGGCGCATTCGGCATCTCGATGAACGAAATGACCGCCTGTGGCCGCAACGACTGGCCTGCCATCACGATGGTCATCTTCCGCAACTACCAGTGGGGCGCAGAGAAGCGCAATTCGACCCTGTGGTTCAACGACAACTTCGTCGGCACCGAACTGAATCTGGGCGTCGAATACGCGAAGATCGCCGAAGGCTGCGGCCTGAAGGGCGTTCAGGTCACGGGCATGGAAGAACTGACCGATGCCCTGCGTCTGGCCGTGAAGGAACAGATGGAGGATGGGGTGAACACCTTCATCGAATGCGTCCTCAATCAGGAACTCGGCGAACCCTTCCGCCGCGACGCCATGAAGAAGCCTGTGCAGGTCGCAGGCATCGACAAGGCCGATATGCGTCCCCAGCAGATGGCCCTCTGATACGGGAGACCATCGTCGGAATGACTGCAACGCCCCCGCCGGAAACGACGGGGGCGTTTTGCGTCTGGGTCTATAGGTGCGTATAGAGCGGGTTTCAGAAAAGTGACCTGACGATGAAAATCAGACCGACAGAACTCAAAGACATTCCCGCCCTTCAAACCGTATTGGACGGCACCGAGCTGTTTCCGAGCGATATGCTGCCCGACATGGTGAGCGGCTTCCTGTCGGACGACGGCAGTGCCGATGTCTGGCTGACCGCAGAGGCAGGCGGTGAACCTGTCGGCTTCTGCTTCGCCTCTCCGGAAGAGCTGGCAGATGGCACCTGGAACATGCTCGCCATTGCCGTTCTTCCTGAAAAGCAGGGATCAGGGGCAGGCGGTGCCCTTGTTGCAGCGCTGGAGAGCCTTTTGCGCAAGCAAGGTCATCGCGTGTTGATTGCGGATACATCCGGCGCAGACGATTTCGCACGGACGCGGGAATTCTACCGCAAGAACGACTATGCCGAGGAAGCCCGTATCCGGGATTTCTGGGCGGCAGGTGACGATAAAGTCGTGTTCTGGAAATCGCTGTAGCAAGGAAGAAGACCGCCCTGCGTCAGCAGAGTGGTTTGCACACGAGCGTTTTCACTCCGGCGAAGGCCGGAGTCCATTTCTCCACTGGCTCTGACGGTGCGGCTTGCGGAATGGACTCCGTGGTCAAGCCATCGAATGGCAACGGTTTTTTGTCACAATGGAAAAATGAAAAAGGGGACCGCAGCGCGACCCCCTTTCCAAACTCTGCGATACGAAGGCGCCTTATTCGGCGGCTTTGACTTCATCCACGGAGATGAAAGTCCGGCCCTTCAGGCCCTTGTGGAAACGCACGTTACCCGTGACCTTGGTGAAAATCGTGTGATCCTTGCCCATGCCCACGTTCTCGCCCGGATACCATTTCGTGCCGCGTTGACGGCAGATGATGTTGCCGGGGATGACCAACTCGCCACCGTATTTCTTGATGCCGAGACGCCGACCGGCGGAGTCGCGACCGTTGCGGGATGAACCGCCTGCCTTTTTATGTGCCATTCGTTCAGTCCTCCTTGGCCGCGGCTTCGCGGGTTTCGATCAGCTTGTTCGCCTGCGTCACGATGCTCGGGCGCGAGACGGTGATCGTGCCGTTCACGTTCTCGTCGATATAGGATTCGATGAAGTCCCAGTCATCTGCATTCCATTCGGTGAACTGGCTGTAATAATGCACGCCGATGGCATTCAGCGCCTTTTCCGATGCCTTGCCCAGACCGGGCAGCTTTTCGATATCGTCGCCATCCGTGATCTCGCCGTCGATCAGGTTCGAGGGGCGCGTCAGGGTATCCGACGGGGGCCGCGCATCGGCGGCGGGTGCCGCAGCGGGTGCTTCCTTGGCGGGCGCAGCGGGGGCCGCCTCGACCACGTCGTCGCCGGAGACATCGGCTGTTTCGGCCTTCGCGGCGTCTGCCTTGGCTTTCTTGTCGGCGGCGGCTTTCGATTTCGAGCCATCCGCATCACCGGGCAGGCCGCTGATCCGCACGCGGGTCAGGTACTGGCGATGGCCGTTACGGGTTTTCGAGCTGTGCTTGCGGCGGCGCTTCTTGAAGACGACGATCTTCTTGTCGCGGAACTGTTCGATGATCTCGCCGGTAACGACAGCGCCGTCCACCATGGGTGTGCCGACCGTCGTGCCGCCGTCTCCGCCATGCATCAGCACGGAGTCGAAGGTCACGGTATCGCCCGCTTCCGCGTCGAGTTTTTCGACTTTCAGAACGTCGCCCACGGCGACCCGGTATTGCTTGCCACCGGTCTTGATGACTGCGAACATGGTTGTCCTCACATTGTCCCGCGTCCTGTGGCACCGCCGCAGCGGATTTTCGGGCCTGTCGCCCGCCTCGAACAGCGTGTTATCGCGTCGTGAAAAACCCCGCAAGACGAGCGTCCGCCGGGAAGCGCGGCTTATGACTCCCGGCGGGGCGGATGTCAACCATCTCACAGCACGAAAACCGTGCCGGGATCGAGGATATTGGCCCGCTCCATCGCGCGGCGGATTGCCCATCGACAATGCGGCCTCACGCCTTAGCTTCGCCCCCATGCTCACAATCCGCAACCTCCGCAAGACCTACGAGACGCCGCAGGGACCGCTCCATGTCCTGCGCGGGGTCGATCTTGACGTGGTGGCGGGGGAAAGCCTGTCGCTGATGGGCGAGTCCGGGTCGGGTAAATCCACGTTGCTGCATCTGGTGGCAGGGCTGGATGCGGTGGATGGCGGGACGATCCATCTCGGCGACATCGACGTGACGGCCCTCGACGATGCGGGGCGGGCAGCGTTGCGGCG
>CALHLW010000138.1 GCA_938034615.1 uncultured Neomegalonema sp. | reverse complement strand
GCGCGGCGCAAGGCGAGAGCCAAGCCGGGGATCGTGAGGCCGATGCGCTATGCGAGGCCACCGGGGCATCGGGCGCGCGGGAAGCGTCCGGTGGATGTGATCCTCGCCGAGTGTCAGCAGCTTGCGCTGATCGCGATGGATGAGGCGGAAAAGGCAGCGGCCTGACCGGGGTTATTGCGGCCTGAAAGTGAACAATGTTCATTTTTACGGGAATCCGAGGCCGGTCGATTTTCACTCCGCTGCGGCATTGAGGGGCGATACGCCGATTGACAGGCGACGCACGGGACACCTATATACGCGCTCTCGCGAGACGGGGCTTCCCCGCCTGTCGCGATGCCCCCTTTCCCACTCCGTTCCGAGGAGCGAGACCCGTGAAACGTACTTTCCAGCCTTCCAACCGCGTTCGCAAGAACCGCCACGGCTTTCGCGCCCGCATGGCCACGAAGAATGGTCGCAAGATCATCAACCGTCGTCGCCGTCAGGGCCGCAACAAGCTGAGCGCCTGAGTCGGCAGGGTTTCCGGGGTCATGCTCGAAACCCTGAAGAATCGCCGTGATTTCCTCGCCGCCGCCCGTGCGGGGAAAGCCGTCACGACCGGCATGATCGTCCAGCGCCGTGATCGGCGCACGGATGAAACTGATGCGCCGGGTATACGGGTGGGCTACACCGCATCGAAGAAGGTCGGCAATGCCGTCCTGCGCAACCGCGCCAAGCGGCGGATGCGCGCCGTTGCGCGCGACGTCTTGGGTTGCAACGAAGAACAATGCACGGATTTCGTGCTGATCGCCCGGTCGGGCAAGACCGTCGAGCGGCCCTTTGAGGCCCTGCGCGGCGATCTGGAATATGCCCTGCGCAAGCTGGCCAAAGGGCGATGATCCGGCGGCTGCTCATCTTGGCGCTCCAGGCTCCACTCTATCTCTACCGCTATACCATCTCGCCGTTGCTGGGCGCAAAATGCCGGTTTCAGCCGAGTTGCTCGGCCTATGCCATCGAAGCGCTCGCGCAGCACGGGCCGATCCGGGGCGTGGCGCTGACCCTGCGCCGGCTGGTGCGGTGCCGTCCGGGCGGTGGCTCGGGATACGATCCCGTACCGGACAGATTTGACAGAGACAGGCCGGACGCCTAAGCAACCGCGAACATGCCATGAACACAACTGGGGCCGGGGGGCGGATGGACAAGGCTGTCGAAATACTGCGGGACGTCTTCGGATTCGACGGCTTTCGGCCCGGACAGGAAGAGATCGTGCGCGCGGCGATGGCGGGCGAGGACGTGCTGGCCATCATGCCGACGGGGGGCGGGAAATCGCTGTGTTATCAGCTCCCTGCCCTGCTGCGCGAGGGGGTGACGGTCGTGATCTCGCCGCTGATCGCGCTGATGCGCGGGCAGGTGGCGCAGATGCGAGAACTGGGGATCGCGGCGCGGTCGCTCAATTCGGCCAATGACGATGGCGAGAATGCGCTGGCGATGCAGGAGGCCGAGGCCGGAGAATTGCGGCTGCTCTATCTCTCGCCCGAGCGGCTGGCGCGGCCCGGCACCGTAGCGATGCTGCGCCGGGTGGGCGTGACGGCGATTGCGGTGGACGAGGCCCATTGCGTGAGCCAGTGGGGGCATGATTTCCGGCCCGAGTACCGGGCCATCGGCGGGGTGCGCGAGCAACTCGACGGGTTGCAGGTGCTGGCCTTTACGGCCACCGCCGATGCGCTGACCCGTGAGGATATCGAGGGGCGGCTGTTCCCTGCCCCGCCGCGCGTGTTCCTGCGGGGGTTCGACCGGCCCAATATTTCGCTGGCGATGACGCCGCGCGCGAATGGGCGGAAGCAATTGCTCGATTTTCTGGCCACGCATCGGGGCGAGAGCGGCATCGTCTATTGCCAATCACGGCGGCGGGTGGAGGAAACGGCGGATTTCCTGAAGGGCCAGGGGGTCGATGCCGCCGCCTATCATGCGGGGTTTTCGCCCGAGCAGCGCAATGCGGTGCAGGACAGGTTTCTGGGCGAGGACGGCGTGGTCGTGGTGGCGACGGTGGCGTTCGGCATGGGCATCGACAAGCCCGATGTGCGCTTCGTCTTCCACATGGACCTGCCGAAGAATATCGAGGGCTATTATCAGGAAATCGGGCGCGCGGGGCGCGATGGCCTGCCCGCCGCCGCCCATGGGCTCTATGGCATGGGCGAGGTGCGCCAATACCGGCAGTGGATCGATCAGGGCGATGCGTCGGAGGAGCAAAAGCGGATTGAGCGGGGGAAGCTGTCGACTCTGGTGGCATTCTGCGAAGCGCTGACCTGTCGACGGGTGACGCTGCTCGCCTATTTCGGGGAAGAGGCGGGGCCATGTGGCAACTGCGATCTCTGCCGGGGAGAGGTGGAGACGGTCGAGGGGACGGTGGAGGCGCAAAAGGCGCTGTCGGCCATGGTGCGCACGCGGGAGGTATTCGGGATGCAGCATCTGATCGCCGTTTTACGGGGCGAGAAGACCGAGGGTGTGACGAAACACGGTCACGATGCCTTGCCGACCTTCGGGGTCGGGGCCGATACGCCGAAGGCGCAGTGGCAGGGGATTTTCCGGCAACTCGACGCGGCGGGTCTGGCCAGCGTCGATCCCTCGGCGGAGTTCGCGAGCTGGCGTGTCACGAAGGCGGGGTGGAAGGTGCTGAAGGGCGAGGCGACGGTAACGCTGCGCAAGCCTTCGCGCGCGAAAGCCTCCGAGCGCGTGGCGCGGGTGCCGGTGGATGCGAGCGGGGCAGATGAGGCCGTGCTGGCGGCGCTGAAGGCCCTACGGATGGGGCTGGCCAAGGAGCGCAATGTTCCGGCCTATGTGATCTTTCCGGACCGGACGCTGATTGAGATGGCCACCGCCCTGCCCCGTGACCGCGAGGCGCTGGGTCGTATCCACGGGGTCGGCGGGCGCAAACTGGAGAGTTTCGGCGAGGCATTTCTCGATGAGATCAGGAGTGTCGCCGGGGCGGCGGCGTGAGGGAGACGAGTATGGATTTCGAGACGATCAAATTCGAGACCGATACGCGCGGCGTGGCCACGCTTACGCTCAATCGGCCCGAAAAGCACAATGCAATGAGCGCGGTGATGATCGCGGAGATTTCCGAAGTCTGCGGGCGGGTTGCGGCGGATGACGGCATCCGGGTGCTGGTGCTGACGGGAGGCCAGGAGGGAAAGTCTTTCTGTGCCGGGGCCGATCTGGGCTGGATGCGCGAGCAGATGGCGGCGGATCGCGAGACCCGAATGCGCGAGGCACGGGTGCTGGCCGATATGCTGGGGGCGCTCAATACGCTGCCGAAACCCGTGATCGGGAAAATCGGCGGCAATGCCTTTGGCGGCGGGGTCGGAATGATGAGCGTCTGTGATGTCGCCATCGGCATTGAAGGCTCGAAATTCGCGCTGACCGAGGTGCGCTTGGGGCTGATCCCCGCGACCATCGGGCCGTATGTGATTGCGCGGATGGGGGAAGCGCGGGCGCGCCGAGTGTTTATGTCTGCCCGTCCGTTCGAAGCGAATGAGGCGAAGGAACTGGGCCTGCTGGCGCGGGTGGTGATCCCCGAAGCGCTTGACGCGGCGGTAGAGCGGGAGATTGCGCCGTATCTGGTCGTCTCGCCCATGGCGGTGGCGGGGTCGAAAGCGCTGGCGCGGCATCTGGGGCCGGTGATCGACGATGCAGTGATCGAGGACAGCGTGCGGCGGCTGGCCAATACCTGGGAGACGGAAGATGCCCGCGAAGGGATCGCGGCGTTCTTCGAGAAGCGCAAGGCGGGGTGGGTGCGGTAAGCATCGCAGCCCCGCACTTGCTGCGGAGCCTCGCTGGTATGATGCACGGATTCTTCACCAAGACCATCGAGGCGCCGGCGCAGAGCCGGGACTGCGATTTTTCATTTCAGCAGAGCACGACGAGCCGCTTTGAAATCCTTCGCGAATTTCTTCAGCGAGGCTTGTGCACCGTTGCCATAGAGGCCCGCGTCCAGGGGCGCGAAGTGGGGAGCGTAGGCTTGGTTTGCGGCGTGCGCGGTATAGCGTTCGGCGATGAGATCAGCGTCGATGATGCGGCGGGAGGCGTGTCTTGCGGCAGCGCTATCGCCTGCGCGGATGGCATGGTGGAAGGCGCGCTCGGCGGGGTTGCCGATGAAGCCGTGCCACTTGTGCCAAAGCGTGTCGCGGGAGGCGAGGCGAGTGCCGCCGAGCAGGAAGGCCAGCCCGCCTATGAACCCCACAAACGGGGCGAAGGGGATCAGAGCGCTGGCATAGCCCGCCGTATCGCGAGAAGGCGATGCGGCGACGGGCGTGATCGCATCGCCGGGACGCTCGCCCAAGGGCAGATCGGTTCCGGAATAGGCGACTTTCTGGGCCGACAGCGTGATCGAGCGCGGCTCGCGGGCCTCGGCATCGTAATAGGAGAAGGTCAGTGGATCGACATAGCCGCTGCGCCCCCTGTCCGGGCGGATGCTCCAGCGCCAGAAGACGCGGGTGATGGGGCCGGTCTTGCGTAACTCGGTCAACCGGCGCTCGGGATGGGGAAGGATGAACGCCCCCGCGCCGGTCAACTCGGGCATGGGCGGCATAGTCTCGGGCTGGACGCCTTCGATGGTAACGGTCACGAGACGCAGAGCGGCGGCACCGGGGGCGAGTTGTTCGGGGGCGTTGCTCCAGCGGTCAGCCACCCTGATCTTGCGGACGGGCAGCCATGTCTTGCGAGGGCCGGGGGCCTCGGCCACCTCGATCTCGACCGGCTCGGATTTGAGGTCATGGGTGAAGCGGGTGCCGTCCGGCTCGCTGAGGGTGAGTTCGTGGGTGAAGGGGGCGATGGTCAGGGTACCCGCGCGCTCCGGAAAGAGCGCCATGATGCGTTCGAGTTGCAGCACTTTCTGGCCGCGCTCGCGGGAATGGAACCAGCGGTCGGGACCAAGTTGCATCCAGCCGAAGCCGTCGAGCGGCGGCTGCTTGAGGTTTTCGAGGGTGATGGGGATCTTGTAGGAGCCGCGAATACGGACGAGGATCATTTCTTCCGTGTAGGGGACGGCAGGACGCGGCTCGACTTCGATCCGCAGGAGCAGGTCGTCGGGGGCCACGGCCCTCTCGGCATGGGCTGGGGCGATGAGGATCAAGAAGATGAAAAAGACATTCGCCATCAGCCTGATGGATGGATGAAATTTTCGCTGCCCCGGATGCTGCGCGGGACGTAGTTCTGCGCTGCTGGTCCGGGGCCGGGTTTTCAGCAGAGAGATACCGGCCCCGGACCAGCAGCGCGTCATTTCATGCCACGCAGTATCCGGGGCAGCACATGACGTTACCATGCGTCCTTCTCCGTGGCGGGGGCGAGGCCGAGTTTCTTCCGGCGCTTTCGCTCGGCGGCGAGGCGGGCGCGCAGGTAGGCGGCGGGCTCGTCGGGCATTCCGGTCAGCCAGCGGTCGCTGGCGGCGATGTATTTGTCGTCGAATGTGCGGGCAATCCGGCGTAGCCCATCGGTCTTCAATTTGGGGACATCGAAGGAGGTGCCGGTATTGGTCGCCTCGTCGCCGGTGCCCTGCGCGCGGGTGCCGCCCTGCCCTTCAGGAGCCGCGAGGGTTTCGCCTTCGCGATCCTTCAGGGCGAAACGCAGGGGGACGCCGTCGATCTTCGTGCCGCCGTAGAGTTCGGTGACGAGTTCGGCATTGCGAAGGGCATCGCCGTCGTCGGGGTTGCGGGCTAGGGCTTCGTCATAGGCGATGAGCGCCTCGGCATAACGATGCGCGTGGGCCTGGGCGTTGCCGAGGTCGTAAGGGCTGTCGGCGGCAGTGAAATGGGCGACGGCGCTGTCCCAGTCACCCGCGCGATAGGCGGCGATGCCTTGCCAATGGGGGTCGGTCAGGAGAGGGGCGGCAAGGCCGGGCAATCCGGCGCGCAGAGCGAGGCGACCGGCGGTCTCCCTGCCGCCGAGCAGCAGGGCGATGGCGACGGCCACGATGGCGACGAGGGCAATAGCGGTCTGGCGTTTCATGCGGGCCTCCTGAACATCAGGAGGAGCGGCAGGAGGGCGAGGAGGAGCAGATAGCGGCCATAATCGCGCATCAGGATAAGGGCATAATCGGTCTGAGCAAGCGCCGAGGCGACACGGGCGTCGAGGGCATCGGCGACGGGAAAGGGGTCGGTGACGGTGGCGAAGATGCCGTTCCCCGTTTTCGCGAGGGTGCGCGCGGCATCGGGCGGAGCCCCTTCGGCGGTGGGGGCGTAGAGGACCGAGAGGGCGATCTCGCGGTCGGCGAGGCGGGCGGCCTCCGCAAGGGCTGCGCCGGAGAGGCCGCCGCCATCCGTAACGAGGACGATAT
Source organism: uncultured Neomegalonema sp. (assembly GCA_938034615.1). Lineage (GTDB taxonomy): Bacteria > Pseudomonadota > Alphaproteobacteria > Rhodobacterales > Rhodobacteraceae > JAHDDY01. The sequence continues at coordinate 3,752 of CALHLW010000138.1, read as the reverse complement.
CGGCGAAGGCGATATCGGCGTCGGCGATCACCTGCCGCGCCAATAGGAGGGCGCTTGCCGCGTCGCTGCCCGCATCGGGGGCGGTCTCGGCATCGAGCAGGGCGAGGGTGTTACTCAGGGCGCGGGAATCGGTGGTCATGGCGCTGGCGAGGTAGGCGTCTCCGGCAAAGACGACGAGGCCGGTCTGGCGCGATCCTGCCGTGGCCGCGAGGGTGCGGGCGGCGACGAGGGTTTGCTGGAAGCCGGGATCCGTGACCATGGAGCGGGAGATATCGACGACGAGCAGGATGGCGTCCAGATTGCGGTAGCCGCTGGCCTCGCGGGTCTGCTTGGCGGGTCCGGTGAGGGCCAGCGCCGTGGCGAGGGCCGCGAAGAGTGGGAGGATCGTGCCGCCGCCCTTGCCGGGGACGACGCGGCCCATGGCGCGCATGGCCTGCATGAGATGAGGGTCCATCGCGCGATCCCACGCGCCAAGGCTGCGCGCGTTGCGGCGGGCGAGGACGGCCAGCACGAGCAGGGCGGGGATGGCGAGCAGCCACCAAGGACGCAGGAGGATGAAATCGGTCATGCGGGGTCTCCGCGGGGGCGGAGGGAGGCCCCGGAGCGCGCTGCGCTTGTCCGGGGCAGGGAAATCAGACCGGCATTGCCCAGCAGGATCGCCACGAGGGCGGCAAGACCGGAACCGGCGGGCCATGCCCAGTATTCGCGATGGAGGTCGGCGGCGGGGCCGTCATCCTCGTCGGTCTCCAGCCTGTCGATGGCGGTGGCGACCCGTTCAAGGTCTTCGGTGGTGCGGACGCGGAAGGTCTCGCCGCCGCTCAGCTCCGCAATGGCGGCGAGGGTCGCGGTGTCGACGGCATCGCGGTTGATGGTGTTTTCGTCCAGCTCCTTTGGCCCCATCGCTATCGTATGGATGCGAATGCCGTGGGAAGCAGCGAGGCGGGCGGCATCGCGGGGGCGGACAGGTCCGGCGTTGTTCACGCCATCGGAGAGGAGGACGATGACCTTCGAGGTGGCCGGGGACGGAACGAGGCGTTTCATGGCGAGGCCCAGCGCCTCGGAGATGGCGGTCGCGCGGCCCGAAATGCCGATGGTCGCCTCGTCGATGGCGCGGGCGACGGCATTCACGTCCCACGTCTGGGGGGTGCCGAAATAGGCCGTGGAGCCGAAGAGGACGAGGGCCACGCGGTCGCCGGTGCGGCCCTTCACGAAGCGCGTGGCGACGTGGCGGACGGCGTCGATGCGGCTGACGGTCTTGCCGTCGATCTCGAAATCCTCGCGCACCATCGAGCCGGAAAGATCGAGGGCGAGGACGAGTTCGCGGCCCGAGACGGGGGCGGCAAGGTTCGGCACCAGCTTTTGCGGTCCTGCAAGGGCGAGAACGAGGGCGATCCATGCGAGGGACGGCAGGAGGACGCCGCCACCAATGCCGCCCGTGCCCGATCCGCCCCGCGCGAGCCGTGCGCCGATGCCCGCCGGGACGACGAGGGCATCACCGCCCTGCCCTGCGCCGCCGCTGCGCCAGAAATACCGGACCAGCAGTGGCAGGGGGAGTAACAGGAGGGCGAGGGGGGCGGCGAGGCTCCACATGGTCAGCGGCTCAGGAGGGTCGCTTCGAGGCGGCTGGCATGATCGGCTAGATCGGCCTCGGGCGTGGGGCGGTAGAGCGCGGCACGGGTGTCATCGGGGATGGAGGTTTCACTCTCTTGCGCCAGTCGGGCCAAGGCGGCGAGACGCACTGAAATCGGCAGGGCTGCCAATGTCGAGACGCGCTCCGCCAGCGGGAGTTCCTTCGGGGCGCGGGGTTCGGTGGCGAGACGCAGGAGGGCGGCGACGGCCAGCGCCAGCAGAAGGCCGATGCCGAGCGCGAACAGCGCCTCGCTCCAGAGGGCGCCCTCGGGCACCGACGGTCGGCGGATATCGGCGAGGGCTTTCAGGACGATATCGTCTTCAGACATCGGCATATCCCAAGGCGTCTGCCATGGCTTCGGGGGCAAGGGCGGCATCGAGTTCGGCGGTGTCGATCCGCCAGCCGCGCAGGGTCTCGCCGATGATGGCGGCGTCGTCGCTGCTCGCCATGCGGGCCACGCCGCCGGTGCCGCTGGCGAGGCGGAAGGGGTAGGCTCCCCCCGGCGCGGCGGTCTCGAAGGCATCGCGGATATGCAGCACGGTCATCGGGCAGCGATGGTGCAGCGCGCCGAGGGCATCGCGGTCGAGATCGTCCGGGGCATCTAGGGCGGAGGCGAGGAAGACGCTGGAGCCGGAGGGCATCATCCGCCGCGCGAGGGCAAGGGCATCGCTCAGGGGCGGCTCCGGGGCATCAAGGCGATCCATCGCCGCCCGATGCGCTCGGACCAATCCACCGATCACGGCAACCATGCCCCGGTCGCGCCCGCGCGGGGGGATGATGACCGGCTCCCCGGCCCCGAAGGCCAGCAGGGCGACGCGGCCACCGGCGGCCACGACGCGCCATCCAAGAAGCGTGAGGGCTTCGGCAGCGGCGACCGAGCGCAGGGCGCGGCGGGTTCCCCAGAGCATCGAAGACCGGAAATCGGCCATCAGGAGGGCCGTGCGGTCGCGCTCGTCATGGACGGTGCGGACATGCAGCTTGCCGGTGCGGGCGGTAGCGTTGCGGTCGATAAGGCGGATATCGTCCCCCTCGACGAAATGACGGATATCGGCGGCCTCCAGCCCCCGGCCCCGTTTTCGATTGACCATGCCGCCGGGGAGCGCGTTATCGGAAAGGCGAGGCGGGGGCATCCGGCGCAGGAGGTGGCGCAGGGCGAGCAGATGCTCCGCCGTCAGGTCGATGCCGGGGGTGGCCAATGCGGCGCTCACAACGGTTCGATCTCATCGAGCAGTTTGGCGACAATCCCGCGTGCCGTCTCACCCTCGGCGGAGGCACGCCATGTGACGACCATGCGATGCGCGAGGGCATCCGCGGCCAGTGCCGAGACGTCTTCGGGGACGGCATAATCGCGCCCGTGCAGATAAGCGCGGGCCTTGGCTCCGGCGGCCAGCGCGAGGGTGCCGCGCGGGGAGACGGGATGCTCGACCGAGGCCGCGATGCCCTCCCCCCCGCGCGTGGCCGTGACGAGGCGGACGATGTAGTCCTTCAGGGCGGGGGAGAGGTGAACTTGCATGGCCGCGTCCCGCGCCGCGACGACATCGGCTCCGGTGATGGGATCGGCAGCGGGCGGCGATGTGCCGATGGCTTCGCTCTCGACAAGATCGAGAATACGCATTTCGTCTTCAGCGTTCGGAGGCTCGATGACGACGTGGAGAAGAAATCGGTCGAGTTGGGCTTCGGGCAGCGGGAAGGTGCCTTCGTGTTCGATAGGGTTTTGCGTGGCAACGACCATGAAGGGATCGGGCAGAGGGTAGGTGGTGCCACCTGCTGTCACCTGCCCCTCGCCCATCGCTTCGAGCAGGGCCGATTGCACTTTCGGCGGGGCGCGGTTGATCTCATCGACAAGCACGAGAGACGCGAAAACGGGACCACGCATGAACTCGAAATCGCCGGTATCCTGCCGGAAGACCGGGGTGCCAGTGAGGTCGGCAGGCATCAGGTCGGGGGTGCATTGGATACGCGAGAAGGGGGTGGAGAGGCCGTTTGCGAGCAGTTTGACCGCGCGGGTCTTGGCCAGCCCCGGCGCGCCCTCCAGCAGCACATGCCCCCCGCAGAGCAGCGCGACGAGCAAGCGCTCGACCACGGCCTCGCGAGCGATCAACCCCGCCGCCAGATGATCGTT
>CALHLW010000137.1 GCA_938034615.1 uncultured Neomegalonema sp. | reverse complement strand
TGGTGCGGTCGGGGAGACTCGAACTCCCACGGGTGTTACCCCACAGCGACCTCAACGCTGCGCGTCTACCAATTCCGCCACGACCGCATTTCCGGGCAGAGCGGTGCGATAGCAGAGCGGGAACGGCTTGGAAAGGGGTTTTTCAACCCAATTCGAGCAAGACGATTTCAGGCGGGCTACCGAAGCGGATCGGCGCGATGGAACAGCCCAAACCGCCGGAGACGACCAAGTGCCGCCCCTCCTCGATCACATGGCCATAGGCATAGCGATTGCCATAGCGCGAGGGGACGACAGGGCTGTACCCGAACAACCGCACTTGCCCGCCATGGGTATGACCGGACAGCGTGAGAGAAACGCGCTCGGGCACTTCGGGGAAAATATCCGGCTCATGCGCCATGAGAATCGCAGGCGCGTCATCGGTGAGCTGCGCGAGAGTGCCAGGCAGATCGTCCACCCCTTGCCACGTCCGGCGGAGTGACGTGGACGTAAATGCGAGTTGGTCACCCAGACCCGCAATCCAGAAGGGTTGGCCGCCCTTCTCCAGCCTAACGGCGCGGTTCTCCAGATGCTCTATCCCGACAGCATCGAGAGCCTGCCCCGCCATGGTCGGGCCGCTCCCGCGCACCTGCAACGTCTCATCTTCCCACCAATCGTGATTGCCCAGCACCGCATAGCGGCCAAGGGGCGCGTCGAGACCGGCGAGCACTGCCGCCCATTCCGAAGGCGGGATATGCCGCGTTACCAGCGTCATGCCGGACAGGTAATCCCCGACCAGCAGGATCACGTCCGGCTTAAGCGCATTCGTCTCCTCCACGATCCGCCCGATCCGCTCAACGCTCATCCACGGATCACAGGCATGGAGATCAGCCAACACCGCCACGCGCAGTTTCAACCCCGGCGTCCAGCGCGAGGGCGTGAACGCATAGCGCGTAACCCGCAGGCGATAAAGCGGCTCGATAGCCAACGCATAGGTGCCCAGCAGCGCCGACGCCAACGCGCCCACCCCGAAAACGCGCATGAACTGGCGACGATTCATAAAGGCGGCAGGAAATCTTCGAGATGCCCGCGCAACGCCTCATACTGCGGCGGCAAGACGAGCGCCTCGCCCAAGCTCGCGACCGGCTCATCGGTTTCGAAACCCGGTTCATCGGTCGCAATCTCGAAGAGGATGCCCCCCGGCGTCTGGAAATAGATTGCGCCGAAATAACTGCGGTCGATGACCTGCGTAACCTCGTACCCCGCCGCAATCAGCGCCTCGCGCGCCCGAAGCTGCGTCGCGTCGTCCGGCACCGCAAAGGCGATATGATGCACCGACCCGGCCCCGGCCATGGCGTGCGGCATCTCGGGACGCAGATCGAGATCGATCAGAGAGGCGCGCTTGCCATGGACGCGATACCGGGTGACGGAGCCTTCGGTCCCAACCGACACGTAACCCATCAGGCGCAGCAATTCGTCCATACCTTCCCCGTCTGCCACGCGCAGGGCGGCAGAGTGAAAGCCACGCGGCGCGATCCGGGCATCGAGAGTTTCGGCCCAGACCTGCCCGACCGTACTCTCGCTCTCAACCAGCAGGATCGCCTCGCCATCCGGGCCGGTCAGGTGCAACCGCGCCTCGTCGAACGCCGTATCATGCCTCGCGCCCCGGTGCTGGCGCGCCCAGTCTTTCAGCGCGCCTTCAGGCACCGCATAGGCGATATGGCCGACCTCCCCGGTTCCGTGCCGCGCAGGCCCAATATCGGGGAAGGGAAAGCAGGTCATCACCGTGCCGGGGGTGCCGACCCGGTCACCGTAATAGAGGTGATAAACCTCCGGCGCGTCGAAATTCACGGTCTTCTTCACCCGGCGCTGGCCCAGCATCCGCGTATAGAACGTGTCCGTCCGCACCGCATCGCCCGCGAGAGCCGTGATGTGGTGGATGCCGGTGATACCGTCGATCATGGTAGCCCTCCGATCTCCAGGGGTCAGGCGCGAGTATTGTCACTCCCACTCGCATCCGACAACCGCCATTGGCCCGTCTGCAAGGGCAGGAACGCTTCGACCGCCGCCGTTACGACCACGATCCCGTCTTCCAGCTTCATTCCACCCTCAACCGCGCGAACCGTAACCGCGCCGCGTGGCAAATGCGCGGCGACCTCATCGATATCGACCGCCGCCGGATCATGGGTGCCGACCGTCACCTGCACCCGCATCTGCGCATGGTCCATGCCGATGGAGCCGAAGATCGGCAACGATGACCGCCGCATCGCGTCATCCACGGCCCGCAGAGCGGCCTTGGTCACGTCGCCGCCATGCAGGTCGGTGCCCATACCCGTTTCGATAATCAGGCGTTGCTCGCCGCTCATGCCACCGCCTCCATACCGCCAGTCTCTTCCATATCGAACGAGACGGTGATGGCCGCATTCGCAATCACCGTCGGCTTTCCCCCATCCGCGCGTGGCACGTCCAGCCCGCCGCGCGAAACTGACACACTCGGCTGACCATAGGGGAACAGCGCGGCGACCGCCTGCGCATCCACCGCCTCCGGCTCTGCCACGCCGATGACCACATCGAGGATCATCGCCTCTTTCGGAAAGCCGAACACTTCCGCCACATTGATCGAATTCCGCCACAGCGCATCGCGCACGGCCCGACACGCGGCCTCGGTATAATCCTGCCGCCGCAGCGACGTGCCGATTCCGAACTCGACCAGCATTTTCCGCTTCGCCATGCCCTGCTCCCCTTGCAATTCCGCGCACCGTCCATGGGAGAACACCGTTCTGTCAATCGCGAATCGACCGCTTCGTTACTGTTGACGCAAGCCCCGGCCATAACCATGTTCCCCTTCTGACTTCATAATCGGGATTACGACGCATGGGACTGATCGACTTCGTGAAACGCGCAGGAAAGCGCCTTGGCATTGGTGGCGACGACGACAAGACCCCCTCCGCTGACGACTTGCGGAAGGAAGTCGAGAGCCACGGCCTCGATACCAAGGATGTCGAGATCGACGTCAAAGGCGACGAGGTGGAGCTGCGCGGCAAGAAGATGGCCGACGAGTTGCGCGAGAAGATCATCGTCGCGGTCGGCAATATCGCCGGGGTTGCCCGCGTGAATGACCGGATCGAAGCCGCAAAGGAAGGCGCGGAAGGGGCCAGCGGGGCTGCTGGAGCTGAAGGCTCGGCCTTCCATACCGTCGCCAAGGGTGAAACCCTCTGGGGTATCTCCAAGCAGCACTACGGCAACGGTGCCCATTACAACGAGATTTTCGAGGCGAACCGGCCCATGCTCTCGGACCCGGACAAAATCTATCCGGGTCAGGTCTTGCGTATCCCCAAGCGCTAGAAATACTACTTGCGGTCGGTGCATGGCACTGGCCGCAATTCCGACATGACCAGCGGCCATGGTGGGATCGGCCCCCGATATCGGAAACCTGCTCATGAAACCGCTCCTCCTCGCCCTGTCGTTGGTTCTCTCTCCGGTTGCAATCAACACTGCGCAGGCTCAATCGACCCACGAAACGCTCTATCGGGTCACGGGCCTTTCGACCGGCAGCGTCCTGAACGTGCGCAGCGGACCCGGCCCCTCGAACCCGGTCATCGCAAAGCTGGCAGCGGATCGAACGGGACTGCGCGTGACCGATTGCACGGCAAAGGGCGATTGGTGCAGGATCGGTGATGGGAAAGACCTCGATGGCTGGGTCGCGGCCCAATATCTCGAAGGGCCGCCCGACCCCCTCGCAAAACCGGACGCCGCTGCGCCATGGCGCTCGATAGTTTCCACCGAAAGCCCCTATAGCGTGAGCGGCATCGGCGCAGGCAGTTCGCTCAACATGCGCTCGGGTCCGGGCACCGGCAACGCCGTCATCGCGAAACTGAAAGCGGGCGAATCGGGCCTGATGATTCTTGACTGCACCGATGCGGGCGACTGGTGCGAGGTCAACTCCGGAAGCGGCACCTCCGGCTGGGTCGCCACGCGCTTTCTCAGCGGCGGGGCCGACATCTCCGGCAAGAAGCCACTCACTGAGGAACGCGCGCCCGAAGCCACCCGACTCGCGCGCGTGACCGGAACAGCGGTCGACCCCGACGGCACGACGACGATCCCCAAACTGCCTCCTTACCTTCTCGGCGTTTGGGATGTGGATCGTGCCGCCTGCCAAAAAAACGACAGCCCGACGCGCGTGACCGTCGATCCGAATGGCCTGCGCGTCAGGGCCAGCAATGCCCGGTTCAAGAACGCGATCTTTCAGGACGAAGGCTACGACCTCATCGCCACGCTGATGGAAACGGAAGCCCGGACCATCATCCCGCAACGCGCCCTCTACCGGCTGGAGCCGCAGGGCGAAAGGCTGACCGTCTCCGGCGATGTGCTGACAGGGCAGACATTGCGCCGCTGTTCGGGCCTATAAAGTCAGTATACGGACAAAATAGGCGCAAACATCCCCCTTATGTCGCGGCCCTGCGCTCTTTCTCGACCATATCCCGACAGCGCAGCGCGAGATCGTGGCAGGTGGCAAGCACCTCATCCACCGGGCGCTTGCCTCCGGCCCGATGACCAGGAGGTCGCCCCGAACGGATCGCATAAAACCGCCGCCATGTCCCGCCGTTGCGCGCCCGCTCGTTCCGCGCCATCCAGCGCGCCAGCCGTAACGCCTGTGCGGGCAGATCATCCAATGCCACCTTCAGCGCCTCCAACCGTCGCAACAACGCCGAAGCATCCAGCACATCGTCATCGGCGGGTTCTTTTGCGCTCTCGCGTGGCACCCACTCATCGAGAGACAGGATTCGCGGCTCCTTCGCCTTCGGAACGCTCCGAGGCTTCGGATCAGGATCACGCAGCGCGTCGGTCAGCGCAAAGACCGCGCGATCCGCCGCTCCCTGCCGCTTGCCCGTCGCCTTCGACCCGGCCCTCGCAGGGCCGACCTCTACCGTCAAATCACGCGCCGCGACACAGATCAGCCGCCGCAACGCCGATTCCATCGGCACCAACCGCGCCAGAACCTGCCGCCAGACAACCCGCGTCACCCGACCCCCGGACCCGAGCAGGACAAACAGCCCCGCGAGCAGCCCAATCAGCTTCTCCCGGTTCGCCTCCACCATCTCGTCCCAGTTCCAGTGTCGCACAATGTCTCCCGTCAATTGAACATAACATGAACAATTAACCGGGATTTTCCCAGCATGTCAACCGTGCGGTGCCTTTCTCCGCATCGACAGGAGGTCACTCGGGAACTGCACTATCGCTGCACCGCAAAAGATGACGGCAGATAATCGCCGGAAGGAGACATTCGTGACAGGTTCTGTCCGCCAATCAGATCATGCATCAGCTCCCGCTTCGGCCCGCGCAAGTGGTCCTGGCTCTTCGCGAATGGGGAGGTGGATCAACGCCGCCAACAGGCCCAGCACCACCGCAGCCCACCACATAGGCGTGTAGTCTTGTGTCACGTCATAAATGCGACCACCAAGCCAAGCACCGATGAAACTGCCAGTTTGGTGACTGAAGAAAACTAGACCCGTCAAGGTTGATAGGAACTTCAACCCTTGTGTCTGCGCCACAAGTCCCATCGTCAATGGCACGGTTGAAAGCCAGAGCAGGCCCATTACGGCGGAAAATGCCAGTACACTGGCCTCAGAGACCGGCACAAGAATAAACAGCGAGATCACTACGGCGCGCGCAAAGTAGATGCCGCTTAGGACGGTTTTCTTCGATAAATGTTGGCCCGACCATCCTGCAAAGAACGACCCGGCGATATTGAACAGGCCGATCAATGCCAGCGACCAGGCCCCGATAGATGCGGCAAGGCCAAGATCCATGACATAGGCGGGCATATGGGTCTGGATAAACGCCACGTGAAACCCGCAAACGAAAAAGCCGAAGAACAAGCACAGATAACTCCGATCCGTAAAGGCGACCGATACGGCGTGACCGAAATCGCCCGCGCTAGATCCGGATGCGGTTGGTTTT
>CALHLW010000136.1 GCA_938034615.1 uncultured Neomegalonema sp. | reverse complement strand
CCCTTTGCTTCCAGCGCCGCCACCACGCCATCGTAATGCGCGGTGTTGTCCGCGAGGATATACGAGCGCATCAGCAAAACACCGACCGTGCCACCCGATTGCAGCGCCGATGCGGGCAGCTTGTTCAGCGCCACCAAATCGTCCGTCACCCGGTCCTTAATGGCGGGGTGATAGAGGCCGACTTCCGGGTAGTGCTTCGGATCGACCGGCGTGACCACACCGCGCAGAACTTCGCGCTCGCCCGCCGCATAACGACCGATGAGAAAGCGAACGAGGTTCGTGATGTTCTCGTCCGATCCGGCCAACAGGTATTGAAGGGTCAGGAAATACGCGCGCACGTCCTGCGCCTTGCCGGGGATGTATTTCAGCAGCTTGGGCAGTTGGCGCAGCAGCTTCATCTGGCCGCGACCGGCGGAAACACCATTCTTGCTTTTGCCGCGCAGGCGCTTGAGCATTCCGATGGCCCCGCCCGTGGGCTTGGACATATTGAAATCGCCCAGCTTCGTGGTTTTCACGACCTCGGCAGCCGACATCGCCCCGACTACGCAATCGCACTCCTCACGGCGCGCGTTCAGCCATGGCGCCAGCCGGATCGCGTGCTCTTCGAGAAAGATCATGTTCGCAACGACGATATCCGCCGTTTCGATATCCCGGCGGCAGGCTTCCGCCGCATCGTCGTTTTCGCCCCATTCTGTCACGGCATGAACGCTCAGTTCCAGGCCCGGAAGCTCCTTGGCGAGTGCGACGCGCGCGCGATCAACAGCGCTCGACATATGATTGTCGAGCGTGACCATCGTGACCCGGATCGGCACTGCGTTCGGCACAACCACGCCTTTTGCAGCCCGTGCTCTATCGAGCGAAATGGGCTTTTGCGTCATACAGCGTCTCCACGGTTATGAGGCTTACGCCTTGTTCGGCGGCGAAAGCCTCCGTGTTGCGGCGAGCCTTGCCACGCACGAAGAATGGGATCTTCTTCAGTTCCTTCTCGGCATCATTGGCCCATGAGAGCACGCCATCCTCGGCGGGCGCTTCGGGCTGGTCTTCTTCTTGGGCGGGTTCCTCATGTTCGCTGCCCCCGCCAATCGCCGCGAGATGCGAGGCCTGAGCGTTGTCACTGAATTCGAAATCGTCCCGGAACATGGTCAACAGGTGTTCTTCCAGACCCATCGTCAGCGGGTGGACCCAGCTATCGAAGATCACATTCGCGCCCTCGAAACCCATCTGCGGAGAATACCGGGCGGGGAAATCCTGCACGTGGATCGGCGACGAGATCACCGCGCAGGGAATGCGCAGGCGCTTGGCGACATGGCGCTCCATCTGTGTGCCGAGGACCAACTCTGGTTGGGCGGCAATGATCGCGTCTTCGACTTCGAGGTGATCGTCCGTGATGAGCGGTTCGACATCGTATTCCTTGGCGGCGCTCCGAATATCGCGGGCGAATTCGCGGGCATAGGTGCCGAGGCCGCAAACCTTGAAGCCAAGCTCCTTCTCCGCCACCCGCGCCGCCGCAACCGCATGGGTCGCATCGCCATAGATGAAGACGCGCTTGCCGGTCAGATAGTTGGAGTCGATCGAGCGCGAATACCAGGACAGACGTTCCTCTTCCGACAGGAGAGCGGGCGTAGGATCGACACCGGCCAGTTCCGCCACTTCGCGGATGAATTCATGGGTTGCTCCAACGCCGATAGGCACCGTGCGAACGGTCGGTTGCTTGAATTCGCGTTCCAGCCAACGGGCCGCCGTGTCGGCGATCTCCGGATACAACAGGATATTAAAATCGGCATTCGGGATGCGGGTCAGGTCGGCAGGGCTGGCCCCGAGCGGCGCGATGACGTTCACCTCGACACCGAGGATGGCCAGCAGCTTTTGAACCTCGACGATATCGTCCCGATTGCGGAATCCCAGCGAAGTCGGACCGAGGATGTTGCAGGTCTTCGGCGCGCCCTCTTCCTTTGGCTCCGGCGTGCGCCCCCCCGCGAAACCGCGAATGAGCTGGTAGAATGTCTCCGCCGCACCCCAGTTTTCTTTCTTCTGGTAGGACGGCAATTCGAGCGGGATGACCGGGATCGACAGACCCAGCGTCTTGGCGAGGCCGCCCGGATCGTCCTGAATCAATTCGGCGGTGCAGGACGAGCCGACCAGAACCGCCTGTGGCGTAAATCGTTCGACGGCATCACGGCATGCGGTCTTGAAAATTTCCGCCGTGTCACCGCCCAGATCGCGGGCCTGAAACGTCGTGTAAGTCACAGGCGGGCGTGTCTTGCGGCGCTCGATCATCGTGAACAGAAGGTCCGCATAGGTATCGCCCTGCGGCGCGTGCAGCACGAAATGCAAGTCGCGCATCGATGCAGCAATCCGCATCGCGCCAACATGGGGAGGGCCTTCATATGTCCAGATGGTGAGCTGCATCAGACGGCCACCTCCAGCGCAGCGCGGCGGGAGAGCGGACGGGCGAACAACTCGGCAAGATCGCCAGCCTGCTCGTATCCATGGATAGGCGAAAAGACGAGTTCGATGGACCACTTCGTCGCCCTGCCCTCCGCCTCGAACGGATTGCCAAGGCCCATGCCGCAGACGATCAAGTCCGGATCGGCGGCGCGGCAGCGATCAATCTGCTTGTCCACGTCCTGCCCCTCGCTCACGGCGACCGTATCGGGCAGCAGGTCAAACTCGGGCTGCGTGTGCCGACGATGCAGGAACGGTGTGCCGATCTCGACGATTTCCGCTCCCGTTTCGCGATGCAGGAACCGCGCGATGGACGGTTCGAGCTGCGAGTCCGGAAAAAGGAAAATACGCTTACCTTCGAGGGTTTCGCGATAATGGGCGACGGCCTTCTTTGCCCGCTCACGGCCCGGTCCGGTGATCGCATCGAACCGCTCCGCTTCGACACCGAAGGTATCGGCGATAGCCCGCAGCCAAGCGGTCGTTCCCTCTTCGCCCAAGGGCATCGGCGCTTCGATACGCTGCGCCCCGCGTCGTTCCAGTTCACTAGCGGTTGTGCCGAGATAGGGCTGGGCGAGGATGTAGCGGGTATTGGGGCCAATCGCCGGGATTTCGGTGCTGCGCCGCGCGGGCAGGAACGAAAAATCTTCCAGCCCCAGACTGCGGAAGATGCGCTCGAACTGATCTTCGGCGATATCCGACATGGCGCCGACGACCAGAAGCGAGGCAGGCGCGGTTTCGGACTGGACCGGCATATCCCGCACAAGAGCGGTCAGGAAGTTGTCTTCGCCCTGCGTGAACGTCGTTTCGATGCCACTGCCTGAGTACGCAAGCACCCGGCGATCGGGCGCATGAACCTTGTTGAGACGCTGGGCCGCGCGGTCGAGGTCGAGCTTGATGACCTCGGAGGGGCAGGAGCCGACCAGCACCAACATTTTGATATCCGGGCGGCGCGAGAGCAACCGGTCAACAACTCGATCAAGCTCCTCATGCATGTCTGCCATGCCTGCCAGATCACGTTCATCGATGATAGCGGTGCCGAAGCGCGGCTCGGCAAAGATCATTACCCCTGCCGCAGATTGCATCAAATGTGCGCAGGTCCGCGAACCGACGATCAGGAAGAAGGCATCCTGCATCTTGCGGTGCAGCCAGATGATTGAGGTCAGGCCGCAAAAGACTTCATGCTGGCCACGCTGGCGCAAAGGTTCGGCGGCACTGGAACCACAGGCGGCAGATTTGAGATCGGGCGCATCCATCACGCCACCTCGACGCCCGAAAGCGACCCTTCAAGGCGGGCGACCCGCAGCTTCCAGAGGAATTGACCGGCATTGACGACGTAGGTAAAGTAGGCCGCCAATGCGAGGACCATAAGACCCTGCGCAGAGAGCCAGCCACCGAAGGTCGCGAACAGGTAAGCAGTGTGCAGCGCCAGAACGGCCATCGAGAAGACGTCTTCCCAGAAGAACGCATGGGCGAAGAGATACTGGCCGAAGACCTTTTTCTCCCAGATCGAGCCGGTGATCATGATGGCGTAGAGGACAAAAGTCTTGATGATGACCGACACGTTCGCCGCCCAAAGACCTTCACCCGTAGCGAGATATCTGAGGATCAGCGCTAGACTGACGAGAAAAACGAGGAACTGAACCGGTGCAAGGATTCCCTGAACGAGCGTCCAGCGCGTCGAATCTCTCCGACTGCGTTGTTCGGGTGTATAGAGTGACCCCGTGCGTTCTAAATCCTTGATTTCCACCGGCATTCATGTCCCTAAAACCGCGTCGATACGGGAAAGGTAACGTCCGATTCATAAAAGTGTCAACTTAAATTGACGCTTATTTTAGTTTACATATGGAAATCCGTCATACATATAATGGGAACGGGCAGACTGACGCCTTGTGATGAACCTGTTCGAATACGATCTATCAGTCACACGGCTTACGATGATGCCATTGTTCCTTACGTTTCGGGCGGCAATGAACCATGAGATTCTACGTCGAGAACCCTGAAACGAGTGGAACATACACTCCATGCACGAATCCGCATCTCAAAACCTCATGACCGCCCGCGCGACATCCCTGCGCGTTGCCGAGGAAGTTCGCGAGTTCGACGAGCCAACGGCACATTTCCATGACATGGACGACACCGACATCGCCAGATTGGTAATGCGGGGATCGGATGTGTCGCTGATCATATCCGAAGATGGCCATATCCAGGATCTCGCCTATCGCGACCACGGCTTCAAGGATTACAAGGCAGATCACTGGATCGGACAGAAATTCACCGATATCGTCACCATGGAGACGGTCGAGAAAGTCGATACGCTGCTCGCCGATGCCAAAAAAGAGGCGATCACGTCCGCACGGCAGATAAACCATCCCGGTGACCGTGGCCCGGACTTACCGGTCGTCTATCGCTTCGTTCGCCTGTCCGAGAGCGGACCGATCTTCGCGTTCGGTGAAAACCAGAGCAAGGTCGCCAATGCCCAGTCGCGTCTGGTTCAGGCGCAGATGGAACTGGAAGCCGATTATCGCAAATTGCGGGAAACTGAAGCGCGCTACCGGACAATCTTCCAGATGGCCAAGCGCGCGGTAATCGTGGTCGATGGCGCCACGCGCACGATCATGGATGCCAACCGCTCCGCCGGAGCGCTGTTCGGCAAGGATGCTGAGAAACTCGCCGGAGATTCCGCCGCCAATATCCTCGACCGTGCCTCGCGCAAGAATGGCGTCGAGATCATGACCGAGGCCCATTACAAGGGCAGCGCAAAGAGCTTCAAGTCCAAGGTCGCCTTCGATGGGCAGGATTGCCTCGTCTCCGTCGAACCGTTCCGCGAGAATGGTCAGAACAATCTGCTCATCAAGTTCGACCGCACCGGAACTGTCACGGATATCGCCGAAACGCGCAACGATCAGGATATCGAACTTCTCAAGAACTTACCCGAAGGCGTTGCCCTGCTCGACACGCAAGGCACGGTTGTCGAGGTCAACGAGCAATTCCTCGATCTCGTTCAGGCGTTGAACAAGGACCGGATCGTCGGGCGGCAGATCAGCAATTGGCTCGGTGCGTCTTCCGTCGACAGCCAAGTTCTGATCTCGAAGCTGAAAAAGGAAGGCCGCGTCACCAATTTCGCAACCATCGCACGGGGCGAAGCCGGGGCATCGAACGACGTGTCGGTTTCCGCTTCTTCGACGATGGTGGGCGACGAAACACGGTTCATCCTCATTATCTCCGAAGGCAGCCGCCGCGAGCGTGCGCTGCCAGCCCAACCGTTCGGTGCCGAAACGAACCCGAATGGAATCTCCGAACTCGTGGGCCGCGTTCCGATGAAGGAGTTGATCCGCGATTCAGTCGATGTCATCGAGAAGATGTGCATTGAGGCGGCGCTGAATCAGACGAATAACAATCGCGCGTCCGCCGCCGATCTCCTCGGCCTCAGCAGGCAGAGCCTCTACATCAAGCTCAAGCGCTACGGTCTCGAAGATTTCGGCGACGATAGCTGATCGCGCACGCCTTGCAAAAGTGTCAATTTAAACTTACAAATATGTGTCACTATTAATTGACACTCGCTAAGGCTCGATTTACCTTTCGAGGATGGTCGAGCACACTACTCCAATGTCGGTGCAGAGCACCGCCCCCAAACCGGGCGCAGTGCTTGAATTGCTCAAGCCGATTACGTGGTTTCCTCCGATGTGGGCGTACGCCTGCGGGGCGATCTCGGTCGGGGGAGTCGTTTCAGACAGATGGCTCTACATTGCAGGCGGCGTTTTGTTGGCAGGACCGCTCGTCTGTGGTGCAAGTCAGGCCGTCAACGACTGGTTCGACCGCCATGTCGATAAGATCAACGAGCCGCAACGTGTTATCCCCTCCGGGCGAATGCCGGGCCAGTGGGGTTTGTTCGTGGCAATCGCCACATCCTTGTTCTCGCTGCTGTTCGCCAGCTTGCTGGGCTGGTGGGTGTTCGGAGCCGCCATCATCGGCGTTGCTCTCGCCTGGTCTTATAGTGCGCCGCCGTTTCGACTGAAGTTGAATGGATGGTGGGGCAATCTCGCGGTCGGGTTATCCTACGAGACATTGCCGTGGATCACCGCCGCCGCTGCCGCCCTCGGGACGGCACCGTCACCCGAAATTGCGGCCATCGCGCTTCTCTATGGCATCGGCGCGCATGGCATCATGACTCTCAACGATTTCAAGGCGATCGAAGGCGATACGCAGCTTGGCGTGCGGACCCTTCCAGTTCAGCTCGGTGTGTCCGGCGCGGCGCGGGTTGCCTGCGTGGTGATGGCGGCAGCGCAACTCGGTGTCGTCGCGCTGCTGATCTACTGGAACATGATTGCTTATGCGATGGCAGTCGCCGCGCTGCTGGCCGTGCAGGTCGGATGCATGACCCGCTTCCTGCGCGATCCCGTTCGATTTGCGATCTGGTACAGCGCCATCGGCGTCGGCCTCTACGTCACCGGAATGATGATGACGGCCTTTGCACTGCGCGCGCTCGCCGGGACCGTTGGATAAGAGGATGATAAGATGAGGAGTGACACGGGACTTCCCGGCTTGAGTTGGCTGTCGATCATCCGCCTCGGGCTGGTGCAAGCGGCACTGGGGTCCATCGTCGTGCTCACGACATCGACGCTGAACCGCGTGATGGTGGTTGAACTCGGGCTGGCGGCGATGATCCCCGGTGCCCTCGTTGGCCTGCATTATGGCGTTCAGATTTCACGCCCCATATGGGGGCATGGTGCCGATGGCGGCGGTTCGCGCACCCGCTGGATTATCGCGGGGCTGGTCATGCTGGCTCTTGCGGGGACCGGTGCCGCAGCAACTACTCTCCTCTTCGAGGGGAGTTTCTATCTGGCCATCGCGGCGGCAGCACTCTGTTTCATCTTGATCGGGTTCGGGATCGGGGCAGCGGGTACGTCTCTGCTAGCCTTACTCGCGAGCCGGACGGCACCGACCCGCCGCCCCGCCGCAGCAACCATCGTCTGGATGATGATGATCGCTGGGATCGTGGCGACAGCCATCATCTCGGGCCAATATCTCGATCCCTATTCCCATGAGCGCCTGATAACCGTCACGGCCATTGCCGGCTTGATCTCCTGCTCGATTGCAGGACTTGCCGTCCTGGGCATCGAGCGGCGGGCCGTCATCGGGGATGACGCATCCGAACCGAGCGAGAAGATATCCTTCCGCCAGAGCTTTAACGAGACATGGGCCGACCCGCAGGCGCGGCTGTTCACGATTTTCGTTTTCGTCGCGATGCTGGCCTACAGCACGCAAGACCTGATCCTCGAACCATTTGCAGGATTGCTCTACGGCATGACGCCGGGGGAATCGACGCAGCTTGGCGGGATGCAGCATGGCGGCGTGTTCATGGGCATGGCGCTGGTCGGGATCGCCGGAACTCTGATGGCGCGCCGGAAGCCCGAAATCCTGAAGGTATTCACGGTGACCGGCTGTATCGGCTCGGGCATCGCGCTTGCCTTCCTCGCCGCTTCAGCCTCTCTCGCCCCCGAATGGCCGCTGAAAGCGAACGTCTTCATCCTCGGATTTGCGAATGGTGTCTTCGCCGTCGCGGCCATCGGAACGATGATGACACTGGCGGGCGGCGGTGGCGGCTCCCGCGAAGGCATCCGCATGGGACTGTGGGGCGCGGCGCAGGCCGTCGCCTTCGGCTTGGGGGGTTTTCTCGGCACGGTCGCCATCGACGCCACGCGGGCAATTACCGGCGACGTTCCTCTGTCCTTTGCCATCGTCTTCGGCGCGGAGGCAGCGCTCTTTATCGCCGCCGCCATGATCGCGACCCGCATCGGAGCGCGCCCAGAGACCGAACGCCCCTCACCCCAAGGCCCCCTCATTCTGCAACCGGCGGAGTAAGATTATGAACACGGATTATGATGTCGTCGTCGTCGGGGGTGGCCCTTCGGGTGCAACCGCCGCCCATGATCTGGCCCGACGCGGCCACCGAGTCCTGATGATCGACAAGGAAGGCCGGATCAAGCCCTGCGGCGGCGCAATCCCGACCCGAGCAATCCGCGATTATGCGATCCCAATGGAATTACTGACCGCCCGCATCGGTGCGGCCCGGATCATCTCGCCGAAAGGCGAAAAGGTCCGCATGGATATCGGCGACCGGGGCTATGTCGGGATGGTGGACCGCGATGTCTTCGATCCATGGCTACGCGACCGTGCCGAGAAGGCTGGCGCGACGCGAATGACCGGACAGTTCGACAGCCTCGTCTATCGCGATGACGGAGCCGTGGTTCTCACGGTAACACCGAAGGGCGAAACTGCGGCCAAGGTAACAGCCCGCGCCGTGATCGGAGCCGATGGGGCAAATTCCGCGGTCCGGCGCGCGATCTTCGGACCGAAGAAGCGGCCTCCCTATGTCTTTGCCTACCACGAGATCGTCAAGTCACCGACAGAAGCGACCGAGAAGTTCGATCCAACGAGTTGCGATGTCGTGTACGATGGCGACATCTCTCCCGATTTCTACGGCTGGGTGTTCCCGCATGGGGCGCATACGAGCATCGGCTGCGGCTCCGCCGTGAAGGGGCACAGTCTGAAGGAAGCCACCCGCAAACTGCGTGAAGACGCCGGGTTGGGCGATGCCGAGACGATCCGTGTCGAGGGCGCGCCCTTGCCGCTGAAGCCCATGCGCCGCTGGGATGATGGCCGCGCGGTCCTGCTGGCGGGGGATGCCGCTGGGGTCGTTGCGCCCTCCTCCGGGGAAGGCATCTATTACGCAATGCTGTCGGGTGAATTGAGCGCGGATGCAACCGAACAGTTGATGGCAACAGGATCAGCCAAGGCTCTGAAGACCGCGCGAAAACGGTTCATGAAGGACCATGGCCGCGTCTTCTTCATCCTCGGGATGTTGCAGTATTTCTGGTATCATAGCGACTCCCGCCGCGAGAAATTCGTAAAGATGTGCCGTGATCCCGATGTGCAACGCCTGACTTGGGAATCCTATCTGAACAAGAAGCTCGTTCGGCGCGAACCGCTGGCGCATCTGCGGGTCTTCCTGAAGGATATGCAGCAACTCCTCGGTCTTTCGGCACGCTAGCCGTGCCGGACTGGGCCCTGACCCTCTTCCGCTCGGGAGCGGTCGCCGATATTGCGATTGCAGTGCTCGTGGTCGAAACGGCGGCCCTCTTATGGATGCGGCAGCGGCTGGAGTTGACGGCTCGGTCGTTGCTGTTCAATGCCGCATCCGGTATCGCCCTCATCCTCGCCCTGCGCGCGGCGCTGGTCGCACCAGATGCTCCGCTGTGGGTTGCCTTCTGGCTCAGCGCAGCGTTCGTGGCGCATCTGGGCGACTTGCGAATGCGTATGGGCCAGCCGAATTAGGCCGCCGGCGCCCCTTTTGGATTCAGGCTCCAGACCGTCCAGTTCAACGTCGCTGCCGTCGTCACCCAAGCGAGATACGGCATAAAAAGCAAAGCCGCCAGTTGCGAGACGGGCCACGCGGTCACGATGAAGCCGACGATGCTGATCCACAGAAAACAGACTTCGTAGAAGGCCAGATCCATCCGCCTCATGCCGAAAAACAACGCGGACCACAGCGCGTTGAGAACGAGTTGCACAGCCCAGAAGGTCATTGCTGTTCCGAAGCCTTCCGCCTTCCAGATCAGTCCACCCGCTATCGCGATCATGATATAGAGGATCGACCAGACGACGGGAAAAGCCCATTTTGGCGGGTTCCACCATGGCTTCTTCATGTCGTCATACCATGGACCGGGCGTGAAAACGGCTCCGCTCGACGCGGCGATGAAGACCAGACCGAGGAAAACGAGCCAGACGATCATGCGATTCCTATCGTTTGATGACGTCGTGATTGTAGTTCGATGAGCTGGATTCTCAAACGCCCCGCACTACTCCCTCATCGCCCGTGCTTTGATCCGGCGGATGAAAAGCCAGACGAGCAGCAAAATGGGAATGACAGCTGCGGCCTTGACCCAGGTTTCCGACAGACCGGCCACCTTGCCCAGCGGCGCGAGCAAGAGCGACACCAGACCCACAGCATAATAGCTGATCGCGACGACCGAGACACCCTCGACGGTTTCCTGAAGACGCAATTGCTGTGCGCTGCGCCGGTCCATCGAGCTAAGGAGTTCGCGGTTCTGCTCTTCCAGAACCACGTCGATGCGGGTTCTCAAAAGGGTAGCGACGCGTGTGGCGCGTTCGGACAGACTGGCCAGACGCACCCTTGTCGCCTCGCAAGACCGCATCGCGGGATCGTATCGGCGACTCATGAAAGCCTTCAGGTCGATCAAGCCCGGTAAGGGGCTGGCGGACAGCACCTCAAGCCGTCGCCAGACGATCTGCGAATAGGCACGACTGGCGTCGAGCCGGTAGGCATTCTTCGAGGTCATCTCCTCGATCTCCGCGGAAAACTCCGTGATGCGGTCGAGAACGGCGCGCTCGCTTTCGAGTGCGGATGCACCGATGCTGCCCGTCGCTTCGGCGAGAGCACGGTCGATTTCGTTCAGTCTCGGCCATAGCCCCCGCGCTTCGGGCAGAGCCAACATGGAAGCGGCGCGGTAAGTTTCGACCTCGATCAAGCGCTGGACGATCCTGCCAAGCAAAGCCTCTTCGAAATTGGATTGGCAGGCGACCGCAAACCGCATGAAACCGTCTTCATGGACCCGGAAATCGCCCCAGAACCGGGCAGTATCGTCAAAGAAGCTTCCGCCAATCAGGGATTGTCGGAAAAACAACCCGCGCAGATGATCAGGGACAGATTTCTCGAACGCAACGTCACTGGTTTCGCAATGAACATGGATGGCGGCGAGCACCGTTCCGGGCAAATCCTCCAGCCAGTCATGCGGCAAAAGACCAAGCGCCGGGGCATCGAAAGGCGGCGTTCCCTTCGCCGCAGGTCCGGTAAAAACCGTAAGGGCGACGAATTCCGTATGCTGCTCCCATTTGAGGCGGAAACGACCAAAATCGACAAGCATTTGCGGAGCGCGTTCGGCAGGATGGGGCGCACCCATCCGATCGCAGAGGGCGATGAGGTGATCTCGGGCGTAATCGAACCCTTCCGGATCGCAGGTCAAAGACAGATGCGACACGCGACAGGGCGCATTGAGCAGCGCAAAGGGCCGCGCATGAAGCTCGTTGGCAAGAGCGATCCTGCTGGGATGGTCTACGGGTCTACGGGGCATTTGCGCTCGATCGTTCATACTTCTCGCGATCTAGCACATTCCAGCCTTTGAACAACCTGTTGATCCGCAACGGTTGGTCACAACGGAAAATGACGGCGTCATGTGACGGCGTCAGCCAAAGACCGACGCCGTCAATATCGGATCATTCTAGTCGCGATCTGCCAGTACAGGCCAGCCGAGCGCCGAGGAGAATGGAGTCGGATTGTCGATCAGGGGCTTTTTGCCGTCCCGTGATTTCTTGATCAGTTTCATGCCAAACAGGCTTGAGAACGGTGTCGGGTTGTCAGTCAGCAGGTTCTTCTTGGCCTTGGGCTGCTTGATCAGTTTCATGCCGAATTTGGATGAAATGGTAGACGTATCGACCTTCGCTTTGCCGCGCTGGTTGCTCGACAAAAGGCCGCCTAATGTCATGTAGTGCGCGCCTGACTCAGTAGCGCCATCAGAGGTCAGAAACTTCTTGTTGCCCTTGATGATGCTGTCATTGGCATAGGCCGGATCGTCCTTCGCTTCGATATGGACATCCTCGTTTTCGAGACCGACATCAATGGTGTCGAATTTCTTGAGCGCCGTGATCGCGCGACCCGCCTGACCGAAAGGCGCCCGTACTGAGACGAGGGCATTGCCACCCGCAATACCGCTTGCATAAGCCGAAGCAGCCTCGTCACTGACACCCATGTCGGCCATGGCTGCGCGGGCATCGGCTTCGGAGCCGCTGATGACGCCGACCGCCTCGTCAGAAAATCCGCTGGATTGCAGCGCCGTAGACGCTTCGGATGCCGCGCCAGCATTTGCGAGTAGTCTCGTTATCAGCGTTGTCATTGGTGCCTCCTATGATCGTCCGGATAATGGGACCATGCCAGAGCCTGGTCCGTTTGCCAATTTTCCAAATCGCAGCGGGTATACTGCGATGAGGGTGAGTGTCAGTAGAGCGATTTCAAGTCCGAAGACTGCGAGATAGGCCGTTCCCGGCCCGAACCAGTCAGCATCAGGCGTATTGACGATGACGTCCCGTATGACGCCGCCGATGGCAATAGCAATGCCCGCCGCCGTCGCCTGCACTGCGCCCCAAGCGCCCAGCGCGAGGCCGGTTTGCTCTTTCGGTGCCATGCGCATTGTTGCCGTAAGAGTGCCGTGGCTGAAGAGGCCCGCACCGAAACCCGTGAGCAGAACACCGATGATGAAGATGGCGGGTATCTGCCACGTCGCCGACAGAATGATGGCCGCGAAGGCCGGAACACCGACCAAAGCACCGTACCAGACCATCGTGATCGGGTCCGCCCCGCGACTGAGAACTCGGGACGCTAATCCGAATCCGACGATACCGCCACAGGCCAGCGTCGCTGTCAGCCGCGTCGTTTCGCTGACGGTCATCCCCAGGATCTGACCGCCATAAGGTTCGAGCAGGACATCGGCCATTCCGAAAGCTGCCGTGCCCAGGGCAATCACGATCAACCGGCGCAGGGCGTTTTTGCCCGCGATGAAGCGACGCCAAGCTTCACTGAATTCGGGCTGCGGGATCGCAGCGATTGCGCGGCTCCTGTCACGGGATTCCTGTTTCCAGATCGCGAAGACGTTGACGAAGATCGTAAAGACTGCCGCGCCCTGGATGACCTGAATCAGACGACCGGCGGAATAATTTTCGAGTAAAGCTCCGAAGACCATGGCGCTCACACCCATACCGACGAGCAGCATGACATACATGAGACCGACGACGTTCGGCTGGTCACGGGGCGGAACGAGATCGGTGGCGAGAGCGAGACCGACGGTCTGCACCATATGGACCCCGGCTCCGACGAGAAGGAAGGCAAGCGCCGCCGCGCTGTAACCGAGCCAGACCGGCGCATCGTGAGACTCGCCGAAGCCCGACAGCACGAGCAATGCGAAAGGCATGATCGCGAAACCGCCGAATTGTAGCATCGTGCCTTTCCAGATGTAGGGAATCCTACGCCACCCCAACGCGGATTTATACGTGTCCGAGCGGTAACCAATCAGTGCCCGAAATGGCGCGAAGACAAGCGGCAGGGCCAGCATGATGCTAACCAGCGAGGCCGGAACTCCGAGCTCGACGATCATGACGCGGTTCAGCGTTCCGACCAACAGGACGAGGGCCATGCCGACCGTCACCTGAAACAGCGAAAGCCGCATGAGCCGCCCGAGGGGCAGATCGTCCGATGCGACATCGGCAAACGGCAAATATCGCGGTGCGAGATTGGCCAGTTTGACGAGTGCGAATTGGCGGTATCGCTTGAACACGATCAGCCTCGAAGAGAATTATCGAAAGGAGATCGCCGCCGTGACGGCGATCTCGTTGTCTGTGTCGATTGATTGCGACGATTGCCGCATTCAATCGGCTGGCGGTGGCAACTTTCCATCCGCTGATGCGAGCGTGACCGGCGCATCGAAGACCACGCGACCTGTACGTCCATCAGGCAGAACGATGAAGGCTTCGCCTGCGCCGAGGCTGGCGCTGATCGAAGACGTCGAGCTGACGGTCTTGATCGGCGAGTCGGTTTCGAGGGCTGCCGTTTCGGCACCCATCTCCTGGCCCGAGAAGAACTGGCCCATGAAGGACGAGTTCGACATCACAGACGCATGGACGATGAGCGACGTAGCCGCGACACCGATGAAGAAGAGAGGCAGGCCAACCGTTGGGTTAACCACGCACCACATTCTTGCGTTATTCATGTGCTGCCCCCTATCCGAGCCAAGGTGTTGCAACTGCGGCCAGAATATGAGCCAAGAGCGCAATCGCACCGAAGACACGTGTGCCGTCGATGAGTTGTGCGTGAAGCTCTTCTGACTCTCCGACAGTCAGGCCGGTCGGCCAGACTTTATCCGGATCATCTGTCATTTTAATCCTCCGTATCCTTCACGATGGGTCGGGAATCCCCGACCGCATCTGCTGCAATTGACGCATGTCGAACGGCACTACGAAGTGGGCAATCAACATCGCCAAGAAAGAATGTGTCACATAAAAATGACATTATCAAATGTAAACTTTAATTTGCACCGAGGGTATTAGATCGGTTTGAATAAGGCCCTCATCGCTCTTTTGAAGGCTGAAATTGCAGCACCATGCGCACCTTGATCGAGATGCGTGCTTGTCGCGGTGGGTCGTGATGAATTTGCGCTATGCCATCCCAGCTCGCGCGCTCTTGACGCGCGACTGCGACGTTCGAGCTATCGCCATCGAAACTGCAAAGGAGATGCCCTTGAAAAGGTCGTTGCATTCACCCACTGGCTCGCCGTGGTGGAGGACATCAAGGGCAGAGAGGATGCCTGTCAGCCGGTCCCACCCTGATTAGGCTCTTCATTGCCGTTGGCGTCGTGTCGAGCGCCTCGAACGCTTTCTGAATATCGACCAGAGGGCTGACATCCGTGATGACCGTATCGGCATCGACACCGCCGCTCGCGATGATCGCGATAGCTTTTTCATAATCATCAGGCTCGTAGACCCGCGCGCCGATCAATTTCAATTCGCGCCAGAATAATTGGAACAGGTCGATCTCGGGCTTCACAACATGGATCGCGACCATCACGATCCGCGCGCGCGTCGCCGCCACGGCGGTCATGGCATCGACGCCGGATTGGGTGCCGGAGACCTCGAAAACGACCTCCGCGCCTTTGCCGCCCGTGCGCTCCTGAATCACGACGGGCATGTCTGCCTCGGTCGGGCTGACGGTGTCGAAGTTCAATTTCCGCGCGATGGCAAGGCGATGGGGATTCACTTCAGAGATAACCACCGTACCGCCCGCATCCCGCGCCACCATCGCGACGAGGATACCGATGGGACCGCCGCCTATGACGACAACATCCTCACCTGCCTGCACATTCGAGAGCCGCACGGCATGGCAGGCCACCGCAACCGGCTCGATCAGGGCGGCATGGTCCATCCGCAGATCATCGGGCAGGACGTGCAGAGTATAGGCCGGAACGGTCCAGATTTCCTGCATCGCGCCGTTGGTATCGAGGCCGAGAAATTTCAGATTGTGGCAGATATGCTCATGCCCCGCCTCGCAGGCAGGACAGTCACCGCAAGGGTCGAGCGGACGGACGACGACTTTCTGGCCGACAGTGACGTTATCGACCCCAGCTCCAACCTCCACGGCCGTGCCGGACATCTCATGCCCAACCGTGCGGTTCAGGCCGACACGCGCATCCATATTGCCGTGATAGACGTGCATATCGGTGCCACAGATGCCGCAATAGGCGACCCGGACAGCAACCTCGCCCTGCCCAGGTGCCTGCGATGTGATCTGCTCGACTGCAAAGGTTCTGTCTCCGCGATAGAAAGCAGCGGTGAACGTCCGGCTCATGAACCTAGCTCACCCCGGCATCCGGATAGGTAGCCTCGTGATCGTAGGTCGCGAAGCTGTCGAGAGTCTGGCGGTCGCATTGCTCCTGCCAATTCGTTCCGGGCAGGACGGCAGAAACGCAATGGTAGCTGTCGCGGTACTGCTTCGTTCGCTCGTTCGTTTCGATGGCGATGGCGACCATGCCCGCAACCTTGCCTTCCTGACGCTCCACGAGACGGATCGCGCCGTCCATGGTGCCGCCGGTCTCGACCCATTGATCGACCAGCAGGACTCGGGTGCCGGGGGCGTAGGCAGGCATCCGCATCTCCATATCCTGCGTGCGGCCCGAGTAATTGCCGAAGCTGACCTTGTCGGTATCGACGCACAGCTTTCCGGCCTTGCGGATAGGCAGAAAGCCCCGCCCGATCCGCGCCGCAATGCCCGCGCCGAGGACGAAGCCCATCGCATCTAGGCCCGCGACCACGTCGATCTCATCTGCGTTCAGATCGGCGGTGATATCGTCCAACAGGTCGGTAAAGGCCGCTGCATTGATGTAGATTGAAGTCGGGTCGAGCCACGCGAACTTCTCGCCCTTGGTGTTCGGCGACATGAGCTTCAGATACCAGCGATCCTCCCGCGGTCCCTTCATGGTTTGGCTCCCATTTCCCGTGTGACGGCCAGCAGCGCATCAAGGCGCGCCGGATCAATCGAATAGAAATCTCCCGGTGGCGCGATCCCCGTAGCGACGAGGAAGCAGTCCACATCGCGCCCGTATCGTTCTGCGTTCTCGGGCGTCACCCCCGACGCCAGCGCAAGGGGAGCATCGCCCAAACCCCGGCGGAAATCGTCGATTTTGGAGGCATCCGCTTCTTCCCCCGTCGCGGGGCCGGAGGTCGTGACGACCTCCATGTAGGGTTTGGCGATAACAGCCGAGCGTTCGTAGTGTGAGGGATGGACGGGGCGCTGCGCCTTGAAGGCGGTGCCGCCGAAATAAATCCCCGTCCAGCCACTATCGGCACGAATACGGGCGATCTCATCGGCTTCGCGCTGTAAATCCTCACGCTCATCCATGCGCGCGTTGTCGGCCCAGTAAGCGTCTACCGGGCATCCATCCGCCTCCAGCGCACCGAGCGCCGGAAAAGCGTCACGCCCCGTCACGGCCAGAAAATTTACCCCGAGCCATAGCCCCGGCATCGCCGCGCGCACCTCGCGGATGACCGGCACCAACCGCTCCATCTCGAAATCATGGTTGATGAGAAACACACCAGACGCCCCGGTCCGCGCGCAAATCTCGACCCCGCGCATCGTCTGGGGCGTCTCAAGAACGTGGATCACCGGCGTCACGACGGGACCGGGCGATTTGAACAGCTTGTGGAATTCGGCTCGGGTCATATTCCGACGCTAGCCCGTCTTGCTCATTTCGTCATCACCCATTGCACTAAATTCAGACTCGCATGATCGGGCAATCCGTGGTGGCATCCCACTAGCAAAAGGGAGCCATGACATGAGAAAACTCATCAAACCCACCCGCCGCGCCGTATTGGCCGGGTCCGCCGCCGTCCTGACCACACCATATCTTAACCGCGCATGGGCCGCCGATCCGGTCGAGATCAATATGCTGGCATGGTATGGCCATGGCGAGCCGGACATGGTCGAGGAGTTCGAGGCGGAGAACAATGTCAAGTTCAACTCGAAATACTACGCGGGCGGCGACAACATGCTCGCCCTGATCGCCCAGTCCCCCCCCGGCACCTATGACATCATCCTGTCGGACGGCGAATTTGTGCAGCAACTCAACGCTGCCGGATATATCGAGGAAATGGACGCGGACGACTATAATTTCGACGACTTCTATCCTGAGTTCCAGAACTTCCCCGGCCACTGGAAGGGTGATGAACTCTACTCCGTGATGGTTCGCTACGGCCTGCTTGGGGTCAGCTTCAACACCGATGTCATCACCCACAAGGAAGCGATGAGCTACGGCGTCTTCTGGGATGAAAAGCTGAAGGGGAAGGTCGGGCATTTCGACTGGCATCTGCCAAGCCTCGGCGAGATCAGCCTCTATGAGGGAAACAATGATCCCAGCCCCTTCGATATCGATGACAAAGCGTGGGAGAAGTTGCAGGAAAAGACGATGAGCTTGCGCCCGCAGGTTGGCGGATTTTTCGATTATGGCGGCACGTTCTCAAACCTCAAGAACGGCGACATGCACGCGATGTGCGGCATCGGTGACTGGATCACCGGCGTTCTGCGGAAAGATGGCGCACCGGTGGACAGCGTGATCCCCGAAGAGGGCGGCATCCAGTGGACCGAGAGCTATTCCATCGGCAAGGGCACGGA
>CALHLW010000135.1 GCA_938034615.1 uncultured Neomegalonema sp. | reverse complement strand
CGCGGTCGGGGTCAAGGGTGGCGAGCGAGGTCGGATACCAGAATGCCCACGTTGCATCGAGCAGGGTTTCCGCAAAACCGGACGGGTCATCCACGCGCCAGATGCCCGCATTCGTTCCTTCGCGAAACAGCCGTTCGAAGGTCGCGATCTTCCACTCGAGATGCGCCCGCAGGATACCGCTATCCCCTACACAGATCATGTCAGCCAGTTCCACCATGCGCGGATTTTCGCTCAAGGCGTCAAGGATCTCTCCGATTCCCGTGGCAAACATCACGCGCAGCCGTTCCTCCGCCCCGGTCGTTCGGTCGATGGCTTCTGTCATCGACACTTCTGATTGGCTCAGATAGCATCGCACAACTTCTTCACCGATAGCCTGCTTGTTGCGATAATAACGGTACAGATTGCCCGGCGACATGCCGACCCGCCCGGCAATCTCACCGATATTCGTCTTCGTGTATCCGAACTGCCCGAACAGCACAGCGGCATGACGCACGATCTCTGCATGGGTATCGCCAAGCTCCGGCCGAACAACGAATATATGCCCGGTCCCGCTCACCAGAAGGCCGAGAGCGTAATACGCAGCGAATGATCGTCGCGCAGGTCATTGGTGACTGAGGCGTCATCCGTGTTCAAAAACGCCTGCCCGACAATCTCCAGCTTGAAGCTGTCGCCCAGCCGCCGCTCACCCTCCAGCCGCAGCACTGTTTCCTGCGTTTCGGTATCAACTGCCGCCGTCAGCAGGGCAGAGGTATCCTGTGCGTCATTCAGCCCAAGACGCGCACCAAGAACCAGATCGTTCTCGAAGGGAGTCAATGCACGGCTTCCCCGGCTGTCATAGGCATATTCCGCGATCAGCCCCAGATCGGCATTACTCTCCGAAATACCAAAAAGCGTATATTCCACCCCGGCGATGGCGGCGACGTAATCCTCTCTCTCGAAATCGAGGTTGCGTTGATCGAAGCGACCAATGGCCTCCGCCTTCCACAATGTCGCACCGGAAGTATATTGCCCGTCGAATCCGATCTGTGTGATGCGGCCATAGACCGGGCGCAGCTCGGTCGGCACGACCTGCCCGCCAACGACAGTCGTGCGGCTGACCTCAAATGCCGGATCGCGGCTGAGGCCATGAAAGATATGCACCCCTGCATCCACATCGCCGTAGAACCCGGCCAGCCGTCCGGCGAAACCAGGTGTCCATTCTTCCGCATCCGTTTCGTAGCGCGCATCATCGCCATCCACGATGATGCCCGACCGCAAGCGCGATTCCTCGCCCAGAAACGTGCGTTCGCGGAAATACGGGAAATAGAACGCGCTCGCCTGTCCGCTGAAATCACCGACTTCCACGATCCGGCGCACGGCCACCATCGGTTGGCCCAGCTTGTCTTCGCCATCGGTCCCTTCAACCCCATCGACCTGATTGACAATATCGACGAGCTGATCCACCTCGGTCTTGCCCCAGAAAACAATATCCGAGCCGAGCGTTACATCCGTATCACCGAACCGCAGATCGACCTTTGCCTCGCGCAAATCGAAATGGGTCCGCTCCTCATCCTGCGTATCAACCCGCAGAAACGGGCGCACGGTCGCCGTAACATCCGCCCCGCCAAGGTTATCCACACTGTTCCATTCCAGTATGCCAGTCGGCTCGATGGCAAAGGACAGGCTGTTATGTTCCTGCCCCGCAAACAGCGGATCTTCCGGGAACAGGATCGCCTCAACCGACGCCTCCCCCCGCAATTCAGCGAAATCGGCTCCAAGCACTTCCTCGCCTGCATGGGCAGGGGTGGCCATCAATAACAGGATCGCCACAGACACGGATTTCCTTCTCCTCCCACCGTGTGGGAGGGAAAAACGATGTTTTCTCATACCTGTCACCGCGATAACCGGGGCAGGCGCTGGGCGTTGAAGTCACTCTCATCCATGCCTGTGCCAAAATTATACTTCGACTGCAGCAATGTGGTCGATTTTCCTGTCTGTACGTTCTGCATATCCAACCGTGCCGGACGCCAGTATTTTCCGAGATATTGTTGGTATCCTGTTACCGTCAGCGTCTTCTCCAGATCGCCGCGCCGATTGTAGAAGTCGGTCTTGTGCTGGTTGAAATGTGTCGCATCAACCCATGTCACCCGTTTGGAATACCCGGAGC
Organism: uncultured Neomegalonema sp.; assembly: GCA_938034615.1. Classification (GTDB taxonomy): domain Bacteria; phylum Pseudomonadota; class Alphaproteobacteria; order Rhodobacterales; family Rhodobacteraceae; genus JAHDDY01. The sequence goes on along the minus strand of CALHLW010000135.1, from coordinate 28,862 downwards.
GCGCATTCTTCGGAACGCCTTCAATGACGTGACAGGTCAGGCCCGTTCCACCGGGACACGCTTCGTCGCGCAGCCAGCGATAGGTGTTGTCTTCCACCTCCTGCGAACCAAGGTCTTCAAACGAGAATTCCGATCCGACAAACTTGCCCGTCCGGTTCGACGAGGAAATCCGCTTTACCCGTTTTACCGCTGGCAAATAGAGCCATTGGTCATCATCCGATGGTTCGATCTTCGCCTGGGTCAGCGTGGCCGTGCCGGAAATATCGCGTGGTGATGAAAAGACGATCACAGACCAGTCGCCCTCCCCGCTCCGCGCATCACGTTCGAGGTTCATGCCGCGCCAGATGCGCCGGGTCTCGTTCCCGCCCGCATCACGCAGGATCATCTCGCCATCATTGGTAAAATCGCCCCAGCCCAGATCACGGCGTTCTGCTTCCTGAACGATGGCAAGGCCTTTGGCCTCCGCCGATTGCGCATGGGCGGGCGAGGGCGCGGCAAGCGCCCCGATACCGATAAGTGCGGCTAGGGTGGCGGCAACAGTTGCGGGAGCGTTCATCGTCTCTCTCCTGTCGATTGTGATAAGCAGCGCGGGCAACAACAGAAAGTCAGCCACCAGCGCGAGGGAAATCGTCAACGCGGTCAGTTTGGCCATATCGCCATTCACCGCGAAACCGGATGTCGAAAGGATCGCAAAGCCCACGACCAGCGCAAAGGTCGTGACAAACAGCGCCATGCCGACCTTGCTGAACGTGTAGCGCACGGCGTCTTCAGGGGTCATGCCCTGCCGCTTGCCTTCCTTGTATTTGGCGAGGAAATGCACGGTGTCATCCACCACAATCCCCAGCGTCATGGCGATCACGACGGCGATGGCCAAGGTGACGGCTCCGACGCCATAGCCCCAGAGACCGAAAGCCATGGCCGCCGGAATGAGGTTGGGGATGAGGCTGACGAGACCGAGTTTCACGTCGCGCAGGATCAGCAGCAGCAGGGCGGAAATCGCGATCAGAGCCAGCACCGTGCCGAGGAGCATCGCCCGCACGTCGCGATAGGCAATGAGGTTGAAGACCTGACTCATGCCGGTGGGCGCGATGGCGATGGCAGGGGCGTTCTCGGCCATCCAGTCCTGCGCCCTGGCGTCGAGGGCCAGCATGTCCTTCGTCGTCGCCTCGGCCATAGACGCCGAGATGCGCATGGCCGAACGGTCGATATTGATCTGGTCGGTCAGGTCCATGCCGTAGCCGAGGGACAGTTCGTAGAGGAAGAGGAACTGCGCGGTGGCCTGTTCGTCGGCGGGCAGCTTCATCATCGCCGGGTCGTCGGCGTGCATGTTCATGTTGAGGCGCTGGAGCACATCGGTCAGCGAGCGGACATTCGTGACCTCGGGCTGGGCGCGCAGCCATTCGGTGAAGTCCTTGACCTGCGCGAGGAAGGCGGGGTCGTTGATCCCGTCGGAGCGCCCGGCAGGGAGCGCGTATTCGAGCATGTTGAGGCCGCCGAGATTGCGCTCGAAATAGTCGGTGTCGCGGCGGAATTCGTAGCGCTCGTCGAAATAGCGGATGAAATCATCCTCAAGCGACAGGCGGGGGATGCCCGAGGCGAGCACGACCACCAAAAGGCTCATGCCGATCAGCAGCGGCTTGCGCCAGCCGATCACAAATTCTGCCAAAGGGGCCATGACCCGGTCGGTGGAGGCGAGGGCCTCGCGCCGCTTTATGGGGATGATCGCGATGAGAGCGGGGAGAAAGGTAAGCGTCAGGAACAGCGCGCCCATTATGCCGACGGCGACGACATTGCCCAACTGGCGAAAAGGGGGGGAAATCGAGAAGTTGAGGGCGAGAAAGCCGATGGCGGTGGTGATGCAGGCCACCGCGATCTCGGCGCCGTGCTCGTCGAGCGCGACCCGCGCCCATTCGCGGCGGTCGGTGGTGTGGACCATGGTCTGTCGCACGCTTGCCAAGACGTGCACCACGCTCGCCACGGCCAGCGTCATAATGATGAGGGGAGCAAGGACCGTCACGGAGTTGAGGGCCACGCCTGCCCATCCGAGCGCGCCGAGGCCGATAATGGCGGACATGGCGATCACGGAAACGGTCATGAGCACGCCCACGAGCGAGCGGAAGGCGATAAAGACGATCAGCAGGATCGCCCCGAACATAAGCGGCGTCAGGGACTTGCCGTCATCCTGCCCGGAGACGGCGAACTGGTTGTTGATCATCACAGAGCCGGTCAGGCGCAGCTCGATATCGGGGTGCTCGGCACGGAATTCGGCGGCGAGGGTCTGGGCCTCGGCGACGATCGTCGGGACTTCGGTTTCGGGGTTTTTTCCGGGAAGGCGGAACATCACCTGCATCGAGCCGTAGCGCCCGGTGGGGTCGATCATGGAATGGACGAGTTCGGGGCGGGAGATCGCGATGTCCTTCGCGCGCGCGGCCTCCTCGGCGGTGACGTTGGGAGGATCGGGGACGAGGTCGCCGACGATCATCTCGTCATCGATGGCGTAGGTATGCTGGAAATTCGTGAGCGAATCGACCCGGCGGACATGGGGCAGCAGCCATGCATTCTCGGTCAGATCACCGATGGCGGCGAGGATTTCCGGCTCGAAAAGCCCGCCTTCCTTGGCGTTCAGCACGAGGATGAGATTGTCGTCCTTGGCGAATTCGGCCTCGAATCGGTCGAGGGCGATTCGGTCAGGGTTTTCCTCCGCAAAGAAGATGCGGGCATCGGGGTTGAAGCTGAGTTTTCCAAGGCCCATTCCCACTGCGGCGGTGAGTGCGAGGCCAAGGACGATCCAGAGCCAGCGGGTACGGATGATGAAAGCCGCCCATCCGGTATGTGTCGATTGATCCATTATCCAACTCCCCACCAGAACTTCTGGAGTTCAATTTACGGAATCTCACAGAGGTGTAAATGAAAAATAAAAAAATTATTCATTATTCTCATTCGGACTGTAGTCACCAAGAATGTCGCGCGCCCGATGGGGTGGGTTGAGGAGAGCAAGACCGGAGCCGGTCATGCCGGTCTTGCGGCCCCCATGCGGGGGGAAGGCGGTTTCGCTGAAGAGGGTGGCGGGGGCGCTGGCCCGCAGGTGGCTGACCATGCCGACATGGCGGCCGGCGGGGAGGATTGGGTACCAGACGAGGATCGTGGCGTCGGGCCATTTGCGGAGAAGGGCGAGAGCGAAGGCGACGGTCTCGGCGTATTCCTCCTTGCGCTCGTAGCTGGGGTCGATGAACGCGAGGCCCTTGCGGGGCTTTGGCGGAGAGAGGGCCAGCAGCCCCTCGCGCCCGTCGCGGCGGTGGATTTCGGCGTCAGGGATATTTTCCGCGAGGGCAGCGTGTTCCGCCGGGTGCAACTCCATGAGGATCATGCGGTCGGTAGGGCGCAAGAGAGCGCGGGCGATGGCAGGGGAGCCGGGATAGGCCGTCTCACCATGCTGCGCGCGGACGGTGTCGAGGGCTTGGCGGAAGGGGCCGTCGGGAGGTGGGGCCGTTCCGATCCCGGCGCGCCATTCGCCGGTCTTGCTCGCCTGCTCCCCGGACAGATCGTAGATACCCCGCCCCGCATGGCTCTCCATGTAGGTCACAGGCCGCGCCTTGCGGCTGAGCAACGCTAAAAGGCCCGCAAGCGTGGCATGCTTGTGCAGATCGGCAGGCCCACCCGCGTGGTAGCCGTGTTGGTAGGAGAGCATGGCGGGTGAATGGACCGGGAGGGGGCGATTGTCTAGAGGGCGTAAGAGAGAGCCCGTTGAGACGGCGACGGGTTTGACGCTCGGGCTTGACCATATTTCATCAAACTTCGAGGAAAGGGCGGCTGCAAGCGTTTCGGCATCGACCCGATTTTTGCCAAAACTGACGCGAACGTTCTCTCAACCGAATGCAGAAGCGACTCCAGTCGGAATGCGCCGATTGAAGATATAAGAGCCGTCTCGAGCGATTGTGTGTGGAACATTGTGTGACATAGCGAAGACCTCGAATGAGAATTTCTCAACAAGATCAAGCTGATATCTGAAATAATGGCGCGGTTGACGGGACTCGAACCCGCGACCCCCGGCGTGACAGGCCGGTACTCTAACCAACTGAGCTACAACCGCGCAGCGAGCCTTGGCCCGCGTTCGATGTTCCTATTGCCGGGTTGGAGGAAGGTCAAGCGTCGTTTGCGGATGGGCCGTCAAAAATCCGGGGTCGCCCGAAATCCATAAATCGGATAGGCAAGATCGGGCAACAATGGCGAGGAGCGATGGCATGATACGAACCCTTGGTGCATCCTGTGCCCTCGTCGTGCTTCTGGCTGGATGCTCGTCGGAATGGTTCCGCTATGGCCCTGATCCGGTCGATCCAGCGCGTGATCGCCTGCCGCCTGTCTCCTCCTCCTCCTCCTCCTCCTCCTACGCGACGGCGAACGAGTTTATAGAGGGGTTCGAGGCACTGGAGGCAGGTGATTATGTGGAGGCCGAAGCATTGCTGCGCCAGTCGCTGTCGACGGAGCCGAGCGATCCCTATGCACTGCTGGCCATGGGTGCCGTGATGGAGCGGACGGGGCGCCCCGCCACTGCAGTGCTCTATTACCGGAGCGCGATGCGCTATGGCGAGACGGCCCCGTTGGGGCGGACCCTTGCGCTCGACGGGGTCACCGCGAAAAGCGCGAAGACGGTGCGTGAGCTGGCTCTTGCGAATATCGCGCAGCTCGAAGCGCAGTAGGCTCAGAGTGAAGTCCGATCAAGTTGAGCATCGAATTGCCCCAAGAGTGGGCATTTCAATGCGTTCTTACCCAACCCTGATCGGATTGCACTCAGGCTGCCCGTAACCGACCGCCTGCCATGACGACGGCGCGATCCATGCGGGCAGCGAGTTCCATGTCGTGAGTCGCGATCAGGGCGCAAAGGCCCTGCGTTCGGGCAAGCGAGACCAGTTCGTCGAAGACCCGCGTGGATGTGTCGGGATCGAGGTTGCCGGTCGGCTCGTCGGCCAGCAGGATGTTGGGCTCGGTGACAACACCGCGCGCGATGGCGACGCGCTGTTGTTCGCCACCCGACAATTCGGACGGGCGGTGACTGACGCGTTCGGCAAGGCCGAGGCGTTCGAGGATCGCCATGGCCCGCCTGCGCGCATCCGAATCGGGCACGCCGCCAATGCGCAGGGGCATCATGACGTTCTCGACGGCGGTGAACTCCGGCAGCAGATGGTGAAACTGGTAGACGAAACCGACCGCCGTACGGCGCAGCATCGTGCGCTCATCCGGGTCTAGCGCGCCGCAGGGGGTGCCGGAGATCAGCACCTCGCCACGGTCGGGCTTGTCGAGCAATCCGGCGATGTGGAGCAGCGTGGATTTGCCCGATCCCGACGGCCCGACAAGGGCAACGACTTCGCCCGGCTCCAGCGAGAGATCGACGCCGCGCAGGACTGTGAGCCAGCCTTCTCCTTCCTTGTACCGCCTCCCGATGCCGCGCAGTTCGAAGGCCGGACCGGCTTTTGGCCTACTCATATCGCAGCGCCTCGACCGGATCGAGCTTGGCCGCTTTCCATGCCGGATAAAGCGTCGCGATGAACGAGAGGAAGAGCGCCATGAACAGCGTGAAGAACACGTCCCCCGGTTCCAACACCGCCGGCAGGCCAGAGAGGCCGTAGACGTCGGCGGGAAAAACGGGGCCGACGACGCTCTCGACTGCCCGCTGAATCGATCCGATATTAAGACAGAAAAGGACGCCAAGAATTGTGCCGCACACCGCCCCGATCACACCGATGGCAGCCCCGCAGATGAAGAAAACGCGCAGGACCGCTCCGCGCGACATGCCCATGGTCCGCAGGATCGCAACGTCCCGCGCCTTGTCTTTCACCAGCATCACGAGGCCCGAGATGATGTTGAGAGCGGCGACGAGGATGATGAGCGTGAGGATCAGGAACATCACGTTCCGCTCCACATCAAGCGCACCGATAAGGCTGCCCTGCAAATCCTTCCACGTATAGATGCCGACGCTCTGGTTAGAGACTTGGCGGATCGGTTGGACATAATCGCCCACGTTCTCGGGTTCGGCAACGGTGACTTCGAGAGAATCCACCCTGCCCTTCTTATTGAAATAAAGCTGCGATTCGCGAAGCGGCATGTAAACGAAAGCAGCGTCGTATTGGCTCAGCCCCAGCTTGAAAATATAGGCGATGGGATAGCTCTTCGAGCGGGGCGTTATGCCGAAAGGGGTCAGGTCGCCGTCGGGAGAGATGAGCGTAATGTTGTCGCCGATCCCAAGGCCCAGCTTGCGGGCGACGCCGTCGCCGATGGCCACGCCGTCATCGCCGCCATAGGTGTCGAGCGAGCCCCGGCTGGCCTCCGGTTCGGTAACTACTTTAAGCTTGGCGAGATCTTCGCGGCGCATCCCGCGCACGATGACGCCGCTATGGCCGCTCGCACTGCTGGCGAGCACCTGCCCCTCAATTGTGGGGGCGGCATGGATCACCCCATTGACCTGTCGGATCGCAACGGCGAGCGTGTCGTAATCCTCGAATTTTTCCTGCTGCGACGTGACGTTGAGATGAGGGTTCACGCCGAGAATCTGGCTGATAAGGGTTTCGCGGAAACCGGTCATCACGGCCATGACGATGATGAGGGTCGCAACTCCGAGGCCGATGCCGACGAGAGAGAAGCCCGCGATCACGGAGATGAACCCTTCCCTGCGGCGGGCGCGAAGATAGCGGGAGGCAATGTCCCACTCGAACCCGGCAAACGCGCGCGTTCCTGCCTCGCGCAGGGGTTTGGGGACGAAGCTGCCACGTCTGGAGGCGGGCTCCGGGGCCGTTTCCGGCTCGGCGGGGACCGGGACCGGAGTGGCCCGCTGGCGCACGCGCTCAGCGGCGCGGCGGACACGCTGGACGCGGTCGTCCGGGGCATTCTCGAACGCGCCGGAGAGTTCGGGCGAGGCGGGAATGGCGGCTTTCGACTTGCGCGGGCGGCGCGCGGGTTCGGGCGGGATACGCGGGCGTGTCGGCTCTGCGTCGATCGGCGGCGCGGCCTTCGGCGAAGCAGGCGCATTCTCGATGTTTTTCATCATCGAGCGGACGAGGGACGGGCGCTCACGTTGCTGGGCAGGCGGGGCGTTTTGCTGACGCGGGGCGCCGGTTATCGGGGGCGGGGCGCTCTTTTTCGCCTGCTGTGCCTCCGCCGCACGCGCAGCAAGGCCACGCAGCGCGGATACGCGCTCCGTGGGGGCCTTGCGTCGGGCGGGGCGGTCGTCGTCTAGCGCCAAGAGCTGTCCATCCTCGTCATGCCCGACCGTAGGTGGCGGCGAGGCGGTTCATGGCATCTTCGGGGGGCAGGTTTTCGGTCTCGCCGGTGCGGCGATTGACCAGTTCGACGACGCCTTCCTTCAGGCCGCGCGGCCCGACGACCAGCTTCCACGGGATACCAATCAGGTCGATGGTCGCGAATTTCGCACCTGCCCGCTCGTCGCGATCGTCGTAGATAACGTCGAGGCCTCGTGCGGTCAGCTTGGCGTAGAGGTCTGCGCAGGCTCCGTCGGCCTCGGTATCACCCTGACGCAGATTAATGACGGCGACTTCGAAGGGTGCGACGGCCTCGGGCCAGATGATGCCCTTGTCGTCGTGGCTGGCCTCGATAATCGCCCCGGCGAGGCGGGAAACGCCAATGCCGTAGGAGCCGCTTTCGAAAGGCACGACCTCGCCATCGGGGGTGTTGACCGTGGCGTTCAGCGGTTTGGAATATTTCGAGCCGAAATAGAAGATATGGCCAACTTCGATGCCTCGGGCCATCAGACGACGATCCTCGGGGATTTCCGATTCGAAGACGGCTTCCTCGTGTGTCTCGTCGGTGCGGGCATAGGAGGCGGTATAGCGATCGACTGTCTCTTGCAGCGCCGGGGCGTCCTCCCAATCGATCGCGCTGTCGCCGAGGGTAAGCTCGGCGAGGTCGCGGTCGAGGAAGACACCGGATTCGCCGGTCTCTGCAAGGATGAGGAATTCGTGCGTCATGTCTCCGCCGATGGGTCCGGGGTCAGCCCGCATTGGTACGGCTTTCAAACCCATACGCTCAAATGTTCGTAAATAACTTACGAACATCCGATTATAGCTGGCCCGCGCGCCCTCTTTATCGAGGTCGAAAGAATAGGCGTCCTTCATCAGAAATTCGCGCCCACGCATCACGCCGAAGCGGGGGCGGACCTCATCGCGGAACTTCCATTGGATGTGATAGAGGATGCGTGGAAGATCACGATAGCTGCGGATACCGGCCCCCGCGATCTCGGTGATCTGCTCCTCGTTCGTCGGGCCGTAGAGCATCTCGCGGTCGCCGCGATCTTTGATGCGCAGCATCTCAGCCCCGTAATCGTCGTACCGCCCGCTCTGCTTCCAGAGGTCGGCCGACTGGATCGTGGGCATGAGCACGGGGATCGCGCCCGCTTTCTGCTGCTCATCATGAACGATATCCTCGATCTTGCGCAGCACCTTGTAGCCGAGCGGCAGCCAGGAATAGATACCTGCCGATGCCTGGCGGATCATACCCGCGCGCAGCATGAGTCGATGGGAGACGATTTCCGCTTCGGCGGGAGTCTCTTTCTGTACGGGAAGGAAATAGCGGGAGAGACGCATTATCGAAAACCAATCTGAGTCTTGTTTTGCGACTGAATATGAGTAGGCGGACCGGAACCGTTGCGCCTTCTAGACGATATCGCTGCGCTGCGAAAGGCGCTTTACGCGAACATCATACGGGATAGGCCGGCATTTCCAGCGTTTTCCGGAACGGGGAAGAACCCCGGAATTGCGCCAATCCGACTGCGGCAGATTGCCGTAACCCCATGGTTTGCCCATCATTTCAGTGGACAAACCCTGTAAGATCACTTACGCAACTAACCCCAAGAGGCCGATAGAGCCCAGGTCCGGGGAGACCAGTTATTGAAAAGGCGCGCCCTTGGGGGCGCGCCTTTTCATCGTGTGCACAGTATGAGTGAACCGGAAACGGCGGGTCGTAAAAAGGGGGCGACGATCTTACGGTTAACCGCCATCCCGGTTCGAAACTTTATGATGCAAGGCACGGGCCAGTTTCGTACGGCATAGAATTCAACCCGATTTCAGATCCGTGCCAACAGGGGCCGCAGTGACTCATCGAGCGGCAATCCGCTCGCTTTCAGGAAATGAAGCAAGGCGGCTTCATTGACGCTGAGCGCTCCATCGTGGTCGATCCGCTGGATCAGCCACCGAGCTTCCCCGTCATCGACCCGCGCGGCAACCTGCCGCTCGCTCTTCTCCGCCTCCAGCCGCGAGCGATAAACAGACTCCATAGGCGTATCGGTTCCGAAGATATCCATGCTCTGAAGAGTATGGCCCATATTGGCGATCCCGCTCGCCATGCGACGCCCGAACCCAGCGAGTCCGTCGGAGGGCTGATTGAGCCAACGATCCACCTGCTTCATCCGCTCGCGCGAAGGTGGCTCATAGCCGCTATGGACCAGAAGATAATTGGAGAGGGCGTTGACGAAGAGCGCCGACCATGACGAGGCATTATCCGCCCCCAGCGTCGCATCATTCAGATCGAAAAGGAGTTCGGCCTCCGCGCGGCTGATCGCCTCCGATCGCCCCGCCGCCTTAGCATAGAGAACGCGCCGCAGGAGGGCGACTTCAGGGTCGCCTAGTTCACCGGGCACGAGGGCCGCATTGCCCAGAACCTTGTGATCGCCGTGAAGTACAGCATCCTTCACTGCTTCGAGCGCGAGAATCTCCAGCGCCTCCGGGGCGTCGGCGGCTTTTTCGAGCAACTGCACTAGGGTTTCCAGCTCGGTTTCGCCCTTGATCTTTCCGTCGGCCAGCACCCGTGCCCGGAACCATGCCGCATCTTCCTCACCGATATAACCGCGCGGGTCGGCCTGTTCGACCAGATGGGCGGCCATGGCTTCAGCGAAGAAATCTCGCCATTCGCCGCAGACCGTCTCCAGCGTGTCATTGATCTCGAACAGAAGCTCGGCTTCCCGACGACAGATGTTGCCGTCCGGCCAGACCGTGCGGCGCAGATCGAGCACCTGCTCTGGGGTCACGGCGCGGGTGTCGAGAATGGTCTCGACGCTGTTGGGGACGTGGGGGTCTTGCAAGGCCATGGGGCGGCGTCCTGTGTTTGGTTGCGCCCATTTTTGCCATTAACCCTTTACGTGAGGTTACGCCGCTTCGGAACTTTCCTGACGGTTCCACATGTCGGCGAATATTCCCCCCTTCGCCAGCAAGGCCGCATGGCTGCCGCGTTCGGTCACATGGCCATGGTCGAGCACGATGATTTCATCGGCATCGATGACGGTCGAGAGACGGTGGGCGATGGTGAAGACGGTGCGGTCCCGGCTGAGCGCCCGCAAGCTGGCCTGGATTTCCTGCTCGGTGGCGGTGTCCAAGGCGGAGGTTGCCTCGTCGAGAATGAGGATGGGCGGGTTCTTGAGGATCGTGCGGGCAATAGCGACGCGCTGTTTCTCGCCGCCCGAGAGTTTCAGGCCGCGCTCGCCCACTGCCGTCTCGTAGCCGTCAGGGAGGTCCATGATGAAGTCATGGACCGAGGCGAGGCGAGCGGCTTCCTCGATCTCCGCATCGGTCGCGCCCGCACGGCCATAGCCGATATTGTAGCGGATGGTATCGTTGAAAAGGACCGTGTCCTGCGGGACGACGCCGATATGAGCGCGCAGGGATTCCTGCGTAACATCGCGGATATCCTGACCGTCGATCAGAACGCGGCCCGAGGTGGGATCGTAAAAGCGGAAGAGAAGGCGGGCGACGGTGGATTTGCCCGCCCCGCTATGACCGACGAGGGCGATGGTGCTACCCCCCCGCGCGTCGATATCCAGTCCATGCAGGATCGGGCGATCAGGCCCGTAGGAAAACGCGACATTTTCGAAGACGACGCGACCTTCCGTGACGCGCAGCGGCTGTGCATCCGGATCGTCGGTGACTTCGGGAGGCGTGTCGAGCAAAGAAAACATCTCGCCCATATCGATGAGGGACTGCCTGATCTCGCGATAGACGGTGCCGAGGAAATTGAGCGGCATCGCAACCTGCATCATCAGGGCGTTGACCATCACGAAGTCGCCGACTGTCAGCGTCCCGGCCACCACGCCCTGCCCCGCCATAACCATCACCGCCGCCAAACCGCCGGTCAGGATCATCGTCTGGCCGACATTGAGCATGGCGAGGGTCGTCTGGGTCTTCACGGCGGCGTTTTCGTACTGGCCCATGGCGCTGTCGTAGCGTTCGGTCTCGCGCCGTTCGGCGGAGAAGTATTTCACCGTCTCGTAATTCAGGAGGGCATCGATGGCCTTCTGATTCGCGTCCTGATCCTGCGCGTTCATCTCCTTGCGGATTTTTACCCGCCATTCGGTAACCCGGAAGGTAAAGGCGATGTAGGTACCGATGGAAACGAGAATGGCCAGCGCGAACCACGGGCCGAAATGCCACCAGAAGATCGTGAGGACGAGCAGCAGTTCCAGCATCAGCGGGACGATGGAGAAGAGGACGAAGCGGAGCAGGAAGTCGACGCCCTTCACCCCGCGCTCGATAATGCGGCTCATCGCGCCGGTCTTGCGCTCCAGATGGAACCGCAGGGACAGGCGATGGATATGGCCGAAGGTGCGGATGGCAAGGCGGCGCAATGCCCGCTGACCCACGCGCGCGAAGACCGCATCGCGAAGCTGGGCGAAGAGGACCGTACTGATCCGGGCCGTGCAATAGACAAGAACGAGGGCGACCGGGGTGACGAGAAAGGCAGTGCGCCAGCTCAGCTCGACAGCATCGCCGGACAGGGCATCGACCGCGTATTTGAAGAAGAAAGGCGTGATGACCGTGGCGATCTTTGCCAGAATCAGGAAACCCATCGCGATGACGACGCGCCGACGCGCATCCGGCTCGCCCTCGGGCCAGAGATAAGGCACCACATCGCGGATGACGCGCCATTCGGCGGCACCATCGGTGTGCTGACGTGATCTTATACCACGCATGAGAGGGAATTTCCGCTGACCATCTGGTCTGTTTCTAGCGCGGCGCGCATCGAAGGCCAACCGATAGCACTTTTGTACACGTGCATATGGTGTTAGCTTTACCCTGTATCAAATCGGGAGTCACAGACGTGCGTCATCTCTTATCGGCATTAACCGTTGCAATGGCGGCATCGAATGCCTTCGCACAGGACAGCAGCGTCCGGGTGTTCGGAGGTCTCGGCAACGAGATCTCGCTATCGCCCGTCGAGGTTTACCGTACCCTCGGCGATCGGGTCGTCAGCGGCAGGGATGCCATTGGCAACAATGCCCGGCGCTGGAACCAGATCGATCCCCGCCTTCCCTCGTCGCTCATCGCGGAGTTCGATCCGCAGGGATTGTCTCCCGACGCCATCCTTCGCACGATTCGTGCGGGATGTAACACGGCGACACAAAACAGTCCGGTTTGCGGGCGTGTCGGGATACGGCGTGACCTGAGCCTGGTGGGCCAACCGACCGTCGAGCAGAGCACCCAGCAGACAGTCTCGATGGCTCCTGTGACAGAAGGGATGACCTCCGTGACGGGTGGAATGGCCCCCATCACGGGCGCCATCACGGGCGGGATGGACCCTGTGATGAGCGGATCAAGCAGCACTGCGGGCATCGTGACGACAGAACTGCCCCCTCCCCCTCCCGCGCCTGTATCCAATCGTGTCCAGGCTGTCCCGGCGATGGTCGCTGCCGCGCCGGAGCCGATGGCCGTTATGACCTCCGAGCCGGTGTTTGCGACACGCCAGTTTGCGATGCGCGAGGATTATCCGCCAGCGAATTTCGCGGCTTACGGCATCGTAGCCTTCTCGGCGCAGGCGACTTCTGGCGAGGAAGGACGGTACAAAACCATCTGCGAGGCGTACTTCTCCACCCTGATCGATTCGGGCAGCAGCGGCGCGGCGGTCGAGAGCCAGATGGTCACCGTTTGGCCGATCATCAATGACCATCCTGACGGCCTGATCGACAGGCTGAATACGCAGGTTCGCGAAGACGGGATGTGCGCGGATGCGGTGAAATACTACGATCTCACCATCGCACGTATCGCCCTTCGCCACGCAGAGATGGCAGGGGTCGAGATGAGCGGACCAGGCCCGTTCCTGCTGGCCTGGGCCCCCGGAACGAAGAAGGGGCGCAAGGACACCGCCGTTCTGGTGGCCGATCTCAGCGATGTGCGCTCTGAATCCGATGCCCGCGAAGCTATGCGGATCTGGCGCGAAGACATCGAGGGCGACCCCGCATTCTGGACGACTGGATTCTCAGCTTTGAAACTGCGGGCGAAACTGCGTCAGCTCGTGAACCGGTATGGGAACGACCTGATGAAGTTCGTCGGGGCAAGCTGAACACGGAGCCGTGAGGGAAAACTTTAGATGGGCAATCTCGGGAAACTCGGTGTCAGCGGTGCAGTCGGCATCCTTCTCGGAATTGCCGCGATCCTGTGGATCAAGCCGGAGAATGCTGGCGGGTCTGCACTGCTAATCATCATCTGCACCGCGCTCGCGATCGTCGTCGGGGCGATTCTCAAGGCGATCCTGGGGCGCTGAGCTTGAAGCGGATCGGCAGGGTGACGGGGCTGGTATTGCCGCTGTCGGGCAGCCATTCGGGGGAGCCGTCGTAGTTGATGGTCTCGAAGGTTTGCGCGAGCGCAGTGAGAGCGCAGGCGATATCGGTGCGGGCCATCAGGTGACCAATACAGTGATGCGCGCCGCCGCCGAAGCCGAAATGTTTCTTGCGCCGTGCGGTAATGTCGAAGCGATGATCGTCGCAGATAGCCGGATCGCGGGCGCTGGCATGGACGAGCAAATGCAGGACCGTCCCGCGTGGGATCGTCTCGTCGCCGAATTCCACATCCTCGACCGCCTCGCGCGTGACCCATGTGGTTGTGGGGCGGGCGCGGATGATTTCCTCCACGGCATTCGGGACGAGAGCGGGGTCGGCGCGTAATGCCTGCCACTGCGTGGGGTTCTCGATGAAGAGCGCGAGGCCGAGGCCCAGTTGCGAGCGGGTGGTATCGACGCCACCGAAGATCGAAATGACGATCATATCGAGCAGGGCCATTTCGTCGGTTTCGGGATCCGCATCCGCACGGGAAACGAGACCGGCGATGTAGCTGTGACGGTCCTCGCCCCGACGCGCGCGGGCGACGAGATCGCGGGCAAGGTCAGTCAGGCGCTCGCAGGCGGCATCGAAGACCGGCTCGTGGCGGCCACACTCGACGCCCATGGCAAGACCGAGATCAGAGGCGTCGTGGGAGATGCGTCCCCAATCTTCGCGGGGGAGGCCGAGCAGGGTGCAGATGGCCTGTCCGGCAAAGGGGATGGCGAAGGCGGACTGAAACTCGCAGGAGTCTTGTTTGGCCATAGCCGCGCAGAGGCCGGTGGCGATGGCGTCGAAGGCGGGAATCATGCCGGCGATGAAATCCTCGCTGAGAACCGGGACGGCAAGATCGCGGAGGCGGCGATGGGCGCTTCCCTCCTGCCCGATGACGCTGCGCCGCCAGAACTGTGCGAAGGGGCCGGTCAGGCCGTGGGTGACGGGCCATGCGTGGCTGCCCTGTCGCAAACGCCGGTCGCGGAGGAGCAGGCCGACTTCGCGATAGCGCAGAACTGCAAGACCGTAGGGCGTGCGCGCGCACCAATGGGCCTCCCGCGCCTCTCGCACCGCCACCGAGCGGGTCGAGAAGGCAGGATCGGCGAGGTCGAGATGGTGCATCAAGGGTTACTCCGCATCTCCGAGATCGCTCGTGCTGCACCACCCTCACCCTGTCCCTCTCCCAAAGGAAGAGGGAGCAGACCGCACTCGACTGCTGCGTTCCCTCTCCCCGCGGGAGAGGGACAGGGTGAACGGGCGGTGTCAGCCAAGTGATCTATGAGTGCCATTAAACGAGACAGAGGATTGCGTGCAGAGTCACGCTCCAAGCTCCGCCAAAACCTCGTCGGTATGCTCGCCGAGGCGGGGGCAGGGACGCTCGGCAACCATCGGCTGTCCATCGAAGAGGATCGGCATTCGGACGCCGGGGAGAGTGCCGTGGGCGATCTGCATTCCGCGCGCCTGCACCTGCGGGTCGGCGAAGACGTCGCCGATGCTGTTGATCGGCCCTGCCGGAACGCCCGCTGTCTCGAAGGCCGCGAGAACCTCGTCGCGGGTCCAGCGGTTCAGCACGGTCTGGAGCATCGCTACGAGCGCCTCGCGATTCGCCACCCGCGCGGGGTTGGTGGCATAGGCCGGATCGTCGGGCAGATCGGGCAAGCCGAGGACGCCGCAGACCTTTCGGAACTGACCATCATTGCCGACCGCGAGGATGAAATGGCCATCGGACACGGCGAAGACCTGATAGGGGACGATGGAGGGATGGGCGTTGCCGATGCTGACGGGGCTGGTGCCGGAGGTCAGATACGCGAGCGCCTGATTGGAAAGGATCGAAACGCTGGCATCCATCAGGGCCATGTCGATATGGCGGCCCTTGCCAGTCTGCTCACGCTCGGCCAACGCCGCCTGAATTGCGATAACCGCGTTCAGTCCGGTGACGAGATCGGCTATGGCGACGCCCAGTTTCTGCGGCTCGCCGCCCTTCTCGCCGGTGACAGACATGAGGCCGCTCATCGCCTGGATGATAAAATCATATCCGGCACGGGGGGCATAGGGCCCGGTCTGGCCGAAGCCGGTGATGGAGCAATAGATCAGGCGGGGATCGATGGCCGAGAGCGACGGATAGTCGAGGCCGTATTTGGCGAGGCCGCCCAGCTTGAAATTCTCGATCATCACATCGGAGCGTGCGGCGAGGGCGCGGGCGTGGGCCTGTCCCTCGATTGTGGCGAGATCGAGGACGACGGATTTCTTGCCCCGGTTTGTGCCGTGGAAATAGGAGGCGGAGCCGGTTTCTTCGACAAAAGGCGGTCCCCAAGTTCGGGTATCGTCGCCGGTCGGGCTTTCGATCTTGATGACCTCCGCGCCGAGATCGGCGAGGATTTGTCCGGTCCATGGCCCCGCAAGGATTCGCGCCAGTTCGAGAACGCGAAGGCCCGCAAGGGGGCGGGGCATGGGGGTGGTCGGTGGGGTTTGTTCGCTCATGGGGCGAGCCTATTCAGACCCGCCCCGAAGGCAAGGCGAAAGGCTCAAGCGCTGCGGGTGATGGCCGGGCGCTGGATGCTGCGGGCGCGGTCACGGTCGCGGCGGGACGACATGGGCTGATAGGCGGCTGCCGTGTGACCTTTGCAATAGGGTTTGCCCGGCACGACCGCGTGGCCGCAGAAGTAGAATTCGCCGCGACTCGGATCGCCGATAGGCCACTTGCAGGTCCGCTCGGTCAGATCCATCAGGCCAAGCTTGTGCGCATCGCGATCAATCTCAGCGATATCGACCTGATTCTCGGATGGGATCGTGACCATGCCCTCGGGAGCCGTAACGGGTGCAGGGAGCTCGGATGTCTTGTCATCACTGGCCTTGACCGAGTCGGCAACCGGCTCCTTGCGAACTGGCGATTCCGGTTCAGGAGCACGCGCGACTTCCTCGATTGCCGGGGCGACTGCGGCGGTCGCCACCGCTGGTTCGGCAGGCTTCTCAGCCGCTTCGGGCTTGCCTTGGTTTCGGCTGGAAAGACCCAGACGGTGGACCTTTCCGATCACGGCATTGCGCGTGACGCCGCCCAATTCCTTGGCGATCTGGCTCGCGCTCATCCCCTCGGTCCAGAGAGTTTTGAGCTGTTCTACGCGGTCATCAGTCCAAGCCATTGAAATCTCGCAATAAATAACAACAGGCGCGCGTCGGATCGCACCCATCGCCATATCCTTCGGGAAAAGATTGGTCTCCACTATATATTCCGTGTTCCCACGGGACAAGGCGAACCGATTCGTTTTGGCCGTAAATCTCATTTTAGGTAAACGCCGTGACCGTGACCGCCTCTACTGCCACCCGCGCCCCTGCCCATGGCGAGCGGCGCTTCGGACGCTTCAACCGGGTCGGATTTCAGACGCTTCTGGGCAAGGAAGTGCGGCGGTTTCTGAAAGTCTATCAGCAGACCTTGCTCGCCCCCGCCGGGACGGCACTGCTGTTCATGGCGGTCTTCTCGCTGGCCATCGGGTCGCGGCGGGGGGAGGTATTCGGGGTGCCGTTCTCGCATTTCCTTGCGCCGGGGATCCTGATGATGGCGATCCTGCAGAACGCCTTTGCCAATGCGTCCTCTTCAATCGTGGTGGCGAAGGTGCAAGGGAATATCATCGACGTGCTGATGCCACCCCTCTCCGCCGGGGAGCTGACAACCGCCTATGCGCTGGGCGGGGTGGTCCGGGGGCTGGCCGTGGCCGCCGTGGCCGCACTCGTCATCTTTCCGTTTGCGTGGAGCGGGATAGCGTATCCGTTCTGGGCGCTGGGGTTCGCGGTGATTGGCGCGCTGATCTTCTCACTTTGCGGGGCGATCACGGGGATATGGGCGGAAAAATTCGACCATACGGCGCTGGTGACGAACTTCATCATAACGCCGCTCGCGTTCCTATCAGGCACCTTCTACTCCATCCAAATCCTGCCGGAGCCGTGGCAGACGATTTCGGCCATCAATCCCGTGCATTTCCTGATCGACGGGTTCCGGTATGGCGTGTTGGGCGAGGGGGATACAAATCCGTGGCTCGGGATGGCGGTGTCGGTGGTGTTGGCGGTGTTTCTCTTCTGGCTCTGTCATCGGATGTTTCGTACGGGGTATCGGCTTAAAAGCTGAAGTTCCTGTCCCGTACTCGATGCGGGACCGTTCTCCGCTGAAACAGGCCCCGGATCGAAGTCAGGGGCAGGAGAATCTCCTAAACTCAACGCAAATTACGTGGGCCTAAATACAGCGCCCACCATCGATCTCCATGCAAACGCCCGTGACCATGCTGGCCTCGTCGGAGCAGAGGAAGAGGGCCGCGTTGCCCATGTCTTCGGGGGTCGAGAAGCGGCCCATGGGGATGGTGGAGAGGAATTTCGCGCGCATCTCCGGAGTGTCCTCGCCCATGAAGCTGGCCAGCAGCGGGGTCTCGCCTGCCACGGGGTTCAAGGCGTTCACACGGATGCCTTCGGGGGCGAGTTCGACGGCCATGGTGCGAGTGGCGGTGATCATCCAGCCTTTCGAGGCGTTGTACCAGTTGAGGCGGGGCCGGGGGCTGACACCTGCGGTGGAGGCGACGTTGAGGATCGCCCCCCTGCCCCGCTGACGCATATGCGGCACGATATGGCGGGCGGTGAGGTAGACGGATTTGGCGTTCACGGCGAGAACGCGGTCGAAATCGGCCTCGCTCACCTCGTCGAGCGGCATCGGCATGTGCGTTACGCCCGCATTGTTCACCAGAATATCGAGATCGCCGAACTCGGTGAAGGCCCGCTCGCACATCGCCTCAACGCTCTCCCCATCTGCGACATCGACGGTGCAGGCGATGCCGCCAACCTCCTGGGCGATGGTCTTCGCGCCGTCGCCGTTCAGATCGGCGACCATAACCCGCGCGCCCTCGGCAGTGAATTTGCGAGCGATGCCTGCGCCGAAGCCGGAGGCGGCTCCGGTAACGATGGCGGTCTTTCCTGACAGTCTCATGGAGTACCCTTTCCTTCGATGGCGCGTTCGACCGCTGCGATGCGTTTCTCATTTGCCGGATGGCTGGCGAGCCACTCGATGGGAGCGCCACGTCCATCGCTCAAGCGGTCAAGTTTTTCGAGCAGCGTGACGCTGGCGCGGGGATCGAAGCCTGCACGCTGCATCAAGGCGACCGCGAAGGCATCCGCCTCGTATTCGTCGCGGCGGCTGAGACCCATATGCAGCGCCTTCGAGACGTATTGCACAGCAGTTCCGATCATGCCGCGCAATGCGCTGGGGAGGAAGAACCCTGCTGCCGCTTTCGCCGCCATTTCAACCTGCCACGCCTTCTTGCGCCGGTCTATATGGCCGAGCGCGACATGGCCGATCTCGTGGGCAATGACCGCCGCCAATTCGCTGACCGTGAAGTCGCCCTTGCGGTATTTGTCGAAGAGGCCGCGCGTCAGGACGATGCGGCCATCCGGAGCGGCAAGGCCGTTGATGGCATCCTGTTCGTAGATTGCGACGCGGATATTGCCCCCGCCCATCGCGCCCTGAAACCGTTGGAGCGCAGAGAGCAGCGGACCACTATCCAGTGGCGTGCTCTTGCGGTCGAGATCGCGCAGGAGGCCCTTCTCGGAGCTTCGCATCGTGTACCAGGCCCATGCCAGCATGGCGAGGATAGGTAGCAGCTTGAACAGCATGGATGGCCTCCCGTTGCGCCCAAAGCCGGACGATGCGAGAAGCATGGGGAGAGGAACGGGCAACATCAAGGCTGGAAGCGATGAACGTGCTGCGACTCGATGCCGGAAGCTATGCGCACAACCGTGCAGGGCTGGCCGAAATCCTGCGCGCGACGGTCGCGAGCGGTGGAGCCGTAGGGTTCATGGACCCGCTGGGCGAGGCGGAGGCGCTGACGTTCTGGGATCGTCATGCGGCGAGACTTGATGCCGGGTCGCTGACGCTGTTCGTAGCGATGGAGGACGGGGCGGTGGCCGGGACGGTTTCGCTCGATTGCGGGTTGCCGCCGAACCAGCCGCACCGGGGCGATGTGTGCAAGATGATGGTGCATCCGCGCTTTCGCCGTCGCGGGATCGCGCGGCGGATGCTGGAGGCCGTGGAGACTGAAGCGCGGCGGCGAGACTTATCGCTGCTGGTACTCGACACCCGAACGGGCGATGCGGCGCAGACGCTCTACGCAGCAGCGGGGTTCAAGGCGGTAGGCGAGATTCCGGGCTACGCGCTCGACCCCGATGGGGCCTCATTGCACGGCACCACGGTGATGTATCGGACGCTCTGAGGTTACTTACCCGCGTCCGCGCCCACTTCCGGATCATCCTCTCCGAAGAGGGCGTCAAGATACCAGTCGATAGCCGTCACGACGACATCGTCGATGGAACAATTCATCTGCTTCGACACATGCGCCAGCAGGGATGCCCGCGTTTCATCAAAGGTGATGGACAGAGGTTGATCGGCGGCGGCATCGTCACCCGGTGTGCCGGATATCGGATCGCCGACCGGCACTGCCACCGGATTGGAGGATTTGGGTTCGGAGTCGGACAGTCCGATTTCCTTCTCGAAAGCCTCGATATCGACGGGTTTGCCCAGCGGCTCGAATTCCGGTTCCAGTTCGGATTTGGGGTCGACGGGAACTTTGAGCTCAGGGACCGGGTCCGCCGACAATTCCTCAGCCATCAGATCGGCAATCGAAAGTTCGTCTTCCGAAAGTTCCTCGTCCGACGCCTCTTCCACCAGAAGGTCTTCGACCGCCCTGGTTTCCTCGACGTCCACCGGAGTCGTTTCGATCTTCACCGTGCCGGGGTCATCATCATCGTCTTCATCGAAGGAGCCAATGATCGAGTCGAGGGACAGATCCTCATCATCCTCGACCTCCTCTGTCGGTTTTGCGTTCTCTGTCGGCTTCGCAACCCCGGCGAAAGAAGAGAGGAAGGCGTCATCCTCACGTACCGGATCGGGCCAGCGGTCACGCTCATCGACGTCGCGACCCTTGGCCTCAGCGGAATTCGTGTAGGCATCGGAAGGCGGCGCATAAGGCTTGGGCGGCATACCCGTCGCACCCGCCAGTTTGGCCCCATCGGGAACGATGCCAAGGGCTTCGAAATACGCACTCAGACTTTCGGCGTCCGGCTCACCCTTTTTCGACGCCGCACCGGCAGCAGGGTTTGGCGCGGCACCAAGCTTGGCAACCATCGCTCCTTCTTCCTCACCGAAAGCGGCGTCGAGCGACAGGTCTTCCGTATCGCCGCCGGACGATTCGCTTTTGGCCTTCAAGCCACTCTTGAGGTTCTTAAGACGTGCAAGCTTATCGAGCTTACCGGCACCGTCGGCCATGGTGTTCTCCGTGATCGCGCGCGAAAGATCGTTCGCAAGGACAGAGTCCTAACGGGCCATGCTTAACGTCGGGTGAAAGCCGTTCAAACCTGTGGTGCCGAGGCGCGCCGGATGCTCTCCCACGCCGCATTGACCGAGGCCAGCCGTTGTTCGGTCAAACGCAGGGCCTCGGGTGGAACGCCTTCACCCTGAAGGCGGTCGGGATGCAGCCGTGCCGCCAGTTTGCGCCAGTGCTTCCGAATTTCGGGCACGGGCATGTCGGGGGAAACGCCGAGCAGATCGTAGGAGGAACGCTCCTGCGCGGGCAGGTTACGCAGGCGCACTGAGTCGAACACCGCTTGCGGCAGCGCGAAGATTTCGGCGACGGTCTGGAGGAACAGAATCTCGTTCTCGTGCAGTGCGCCATCGGCCTGGGCAATATGGAACAGGCCATCGAGTAGGGTTTCGAGGATTTCAGGGCGCCCCTCGAACATGCGCGCCACGCGGCGGGCATAGAGGTCGAACCCGGCGACATCCTCGCGCGCCAAATCGTAGAGGCGGGCGACATCGGGCAGGTCTGCATCATCGATCTGGAAGACTTCGCGGAATGCCAGTACCTCGTCGCGGGTGACCTGTCCGTCGGACTTGGCCATCTTCGCACCCAGCGCAACGACGGCCATGGCGAAGGTATCGCTCGCCTCCGCCGGACGGTCGGTTCCGAAATAGGAGGCCATCTTGTCGCCCATGGCCGCGACCGTCTCGCGCAAGCGTCGCCAGAGAGACATAGCGGTCAGAGCGCCCGCTTGTCGTCGATCACCTTGCCGTCATTCGGCAGAGGCTCCTCACCGGTGAAGCGGACCTCGCCGCGCAGGCGACATTCGCGGTTGAGAGTCTCGGCCACGGCAGCCGCGTCCCCCTGCCCTTCACAGAGCAGGATCATACTGTCGCGGCCCTCCGTTTCAGTGACTTCGAGACGCACTTTACCAAGATCATGGGCTTTGGCGACGCGCGCAACCTGTTCAGGGTGGACGAACATACCCTTGACCTTCGTGGTCTGGTCGGCGCGGCCCATCCAGCCCGCGAGGCGCATGTTCGTGCGGCCCGTGGGGCAGTGGCCCGGCATGACCTTCGACAGATCACCCGTGGCAAAGCGGATCATGGGGTAGACAGGATCGAAGGTGGTGACAACAACCTCGCCGACCTCACCCTCCGCGACTGGATCGCCGGTGCCGGGGCGCAAGATTTCGACGATCACGTCCTCGTCGACGATCAGACCCTCCATCGCTTCGGTTTCGTAGGCGATGAGCCCGACATCCGCCGTGCCGTAAGCCTGCTGCACCCGGATGCCTCGCGCAACATACCACTCGCGCAGGGCGGGGAAGAGAGGGCCGCCGGAGACGAGGGCTTTCTTGACGGTCGTGATGGGCATCTGCTCCTCGTCGGCGGCCTCGAGGATGGCTTTGAGATAATCAGGCGTGCCCGCATAGGCCGTGGCCCCGAAATGGCGCATGGCCTCCGCCTGAGTCGATGTATTGCCGATGCCGCCGGGGAAGACGGCGGCCCCGAGAACGCGCGCGGCACCATCCATCATGAAGCCCGCCGGGGTCACATGGTAGGAAAAGCAGTTATGGACGATGTCGCCCGACCCGATACCCACGGCTCTCAGGGCGCGGGAAAAGCGCCATGCATCGGGGGTGTCGCCCGTCTGCGGCTCGGCAATAGGGCCGGGGGAGAGAAAGAGGCGGGTCATGGCTGCAGCGTCATTGGTCGCCACGCCACCGAAAGGCGGTTGCTGCTCCTGCAACGCGATCAGATCGGATTTGCGCAGGACCGGCAGTGCCGCGAGGTCGGAACGGGTCTGAAGGCCCGGACCATCGATAGCTGCCAGCGACGCCGCGTAATGGACGCTGCCGCCCTTTGCCCCCTCCACGGTGTCGCGGAGCGCCTTCATCAGCGTGGCTTCTCGCTCGTCGGGAGCGCGGGTTTCGCGGGGATCGGAGGTGGTCATGGGCGGCGTCCTCTCGTTAGAAGCAATTTGCATTTAAGCTCAACAGTGCATTGGGTTTCGTGTGCGACCCGCAGGGGGCGAGCCGTAAGGCGAGAGGCAGCGAGAGCCGATCCAATTTGAATGCAATTTGCTTACGGACGCAACTCTACAACCCCGCGAGGCCGGGGAACAGGCGCGGCAGGAGAAAAATCGCCCACATTGCGACCAGAGCGAGAAAATTGATCCCGAAGACCATGCCACGCAGGGGGACGTTATCCGTCTGAGTCTGTACCGCCGAATGGATCATCCGTCCGACGAGGAATATCCATGCCAGCACGACCTGCGCGCCCGACACCGCATCGGTCGCATAGAGCAACGCGACGAGGGCGTAAAAGAAGGTAGGCACTTCGAACTGATTGGTCAGGTTCGCGGCGTAGCGGCGAGAGGCGTCGGGTTCCGCGCCCTTGCGCGCGAAATAGCCGACACTCGGCACATCGCCCTCGCGCACGGCCCGCATCCGGGTAACGCTGACGATCACGAACAGAGCCAGCACCATCGCAAGGTGCAGGGCGACAGGCCAGAGGATCGCGTTGGGGAGGATGGTCACGGGGTTTTCTCCTTGCCGCCTGTGGCGTGCTTCTGTGTAACCATGGATGGTGATGGCGACAATCGGGAGAAGGCGGGATGGCGGTTTTCGAGGCGCGAGACGCGGGGTTCGAGGCACGGGTCCGCGACAGCTTTTCGCGCGGGGCGATCCTGAAGGTGCTGGAGACCGAGATGGCGCGCTGCGAGCCAGGGTTCGTCGAGCTGCGCCAGCCCGTCACGCCAGTCGCCCTGCAACATCATGGATATGTGCATGGCGGTGTGATCTCGACGCTGATGGATATCGTGGGCGGTCATGCGGCGCAGACCTTGATGGGGGCCGAGGATTCGGTGCTAACGGTAGAGTTCAAAATCAACATGCTCGCCCCCGGCGATGGCGAGACGCTGCGAGCGGAGGGCCATGTGGTGCGACCGGGCAAGCGCATCACCGTCTGTCGCATGGACCTCTATGCCGTGAAAGATGGCATCGAGTCGCTTATCTGTATCGGGCAAGGGACGTATATGCGGATGGCGGGGGTATCAGATGCGAAGATGTTTGCGGAGCGCACCCACTAGAAATTGAAACTAGATTTAGCATCGATCATGATGCTCCCTACAGGATTCTAGGCTAAGGGCTCATAGCCAGAATATCACGAGAGCTGCGAGTGCGATAGCTGAGAGGAAGCTGGTCGAACAAGCCATCACCGACGTGCTCGGGGATCGCTTCTTCCCGTTCGATGCGGCAGCGGCTGAAGCTTATGGTGTTCTGGCGGCGCGGCTGAGGCGCACGGGAAGACCCGACGGTCAGAACAACACGATGATTGCGTCGATTGCTTTTGCGAGCGGCTCTATTCTGGCAATCCGCAATGTGAAGCATTTCGTTCATTGCGGTATCGCTGTTGCCAACCCATTCATCGATTGATCAGGGTATCTACGCAGGACGTGTTCCCACTACCCCGCCTGCTGCATCGTATAGGAATAATCGACGTTCAGGCCCGAGCCCTCCTCCGCCGGAGAGAACGTAAACGCATCGCTGCGGGTCTTCTCGGCCATGTCAACGGGGTCCGCCGATACAGGCGCGGCCAGCGGTTCACGCAGGGCGGCGGTGAACTCGGCGACCAGCCTGCCCACGGTTTCGGGGTAGAGATTAAAATCCGCCACCCGGTCATCCATGAGAACCTGCAACGCCACCTCGCCGGTTTCGCGCCGCTCGACCCGGATTTCTTCATACCGCACGGGGCGGGGCGTCAGGTAGATCTGATACGACGTCTCGCGTGACGGATGGTTCGATTCCCCAATCAGCCATGCTACCGAAACGCCCAGCGCTTCGGCGACTTTTACCAACGCCCCCACGGGCAGATGTTCCCCTGACGACGCTGCGGCCTTGTAGACCGCGCGTTCGACGCCCGTGCGCTCGACCAATGCGGTCAGCGACAGGCCGTTCTCCGTCATCTTGTCCTGAATCCGGCGCATGGACTGGCGGGGCGTCAGCATGGGTCTCTCCGAGTGCAGCGAACCGCCACTCTCGCAGAAACCGACCAAGGAACGGTAAACCTCACCCGAAAGGAATCGCTGCGGAAATCTTGCCCCCATTCGTGCAGATGCCCGCTTTCGCGGGCATGACAAATAACGGCACGGAAAGCCTGCGCGAAACTATGCGGGTTCGACCTCGATCATTCCCTCGTCAGAGGCCAACTCACGCATCTTGTCCTGCAGTTTCTCGAAGGCGCGCACCTCGATCTGGCGGATACGCTCACGCGACACATCATAGACCTTCGACAGGTCTTCCAGCGTCACCGGATCGTCGCGCAGACGGCGTTCGCGCAGGATATGCTGCTCCCGCTCGTTCAGGGTCTCCATCGCCTGACCCAGCAGGTCCATGCGCTTGTCGTATTCCTCGGTATTGGCGATTTCGGCGGCATGGTCCGATTCCTCGTCCGGCAGCCAGTCCATCCACTCGGCGGCACCGCCATCGTCGCCGCCCCCGCGCATCGGCGCGTTGAGCGAGGCATCGCCGCCACCGCCCATCCGGCCATTCATCATCACCACGTCATCCTCGGAAACCGAGAGCGACTTGGCGATGCTGGCAATCTGGTCGGGGCGAAGCTGACCGTCCTCCAGCGCATTGATCTTCGATTTCGCGCGCCGAAGGTTGAAGAACAGCTTCTTCTGGCTGGCGGTCGTGCCGATCTTCACCAGCGACCACGAGCGCAGGATGTATTCCTGAATCGACGCCCTGATCCACCACATCGCATAGGTCGCGAGGCGAAAGCCCTTGTCCGGGTCGAACCGCTTGACCGATTGCATCAGGCCCACATTCGCCTCGGAAATCACCTCGGATATTGGCAGACCATAGCCGCGATACCCCATGGCGATCTTCGCCGCGAGGCGCAGATGGGATGTGACCATCTTATGCGCGGCCTCCGTGTCCTCGTGATCGACCCATGCTTTTGCCAGCATGAACTCCTCCTGCTTCTCCAACATCGGAAACTTGCGAATCTCGGAGAGGTAGCGGCTGAGGCCGTTATCGGAACTGAGGGTGGGCAGATTGCCCGTCGTGGTCGCCATTGGTAAAGCACCCGTATAGAAAAGGTTGAGAGAGGGTTAAGATACGTTTAGGTCAGGAGTATGACCGAAGCCTTAATTCCACGTATGGTTCCCTTAATTCCGTCGAAAATATCCACATAATTGCCCGATATCGTCGGGTAACGGCGACGTCCAGCGCACGATTTCGCCTGTAACGGGATGTTCAAAGCCCAGTGTTGCGGCATGCAACGCCTGTCGCGGAAAGGCCTTTATGGCGGCGCGCGCGTCTTCAGGCAGGGATTGTGGCGGCACGCGGGCGCGCCCATAGGTCTGATCCCCGACGAGCGGATGCCCGACATGCGCCAGATGCACCCGGATCTGATGCGTGCGCCCCGTCTCCAGCCGACATTCCACTAAGGTCGCCGCCCCCAGCCGTTCGCGCAGGGACACGCGAGTGATCGCATGGCGACCGTCCGCGATCCCCACCGCCATCTTCTTGCGATCGGTGCGGGATCGCCCGATGGTCGTCTCGATCCGTATCCATCCCGGCTCGAAGCTGGTGGAAGGCAATCCGGCCAGCCGCGCATCGCTGTGCTTCGGCTCTCCCCAGACCACGGCATTGTAGAGCCGTTCGATGGTATGGGCCGCGAACTGCTCCGACAGGCCATGATGGGCCGCATCGGATTTGGCGACCACCAGCAGGCCGGAGGTATCCTTGTCGATCCGGTGCACGATCCCCGGTCGCTTCTCGCCCCCGATCCCCGCCAGAGAATCTCCGCAATGGTGCAGCAGGGCATTGACCAACGTGCCGGTCCATTGGCCGGGGGCGGGATGCACGACCATCCCGGCGGGCTTGTCCACGACGATCAGATGCGCGTCCTCGAACATCACATTCAGTGGAATCGCCTCGGGCTGCGGGATCGGGTCCACAGGCGGCGGCACGACGATCAGAAAGGACGCGCCGCCCGTGACCTTCATCTTCGGATCGGTTTGCGCGATGCCTTCGGGGTTGGAAAACACCGCCCCCGCCTCGATAAGGGTGCGCAAACGTGAGCGGCTGATGCTATGCGGCTCGCACAATAGGGCCAGCGCCTTGTCGAGCCGCGCGGGAAGATCGTCTTCCGGCACGGTCACGACGAGCCGCTCGCCGTCTTCGGAGGGGGGAGATGGATCGGACATGACCCGGCGATTACACCAAAGCGCCCCCGCGCGCGACGACGAACTCGACGATATTCCCGAACCCGCCAATCTGCGCTTCCTGCGCCGTATGGTGACACTGTTGACCGTGACGATGATTGTCGGCATCGCGGTCGTCGCCGGCGCGCTGGTCATGCGTATCGCAGGGGAGAGCGGGGGTACCCCCATGACTGAAATCCGCGTGGGGCCGGGGTATTCGGTGAAAAGCGTCGATCACGGAGCCGGGGACCGGCTGGTCCTGACGCTGCGAGAGAAGGCGAGCGGAGAGGATATTGTGCGGATATACAGAACCGAAGGCACGGCGGAGACTTACACCGTCGTCGATGATTGATCGCGGGGGTTCAAGGATGGCCGAAGACACGATGATCCGAGGAACCCGCCCCGGTGAGCGCGAAATTATCCTCGCCCTCTATCCCCTCGCATTCCCGGACGAAGACCTGCGACCGCTCGTATCGGCGCTGCTGGATGGGGAAGATGATACCCTCTCGCTCGCGGCCTTCGCTGGTAAATCCGTCATCGGCCATGTGCTGTTCACTCCCTTTGCTGATGCTAAAAACCCGCAAGCAAGCAGAGGCGCGTTGCTCGGTCCTTTGGGCGTTGTCCCACATCGGCAGCGGCAAGGTCTCGGCGATGCGCTGGTCCGCGCTGGATTGGAGAGACTGGACGATGTCGGGGTCGCACAGGTCTTCGTACTCGGCGCTCCGGCCTATTACGGGCGTTTCGGGTTTCACCCTGAGAAATCGGTACTGCCGCCTTACGATCTGCCGCCGCAATGGGAGGGAGCATGGCAGTCCCTCACCCTCTCTGCCCGCCCGCCGCTATCTTCGGGCCGATGCACATTCCCCGCGCCGTGGATGCAGCCTGCGTTATGGCTTCCATAACCGCGCGGGGCCATCGCCTGTAACGCAACAGATCAAAGACCGCTCCGTGTGGCGTATCCAACCGGAATCGCCATCTCACCGCATCTTTCTCTTCGACTTCCCCTTATACCCCCGCGTACCGCCCTTCCCTGCTGTGCTGCGGCCTGACTGCCACGCCGCCTCTTCCTCAGCCAACCGGATCGCATTTTGGCGGGCCATAGGGTCTCCGGCGACCACCAGATCGACGGCTTCGAGGCGTTTAACCTCGTCGCGCAACCGTGCAGCTTCCTCGAATTCGAGGTTTTCGGCGGCTTTAATCATCTCTTTGCGCATGTGGTCGAGGTGTTTCTGGAGGTTGTCGCCGACCAGCTCGCCCTTTCCTGCCTTACCCTTGATCTGGATCGTCACCCGGTCTTTTTCGTAGATCGAGTCCATGATGTCGGAGATGTTCTTCTTGATCGTCTGGGGCGTGATGCCGTGTTCTTCGTTATAGGCCATCTGCTTTTCGCGGCGGCGGTCGGTTTCGGCCATGGCGCGCTCCATCGAGCCGGTGACGCGGTCGGCGTAGAGGATGACCTTGGATTCCACGTTCCGGGCCGCGCGTCCGATGGTCTGGATCAGGGAAGTTTCCGAGCGCAGGAACCCCTCCTTATCCGCATCAAGGATCGCCACCAGCGCGCATTCGGGGATATCGAGACCCTCGCGCAGCAGGTTGATGCCGACCAGGACGTCGAAGGCCCCGAGGCGCAGGTCGCGGATGATCTCGATGCGCTCGACCGTGTCGATATCGGAATGCATGTAGCGGACGCGGATGCCCTGCTCATGCAGGTATTCGGTCAGGTCTTCGGCCATGCG
>CALHLW010000134.1 GCA_938034615.1 uncultured Neomegalonema sp. | reverse complement strand
GCGACAAGGCGATCTCTCGGCCCGGCCCTGATGATCGTGGCCTCGGTCTTTCTCGCCTATACCTTCCTCGGCCCAATGATGCCGTCGATCATCGCCCATAAGGGCAATTCGCTCTCGGAAGTGGTGAACCACCAGTGGATCACGACCGAAGGGGTCTTCGGCATCGCGCTGGGGGTCTCGACCTCCTTCGTGTTCCTGTTCGTACTGTTCGGCTCGCTTCTCGACCGGGCGGGAGCAGGCAACTACTTCATTCAGGTCGCCTTCTCGATGATGGGCCATATGCGTGGCGGACCGGCAAAAGCCGCCGTCGTCTCCTCTGCCATGACGGGCCTCATCTCCGGGTCGTCTATCGCCAACGTGGTGACGACCGGGACGTTCACGATCCCGCTGATGAAGAAAGTCGGCTTCAGTTCCGAGAAGGCGGGGGCCGTCGAGGTCGCCTCCTCGGTAAATGGCCAGATCATGCCGCCCGTCATGGGCGCGGCTGCCTTCCTGATGGTCGAATATGTCGGCATCCCGTATTTCGACGTGGTGAAACACGCCTTCGTTCCGGCCATCATCTCCTACATTGCGCTCGTTTATATCGTGCATCTCGAAGCCTCGAAGGCCGGGATGGAAGGACTGCCCCGGCACCATAGCTATGTGCCGAAAGCATGGATGGCGTGGCTGATGAGCCTCGCCTTTACGATTGCATGCATCTGTGCGCTGAGCTTTGGGGTGTACTACCTCATGGGCTGGATCAGGCCCGCCTTCCCGGATACCGCCGGGTATGTGATCTTCGGGTTCCTCACCACGATCTACGTCCTCCTGCTCATCGTCGGCTCGCGCGAGGAACCGCTGGAAATCGGCGATCCGAATGAAGAAGTGACGGAACTGCCCCCGCCGGGACCGACCGTGCGCTCGGGGCTGCACTTCATCCTGCCCGTTGTCGTGCTGGTCTGGGCGTTGATGGTTGACCGTCTGTCCCCCGGCCTGTCGGCCTTCTGGGCCGCCGCCTATATGATCTTCATCCTGCTGACCCAGCGCCCGTTGATGGCCCTGTTCCGGGGCGGGCGCGGCTTCATGGCCGGGTTCAAGGAAGGCTTCGTCGATCTGTTCGAGGGACTGGTCGCGGGCGCGCGGAACATGATCGGCATCGGTATCGCGACCGCCACGGCGGGCATCATCGTCGGCGCGGTCTCGCAAACCGGCGTCGGCTCGGCGCTGGCCGATGTGGTCGAGGTGCTGTCGGGTGGCAATATCATGGCCATCCTGTTCCTGACCGCGATCCTGTCGCTGATCCTCGGGATGGGCCTGCCGACGACGGCGAACTACATCGTCGTCTCCGCGCTGCTCGCTCCCGTTATCGTGACATTGGGCCAGCAGAATGGATTGATCGTGCCGTTGATCGCCGTACACCTGTTCGTCTTCTACTTCGGCATCATGGCCGACGTGACTCCGCCGGTGGGGCTGGCCAGTTTTGCTGCCGCCGCCGTCTCGGGCGGTGATCCGATCAAGACCGGCGTGGTCGCGTTCTTCTACTCCCTGCGCACCGCCGCCCTGCCGTTCCTGTTTATCTTCAACACGGAGCTGCTGCTGATCGACGTGAACTGGGCGCAGGGTATCCTTGTCTTCATTGTCGCAACGACGGCCATGTTGCTGTTCGCGGCGGCGACACAGGGCTGGTTCCTCACGAAGAACCGCATCTGGGAAAGCCTGCTCCTGTTGCTTGTGGCCTTCAGCCTTTTCCGTCCCGGCTTCTGGATGGATATGGTTTCGCCCCCCTATCAGGAGGTTGCGCCGTCCGAGATCGTGCAGGCCGCCGCGAACACGCCGGTCGGTGAAGATCTGCGTATCCGCGTCTCGGGGGTCAACGAGATCGGCGATCCCATTGAGTTCGTTGCTCTGTTGCCCGTCACCGAGGACGGTACGGGCGAGGAGAAACTAGAATCCGTGGGTCTCAGCTTCACCGAGACTGACGGCAAGGTCATTATCGAGGACGTCACCTACGATTCCGCCGCCCAGACCGCCGGTCTGGACTGGGATCAAGAAGTCCTCCGCGTCCTGCAACCGAATAACCAGCCCTCGAAATACTGGATGTTCATTCCTGCTCTCCTGCTGCTCTGGCTGGTGGTGTGGTTGCAGCGGCGAAGGATTCCGAAGAATGATCCTGGAACGCCCGTAACCGCCTGATGTCACTCTCCCGGTGGATCGTTTGATACAAAACGACCTACCGGATTCGGTTTGGTGGGTCACCTTATCTCGACGTCTGAATCTATGAGACTTCTACAGTGAAAGGGCCGCTCCTGCATGGCTACGGACAAACCTGCGACCTCGACTGCATCGATCAGCGATTACTATAGCGCCGTCGAACTTCGGCTGGACCGATGGAGCGCCCTGCGCGAATTGCTGCAATCGCTCTATGAAACGCAGGGGACCGGCAGGGGGGCGGCCCGTGATATCAAGGCTGCGGAGGTCATCTTCGCCGCCCTAAGACCTGTAGAGCGGTACTGGGCCTTCCCTGGAATCTCGGTCTTCGATGGCCTTCGTCGGCAATTCGAAAACCGCAATTTCGACGATCTCGCCCATTCCGTGCGCCGCATCTGTCGTGCCCTGAGCACGGGGGCCTATCGCCGCCGCTCGATTTCGCTGGCGACCGATGACGGCGACGGGGATGATATCGACGATGCCTCCACACCCATTGACGCAAGGGCGCTGACCCGACCCTATTTCGAAGTGCTGATCGTCGATGACCTGAACGAGCAGCACCAGAAATGGCTGCGCGAAAGTCTGCAACGGATGCGTCGGCCCGAGGATGCCTTCACCTATGAATCCGTGGTGGTGCCCAGCCTCGAAGACGCGTTGATCGCCATCCTCTTCAACTACAATATTCAGGCCGTCGTCGTGCGCCCTGGCCTGACGCTGAAATCCGAGATCGTGCTGCCGATCCTCAAACGCTTTCTGGCTCATGTCGCCAGCGACGAGGATGTGGACGCCCTGCGCCATGACCAATACGGGCCGGAACTCTGCCGCCTGATCGCCAAGGTGCGCCCGGAACTCGACGCCTATCTCATCACCGACCGCTCGGTGGAGGAGATCGCGGGACGTGATCTGGGTGGATGCCGCCGGGTCTTCTACAATCAGGAAGATTTTCTGGAACTGCACCTCAACATCCTGCGCGGCGTGAATGCCCGGTACAAGACGCCGTTCTTCTCGGCCTTGAAGGAGTATTCCAAACAGCCTACGGGGGTCTTCCACGCCATGCCCATCTCGCGCGGGAAATCGATCAGCCGCTCGAACTGGATCAAAGATATGGGCGCGTTCTACGGGCCGAATATCTTCCTCGCGGAGACGTCCGCAACCTCGGGCGGTCTCGACAGCTTGCTGGAGCCGCATGGCACGATCAAAGAAGCGCAGGACATGGCCGCGCGGGCGTTCGGCGCCAAGCAGACGTTCTTTTCGACCAATGGCACCTCGACCTGCAACAAGATCGTCGTGCAGGCGGTAGTACGACCCGGCGATATCGTGCTGGTCGACCGCGATTGTCACAAGTCGCACCATTACGGCATGGTGCTGGCGGGGGCCGAGGTCGTCTATCTCGACAGTTATCCGCTGCATGAATACTCGATGTATGGCGCGGTGCCGATCCGCGAGATCAAGCATACGCTGCTGAAGCTGAAAGCTGCCGGGAAACTTGACCGTGTGCGGATGCTGCTGCTGACCAACTGTACCTTCGACGGCGTCGTCTACAATGTCGAACGGGTGATGGAGGAATGCCTCGCCATCAAGCCCGATCTCGTCTTCCTGTGGGACGAGGCATGGTTTGCCTTCGCGCGGTTCACCCCGTCCTACCGGGGCCGCACGGCCATGCATACCGCGCAGGTGCTACGCGAACGGCTGCGCTCGCCGGAGCATGGCAAGGCGTATGAAAAGCAGCAGGCGAAGCTGGAAAAGGCCGATGACAAGAAGCTGCTCGATACGCGCCTCATCCCGCCCCCGACGGCGCGGGTGCGCGTGTATGCCTGTCAGTCCACGCACAAGACGCTGACCTCGCTGCGCCAGGGGTCGATGATCCATGTGCACGATCAGGACTTCAAGGGCGAGGTCGAGCAGAGCTTCCACGAAGCCTACATGACCCATACCTCCACCTCGCCGAACTACCAGATCATCGCCTCGCTCGATGTCGGGCGGCGACAGGTGGAACTGGAAGGCTTCGAATTCGTGCAGCGACAGATCGAGGCGGCCATGTCCATGCGCCGCGCGATCCAGACGCATCCGCTGCTCCAGAAGTATTTCAGGGTCTTGCGCACCGATGACATGATCCCGCTGGAATATCGCGAAACCGGCGTCACCTCCTATTACGATCCCGAAAAGGGCTGGAGCGATACGTGGGAAAGCTGGGAGCGCGACGAATTCGTGCTCGACCCGACCCGCGTGACGCTGGCCGTCGGGGGGACGGGCTGGGACGGGGATACGTTCAAGACCAAGATCCTGATGGATAAATTCGGTATCCAGATCAACAAGACCTCGCGCAACTCGGTTCTCTTCATGACCAATATCGGCACGACGCGGTCTTCGGTTGCGTATCTGATCGAAGTGCTGGTCGAGATCGCCAATGATCTGGACGAGTTGCTGGACGATGCCTCGAAGATGGAGAAGCGTGCGTTCGAGCATCGGGTAAAAAGCCTCGTCGAAGACGTGCCGCCGCTGCCCGATTTCTCGCGCTTCCATGATGCGTTCCGGGCGAATGACGGCACCGACACACCCGAAGGGGCGATCCGGGAGGCGTTCTTCCTCGCCTATGATGAGGATAATTGCGACTATCTCGCGCTGGACGGCTCGATCAAGCAGGCGATGGCCAGCGGGCAGGAAGTGGTGTCGACCTCGTTCATCATCCCCTACCCGCCGGGCTTCCCGATCCTCGTGCCGGGGCAGGTGATCTCGCACGAAATCCTCGACTTCATGCGGGCGCTCGATGTCAATGAAATCCACGGCTACCGGCCGGATCTGGGCCTGCGGGTGTTTACCGATGAAGCCCTCGCAAATCATCGCGGACGCGCGCTGCCGCAGGCGGCGGAGTAGGATCAGCCCGTCATCCCCGCGCAGGCGGGGATCGTTCTGCGCCCGACGAGGTGCCCGCTTTCGCGGGCATGACAGGAATTAAATCAAAGCGCCAATAACCAGAGGGGACAACCATGCCTAAGAAGACACTCAAGAATATCTCCGAAATCCGGCGCCATTTTCATACGAACGAAAACCCGATCTATTTCATCTCGGCGACGAACTTCAACCTGCTCGGGATCGATGAGTGGGTGAAAAACTTCAAGTATATCAATTATCTCGACTGCTACGACGGGCGGCATCCGAACGTGATGGTGCCCTCCGAAGCACCCCATGCGGAATTTACCTCCATCGAGGACATCAACAACTACCTGCTCCAGCACAAGGAAGTGACGGATTTCGTCGATGCGCGGGGGAAGAAGCCGAAATTCGTGTTCCTGATGTTCGATGAGGATACGGAGCGGCTGGCCAAGGAGTTGGGCGCGGAAGTCTGGTTCCCGAAAGCCAAGCTGCGCACGAAATGCGACAACAAGATTGAGACGGTCCGCATCGGCAACAAAGCGGGGGTGCCGTCGGTGCCGAACACGCTGGCCGAGGTGAAGAACTACGAAGACCTCAAGAAAACCTGTGAGAAGGCCAAGATCGGGCATGATCTGGTGCTGCAATCGGCCTTTGGCGACAGCGGCCACACGACGTTCTTCATCAAGTCCGAAGCCGATTTCCGCCGCCACGAGCATGAAATCGTCGGGCAGGGCGAAATCAAGATCATGAAGCGGATCGATTGCCGTGGCTCGGCCATCGAAGCCTGTGCGACCAAGCAAGGCACCATCGTGGGGCCGCTGATGACGGAACTGGTGGGCTTCAAGGAACTGACGCCCTATCGGGGTGGCTGGTGCGGGAACGAGATTTTCGCGACGGCCTTTCCGCCGAAGACTCGGCAGAAGGCCCGCGACCTGACCTTCAAGTTCGGCGAGCAACTGCGCAAAGAAGGCTATCGCGGGTATTTCGAGCTGGATTTCCTTGTCGAGAACAAGACGGGGGAGATTTATCTGGGCGAGTTGAACCCGCGCATCACAGGCTGTTCCTCCATGACGAACCACGCCGCGTTTGCCCATGCGGATGCGCCACTGTTCCTGTTCCACCTGCTCGAATTTTCCGGCAAGCCGTTCGAGTTGGATGTGGCGGAGATGAATTCGCGCTGGGCGGATCCGGACATGATCGATTCATGGTCGCAGATGGTCATCAAGCATACAGAAGACAGCGTCGATATGATTACGCAGGCCCCCGAGACGGGCATTTACCGGATGCACTCGAACGGCACGGTGGAATATGACCGCTTCGACTATCACCGCCGTGCGGTGGAGAGCGAGAACGAGGCGTTCTTCCTGCGCATCTCGAAGGCGGGGGATTATCGCTATGAGGGCGCGGACCTCGGTATTCTG
The DNA here is from genome assembly GCA_938034615.1 of uncultured Neomegalonema sp. Classification (GTDB taxonomy): domain Bacteria; phylum Pseudomonadota; class Alphaproteobacteria; order Rhodobacterales; family Rhodobacteraceae; genus JAHDDY01. Next base: position 17,520 of record CALHLW010000134.1, on the reverse strand, counting down.
GTCACACGCGGGCGGTCGATGACGAACAGCTTCCAGTTGACGACGCGCTCGAAGAAATGGATCAACGGGATCAAGGAATTGTATGCGGCGAAGCCATTGCCGTCGTTGGCGACGACGGAAGGGGCGTTCAAGATTCTTTGATGGGTTGCAGAGTTATGCATCCTTTCGCTGCCCCGGATGCTGCGCGGCATGAAATGACGCGCTGCTGGTCCGGGGCTGTGCTCCGCTTCGAGAGGCCCCGAACCAGCAACGCAGGACTACGTCCCGCGCAGCATCCGGGGCTGCGCTTGTTGCTGGAAACCGGCTGATGCAAATAACCTTCCGCGCCGTCTCCGAGCCGGAACCCGGCCCGAAATGGGCGGGGCTGTTCGCAGAATACTGGCCCGCCTACCGCGCGTGGTGGGCCAGCCAAGGCGAGCGGGCGCGGCCGACCTATGCGCAATGCCTCGCGGCGATGAAGACGCATATGCCGGAGATCGTGCCGCTCTATCATCGGCTGTGCGAGCTGGCCGGGGGCGGGGACCGGGAGGCGCGGTTCCTCTCGTATTACTGCCCACCCGCCTATCTGACCGCGTGTTCCCAGGCGATCTGGCCGGGCGAAGAGCCGTTGCTGGTGCGCAATTACGATTACGCGGCGAGCGCCTTCGATGGCGTCGCGATCCATACGGCGTGGGACGGGCGGCAGGTGGTCGGCACATCGGACGGGTTGTTCGGGCTGGTGGACGGGATGAACGATGCGGGGCTGGCGGTGTCGCTCACGTTCGGTGGGCGACAGGTGTTGGGCGACGGGTTCGGGGTGCCGCTGATCCTGCGCTATGTGTTGCAGACTTGCGAGACGACGGACGAGGCCGTGGCGGTGCTGTCGCGCGTGCCGTGTCACATGAGCTACAACGTGACGGTGCTGGATGCGAAGCGGCGGTATGCGACGGCGTATATGTCGCCGGATCGCGGGACGACGATTACCCACGCGGCGGTGGCGACGAACCATCAGGAAAAGGTCGAATGGGCCAGCCATGCGCGGTTTACGGCGACGGTGGAGCGGGAGCGGTTTCTGCTCCACCGTCTGACCCTGCATGTGGATACGCAGGAGCGGTTTATCGGGGCGTTCCTGAAACCGCCGCTCTACTCGACGGCCTTCGATCAGGGGTTCGGGACGCTCTATACGGCGATCTACCGGCCCCGTTTGGGCGAGATGGAACTGCGCTGGCCCGTGGGGGTGTGGGGGTTGAGCGTGAACGGGTTTGCGGACGCGGCATGGCGGGTGAGTGTGCCGGAGGTGGGGTGAGGGTTGGGGCGGTCGGCGGATGTGTTTGCGGATTTGTTCTCTGAGATGGTGGTCAAGGCTCAGGCCGGTTTCCGCAAGAAGACGGGGATCGAGGATGCGTACGAGTCATGCTCGGGCACGCGGGCGAGGAGGGTGGCGGCGAGTTTGTCGCCGTTCAGGTCTGCGTCCGTGGCGAGGGTTTGGATCGCGCCTTCCTTCTTGGGGATCGTGAGGGACAGGATATCGGCGAGTGCTTTTTCCTGCCGCTCGCGGTCGGGGGAGGCGGAGCGGCTGAGGGCGTCTTCCACGGCGAGGTCGGCCTGTACGGCGGCGATGCCGTCGCGGATATGCGCTTCGCAGGCCTCGCGGCGACCTTCCTTCACCGCATCGAGAAGCGTCTTCGTCGCAAAGATCGTCGCGAGGGCGGGCAAGGCGGTGGCCGCGGCCGCGACGGTGGATCCGGTCGCGGCGGTGGCGCTCGCCGGAATGGCGAGGGCGGCACCCATGCCGCCGACGATGGTGACGATGCGGTCGAGATGTCTCATCCGTGTGCTCCCTTGTGTGGAATATGACGAGGGGATGGTCGTCGGACAAGAGGGGGTGTTTTTCTTCGAATGCGCGTATTTGGAGTGGGGGAGTGCGCGCTGGTCGTGGGGGTGGTGTCAAGCGTGGCGGGTGTGTTCGTTTCGGTGAACCCGTGGCGGGGTGGGGTGGCCTCGGGGCCGACGGGGGCGAACCGGGGAGCGCGTGGGATGCACTCGAAGCACGCTTGCGCACAGGTGAAATCCGGGGCAAGGGCGGGGGATGATCGAGGGGCGTAAATTGCGGGCGTTGGGCGTGACGGTGCTGCTCGGTGCGGCGGGGGCGGGGGTGTTCGTAGCGATGGGGTGGCCGCTGCCGTTCCTGCTCGGGCCGCTTTTTGCCTGTCTTTTCGGGGCCTTGGCGCGGGTGCCGCTGTCGGGGATGGGGCAGGTGGGGGTGGCGTTTCGCACCGTGCTGGGGGTGGCGGTGGGGACGTCGATCACGCCCGATCTGGTGGGGCGGCTGCCGGAGATGGCGTATTCGGTGGCGCTTATCCCTTTGTTTGTATTGATGATTGGGCTTGCCGGCTATCCGTTCTTCCGCCGGGTCTGCGGCTTTGACCACGCGACCGCCTACTACGCCGCCATGCCGGGGGGATTGCAGGACATGCTGATCTTCGGCGAGGAGGCGGGGGGCGATGTGCGGGCGCTCTCGCTGATCCATGCGACGCGGGTATTGGTGATCGTCAGTATAGCGCCGTTTCTGCTTACCTCGGTCTGGGGGGTGGAGCTGACCAATCCGGTGGGGGAGCCGGCGGCGGATATTCCTGTTGTGGAACTGATGCTTATGGTGTTCGCGGGGTTGGTGGGGTGGAAGATCGGTGAGCGGGTGGGTCTGTTCGGGGCGTCGATCCTCGGGCCGCTGATCCTTTCGGCGGCGCTGTCGCTCGGCGGGTTCATCGAGCATCGGCCCCCGGCGGAGGCCATTATCGCGGCGCAATTTCTGATCGGCATCGGCATCGGCGAGAAATATGCGGGTGTGACCCTGCCCGAATTGCGGCGCGATGTGCTGGCGGGCGGGGCGTTTTGCCTGATCCTCGGGGCGCTCGCTGTTATGTTTGCTGAAGGCGTCGCGCTGGCCGGTTTCGCGCCCCAGATCGAAGCCTTCCTCGCCTTCGCACCGGGCGGGCAGGCCGAAATGGCTGTCCTGAGTATCGTCGCAGGGGCTGATCTCGCCTTCGTCGTCACCCATCACCTCGTCCGCATCATCATCGTCATCATGGGCGCGCCGGTGGTCGCCCGACTTGCGAAGCGGTGGGAATAACCACTTTTTACTTGCATCGAGTCGTGCGAATCCTGACCGATTCGGAAAATTCCGTTCTCAAATCGGGTCAGGATGGAAAAATACGGGTCGTCATGGAAAAAATCTGGAATCCGATGGATGTCACAATATAGGTGGTAATTTGGCGGCAATTGAGCCAGATATTGTGTATTCGGTGTTAACTCATGCTAAATGTTCTTTTTTTGTCTTCTTTGCTTTCACACTGAATCCATAAAATCCCGTTGACGCTCCAGATTTCTCCACGTATCCCCATGTGTATGGAGAGTGCAGTGGTGCTCGGTAGCGACGAATAACAAAGCTAATGAGGCAGGTTTCTACAGAGCGATCTCCCTGACCACATGGACTCTCCAAATTACATCAAGAAGACCCAAGTGTCCGTAAGAGACCGAGGGCCAAGAGCAGACAGAAGAACAAACTGGCGATTGAGGCAGTAGCGGGGTGTGCAACGCGCATCCCGTTTTTCTCGTCCCGCCGTTCTAAACGATAAGTCGCCGATCAACCCTGATCCTGTCAAGGGCGACGCTCGATGGTCAATGATTTCGATGAATGGGCCGGGTCGCCATATAACGGGCGGTCAGGATGGCGCTGTTTCTTGCGAGAAGCACCCACAAGGTGGACAAGAAGGGCCGGGTTTCGGTCCCTGCCGCCTTTCGCTCGGCTCTGGGCGAGGCGATTGCCGACGGAATCTCGCTAACGCAGCCCATTACAGGCGAAACCGCCATTGAAGCCGCGCCCATGTCGCAGATCCATGCACGGCTCGCCCAGCTCGATACTCTCCCCCCGGAATCGGCGGATCGCAAGGCTCTTGCCATGATGATGCTCGGCACGGTGGACCGCGTTTCCATCGACGGCGACGGGCGTATCATCCTGCCCGAGGAACTCAAGGAATTCAGCGGGATCGACGATATGGCCGTCTTCGTGGGGCTGGGCCACACCTTCCAGATCTGGGAGCCGAAGGCGCTGAAAGCCTACATGATCGAAGCCGCCGCGCTCGCCCGCAAGAGCGCTGCGATGTTGCCGAGTCTCTCCTCGCTGGGCCTCGCCGGACAAGGCTCGTGACGCCGGAGGAGGCGCTCGCGGCGGCGGAACGCAATCACCGTCCGGTCCTTTGCGACGAAGTGATCGCGGCACTCGCCCCCGAAACCGGCGACCTCTTCATCGACGGCACCTTTGGCGCAGGCGGCTATTCCCGTGCAATCCTCGCGGCGGCGGAGTGCCGGGTGATTGGCGTGGACCGCGACCCGGAGGCCCTTGCCGAAGCGCGCCCTTGGGCGAGCGTCTATGGCGAGCGCCTGCGGCTGGTCGAAACTGTCTTCGGCGATCTCGATACGGTCCCTGATGCCGATGAGCAGGTGACTGGTGTCGTTCTCGATATCGGCGTGTCGTCGATGCAACTGGATCGCGCCGGACGTGGTTTCTCCTTTCTCCGCGACGGGGCGCTTGATATGCGGATGGGGCAGGACGGTCCGTCTGCGGCGGACCTCGTGAATACGGCGGAGGAAGCGGTTCTGGGCGACATCCTGTTCCAGTATGGCGAGGAGCGGCGCGCGCGTGCATTGGCGCGGGCGATCATTGCCGCACGCACGAAAACCCCAATCCGCACGACCGCTGAACTCTCGCAAATCGTCGAGGCCGCCTCGCCCGCGAAGAAGCCGGGACAGGCGCACCCCGCTACCCGCACCTTTCAGGCCCTGCGCATTGCCGTGAACGACGAGTTAGGCGAGCTGGTACGTGGTCTGGCGGCGGCAGAACGGGTGTTGGTCCCCGGTGGACGGCTGGTCGTCGTTACGTTCCATTCCCTTGAAGATCGCATCGTCAAACGCTTCCTGAAGTCACGTTCAGAGCGTGGCGGGGCTGGGGTATCGCGCCATGCGCCGGGGCCGCTGGCTGGACCGGAACCCAGCTTTGAGACCCTGACCCGCAAGCCGATCGAGGCTGGCGAGGCTGAACTTGCCACCAATCCCCGCGCCCGCTCCGCAAGACTGCGCGCCGGTCGGCGCACGAGCGCCCCGGCTTTGCCCTTCGAGGCCCGAGGGCTGGGTCTGCCCGGACTGGCGCTGGAAGGGCTGGCATCATGATGTGGCTGTGGCGCGTGATCGTGGCGCTCGGGGTCGGCGGCTTGGTCTACAGCGCCGTCTCCCTCTATGAAGCGAAGATCGAGACCCGCGAGCTTGCCCGTGCCGTCGATCGTCTTGAAGCACGGCAACAGGCGATCAAGCGCGAGATTGCCGCGCTCGACACCGAGTGGTCGTATCTGAATTCTGCCGAGCATCTCTACTACCTGATTGGCCTTCATTCTGACGTGCTCCGGTTGCAGGAACGGGTGCCGGACAGTTTCGCGCGTCTCTCGGAACTGCCGCCCAAAGGAGCAGGGTCACAGGAGGGCCAGCAATGAGCGGATTCTTCAAGGAAATCCCCTTCCCCGATCAACCGCCGCTGGAGCGTCCCGAGCTGGAGCAGCACGCTAAACGCGATACCACGCGAGGGCGTGGCCTGTTTCTGGCGGCTCTGTTCGGCCTCGCCTTCGCGCTGCTTGGCTGGCGTATGGGGGCGCTGGCCCTCGTGCCGCAGGAAGACGCCCAACGCACGGCCCCGGCAGAGGCCATCGCCGACCGTGCTCAGATCACGGATCGTCATGGACGGGTCATGGCCAGCACCCTTCCGACCTGGGAGGTTGCCCTGCGCCCGCGCATGACGGCCAAGGCAGGCGGCCTCTCCCCTGATGACCTGACGGCCTTGCAGGGCATCTTCCCCGACCTTGACCGAAACAATCTGCGCTACCTCGTCAATTCCGGCAAACGTTCCTTCACCTATGTCGAGCGGCGTGCCTCGCCCCGCCAGTGGAAACAGGCCCGCGATCTCGGAATCATCGGCATGGAGGCCATTCCGCGCAGCGATCGGGTCTTTCCTGCGGGCCGCGTCGCCGCGCATGTGCTGGGTGGCGTGGATGTCGATAACAAGGGCATTTCCGGCATCGAGAAGGGAATGCAATCGCGCCTGACCGACGTGCGGGTCGCCGATACGCCTGTCGCCCTTTCCCTGGATATGCGCGTTCAGAACGCGCTGCATCTGACCATGTCCGAAGCCGTCGCAGAGTTTGCGGCATTGGGCGCGGCGGGGCTGGTGATGGATGTCCGGACCGGCGAGTTGCTCGCCATGGTCTCCCTGCCTGATTTCGATCCCAACGAACGCCCACCGCTGCCTGAACCGGGCACTGACCCTGCGCTCTCGCCGCTGTTCAACCGGGCGTCGCAGGGGATCTACGAACTCGGATCGGTCTTCAAGCTTATCACGGCATCTGCCGCCCTCGATGCAGGGGTTGCCGATCTCGATACGATGCTGGATGCGCGGCACCCGATCCGCCGAGGAGGGTTCACGATCAGTGATTTTCTCGGCAAGGGCCGCATGATGTCGCTGGAGGAGGTGATCCGTTATTCCTCCAATATCGGCGCGGTACGGATCGCGGATCTGCTTGGTGTGGAACGTCACAAAGCCTTTCTCGAAAAGCTGGGTATGGACACCAAGGTGCCACTGGCTGAACTGCCCGCTCCTGAGCGCAGTGCGGGGCAACTGCCTTTCAAGTGGCGCAGTTCGAATGCCGCGACGGTTTCCTACGGACACGGTCTGGCCGTCACGCCGCTGCACATCGCCACCGCCATCGCCTCGCTGGCCAATTACGGCTGCAAAGTTACACCGACCCTCCTCAAACGCGACAACAAGCTGCCCTGCGAACGGGTCATCAGTCGCGAAACCTCCGGCAAGCTGCGAGCGTTGATGCGCGTGGTCGGCAAGCACAGTTCCGGGCGCAGCGCCAATATCGCGGGATACGAGATCGGCGGCAAGACGGGCACGGCCTACAAGATCAAGCCGGGCGGTTATGATTTCGACAAGCGGTTCAATACCTTCATCGCCCTCTGGCCGACGACCGAACCGCAATATGTGCTGCTTCTGTCGCTCGACGACCCGAAGCTGCTCGACGGTAGCGGGAAGCTGCCGCTGGCCGGACGCACGGCGGCTCCGGCGGCAGGGCGTGCCATTGAGCGGATCGCACCCTTGCTGGGCCTTGCACCGACCGACCGCTTCCGCCCCACAGGACAATTCGTGGACGAGGTGACGGAGGGTGGCGAATTGCCGATCTCTCTGCCGCCCCTGGAGACGACCGAGTGAGCGCAGCCGACCATACCATCGCGGGTCTCGGCCTGCTCGGTCTCGGCCCGATCCTTGGCCCGCAACCGGATGCTGGTGCAGTCGTGACGGGTGTGACTTCCGACAGCCGGGAGGTCGAACCCGGCACGGTCTTCGTTGCGATCAAGGGCGCGACCCTCGACGGTGCGGACTTCATCCAATACGCCGTGCGCCAGCGGGCGCTCGCCATCGTCACCACCCGTGAGGGTGCGGTCACAGCGCTGGAGACGATGGGGCAGGTTTCGGACGTCCCGATGATCGTCGTGGAGGAGCCGCGCCGCACCCTCTCGGACCTTGCCGCGCGCCTGCATCCGCGACAGCCCAAGATCATCGCGGCTGTCACGGGCACCAGCGGCAAGACCTCCGTTGCGGATTTCCTGCGCCAGATATGGGAGCGTCTCGGCATTGATGCGGCCTCGCTGGGGACGATGGGCGTGGCCTCACGCAGTGTCAGCGTCCCCGGTGGCCTGACGACTCCCGACCCTGTCCGGCTGCACAGCACTCTTGAAAAGCTGGCCGATAGCGGCGTGGCGGCGCTGGCGATGGAGGCGTCATCGCACGGGCTGGATCAGTATCGGCTCGACGGCGTGCGGGTCCGCGCCGCCGCCATGACCAATTTCGCTCGCGACCACATGGATTACCACCCGACGACGGCCAATTATGCGGCGGCAAAGCTGCGGCTCTTCACGGATCTTCTGGAGAATGATGGCACCGTCGTCGCGAACTCCGACGATGCGCTCTTTCCCCTCATCGCGCAGATCGCCGGGGCGCGCGGCTTGCGGCTGATCCCCGTCGGGAATGCGGCGGCGGGGGGCTTTCATATCCTCGACACCACCTTTACCGATGCCGGACAGCGCGTGGATGTGGTCTATGGCGGACGCACACACACTCTCGACCTGCCCTTGATCGGCGCGTTTCAGGCCCGCAATGTCCTGACTGCAGCGGCTCTGGCCATTGGCTGCGGCGCTGAGGAGGGTGCGGTCCTTGAAGCCTTGTCCACACTCGACGGCGTGCGGGGCCGCATGGAACTGGTCGCCCGGCGCAGCTTCGGAGCGCCCGTCTTCGTCGATTACGCTCACAAGCCCGACGCGCTTGCGGCGGCTCTGTCTGGCCTGCGCCCCCATGTACCGGGGCGTCTGCACGTCGTCTTCGGCGCGGGCGGCGACCGCGACACCGGCAAGCGCCCGTTGATGGGTCAGGCAGCGGCGCAAGGGGCCGATATCGTCATCGTCACCGACGACAACCCCCGTTCCGAAGACCCAGCCACCATACGCGCCGCCATTCTTGCCGCCGCCCCTGACGCCGTGGAGGTGCCTGATCGGGCCGAAGCCGTCCTGCGCGGCGTCGACGGGCTGGAGGAGGGCGATGCCCTGCTGATCGCAGGCAAAGGCCATGAGACCGGCCAAGTCATCGCGGGTGACGTGATCCCCTTCGACGATGCCGAACACGCGCGCATCGCCGTTGCCGCCCTCGACGGCGACGAAGACGATATCGCGAGTTTGCTGGCAGGTGAGGGATGAGCGCGCTCTGGAATCGTGAGGCGCTGCTTGCCGCGACCGGGGGCGAGGCATCGGGCGATTGGTCCGCCATCTCCGGTGTCTCCATCGATACGCGCAGCATCAAGCAGGGCGACCTGTTCGTTGCGCTCAAGGATGTTCGCGACGGCCATGATTTCGTCGGCGCGGCGCTGGAGGCTGGGGCCGCTGCTGCCCTCGTCTCCCGTTCGCCGGAGGGTGTCGCGGCGAACGCCCCGCTGCTGCGCGTCGGCGATCCGCTTTTTGCGCTGGAAACTCTTGGGGGAGCTGCGCGCGCCCGTACCACGCGAGCGAAGATCATCGCCGTCACCGGCTCGGCGGGCAAGACGAGCGTGAAGGATGCGCTGGCCGCGATCCTGTCGGGTCAGGGCGAGACTCATGCCTCAGCGAAATCCTACAACAACCATTGGGGTGTCCCGCTCACCCTCGCCCGGATGCCGTTGGAGACCCGCTTCGGCATCTTCGAGATTGGCATGAACCATTCCGGCGAAATTGCCCCTCTCACGCGCATGGTTCGCCCCCATATTGCGATCATTACAAATGTCCTGCCCGCCCATCTGGGAAATTTCGACTCCGAAGCCGATATCGCGGCGGCAAAGGCCGAGATCATGGAAGGCGTCGTGCCGGGGGGGCATGTCCTCCTCAACCGCGACAATCGCTGGTTCGATGTGCTGGCCGAGAAGGCTCAGACGCTTGGCTTGACCATCGTGTCGTTCGGCGAGGCCGAAGACGCCTCCGTCCGCCTCCTCAAGCTCTCGCAGCAACCCGAATCTGCAAGCGCAGAAGCCGATATTCTCGATGAGCGCGTCTTGTTCAGATTGAACTCTGCCGGACGCCATCAGGTGATAAACGCGCTGGCGGTGCTGGCAGCGGCAAAGCTGGCCGGTGCCGATCTCGCCCTCAGCGCGCTGGCATTGGGGCAGTGGAAACCCGGCGACGGACGCGGGGCGCGCCGCCGCATCCGCCTCGACCCCATCGATCCGAACACCGCTTTCGAACTGATCGACGAAAGCTACAACGCCAACCCTGCCTCGGTCGTGGCCGCGCTCGAAACCCTGTCACTGGCACAGCCCGCCTCCTCAGCAACCGGCAGGCCGGGACGCCGCATCGCAATCCTCGGTGACATGCTCGAACTCGGCACCGATGCCGACCGCCTTCACGGCGACATCGCGGCCACGCCTCACATGGAAAATGTCGATACGGTATTTGCCTGTGGACCCCATTCCAGAACGCTGTATGACGCCTTACCGAAAGCGAAGCGTGGTGCATGGACCGCCGACTCCGCCACCCTCGCACCGCTGGTTCGCGACGAGATGCGCGCGGGCGACGTGGTGATGGTCAAGGGCTCTCTCGGCAGCGCGATGGCCACCATCGTCACCGCCCTCGATGACCTCGGCGACGCCAGAGGCCAAGGCCGCAACACACGATAGATTTCCGAAAGACCCCTTCATGCTCTACCATTTCCTCACCCCGCTCTCTGATGTCTTCGGTGGCTTCAACGTCTTTAAATATATCAGCTTCCGCACCGGCGGCGCGCTGCTGACATCCCTGTTGCTGTTCATTTTCTTCGGCAAGAGGATGATCACGTGGATGCGTGAGAGGCAGCAAGAAGGTCAGCCGATCCGGGATGACGGCCCGGCCTCGCATCTCGACAAGGCAGGGACGCCGACCATGGGTGGGGCTATGATCCTCGGGGCTATCGCGATCTCGACGCTGCTCTGGGCGCGGCTCGATATCGGGTTCGTGTTGTTGGTGCTGTTCACCACGCTCGGCTTCGGGGCCATCGGCTTCTGGGACGATTTTCTGAAGGTCTCCAAGCGCAACACTAAGGGTGCACCCGGAAAACTGCGCCTGCTCGCCGGTCTCGTCATTGCCCTGATCGCCGGGATATGGGCGAATGCGATTACGCCCGAAGCCTTGCAATCCCAGCTTCTTTTCCCCTTCTCGAAGGATTTCATGGTCGACTTGGGGCTGCTGTTTTTCCCGTTTGCGATCATCGTGATCGTCGGAGCCGCGAACTCCGTGAACCTGACCGACGGTCTCGACGGGCTGGCCATCGTGCCGGTGATGATCGCCGGAATGTCCTTCGCGATCATCGCCTATTGCACCGGCAACTTCAACGCGGCGGAGTACCTGCATCTGCAATACTTGCCGGGAACGGGTGAGATCGCTGTTTTCATCGGCGCGCTGACCGGGGCTGGTCTCGGCTTTCTCTGGTTCAACGCCCCCCCCGCGATGGTGTTCATGGGAGATACCGGATCGCTGGCGCTGGGTGGCGCGCTTGGAGCCATCGCTGTGGCGACAAAGCATGAGATCGTACTCGCGATCATTGGCGGCCTGTTCGTCGTCGAGACCCTGAGCGTTATCATTCAGGTCGCCAGCTTCAAGATGACCGGCAAGCGCGTCTTTCGCATGGCCCCCATCCATCACCATTTCGAGCAGAAGGGTTGGCACGAGCCGACCATCGTGATCCGCTTCTGGATCATCGCCGTGATCCTCGCCCTGATCGGCCTCTCGACCCTGAAACTGCGATGATCGTCGTCCGCGCCTATGAGGGCCAGCGGGTCGGCGTACTGGGCATGGGCCGCTCCGGCCTCGCGGCGGCGGGGGCTTTGCAGGCGGGGGGTGCGGAGCCGGTCTGCTGGGACGACTCGCCCGAGGGCCGCAAAGCGGGCGTCCACGCGGGGTTCGACGTGCGTGACCTGACCCGCGAGCGCGAATGGGAGGGCATCACCGCCCTGATCGTCTCCCCCGGCATCCCGCATCTCTACCCCGCCCCGCACCCCGCCATCGAGCGAGCCATGGCGGCAGGCATCCCCGTGGACAACGATATCGGCCTCTTCTTCCGCGAGATGGCTGCATGGGAGCCGGGGCTGGACGATGTTGGCGACAGTGACCCGAAAGTCATCTGCGTTACCGGCTCGAACGGTAAATCCACCACCAGCGCCCTGATCCATCACATCCTGAACGGCGCGGGCCGCGAGGCGCAGCTTGGCGGCAACATCGGCGTCGGTGTCCTCGATCTTGAGTATCCTACATCGCAAGATACCATCGTCCTCGAACTCTCCTCCTACCAGACCGATCTTGCCCGCAGCCTCGCACCCGATATCGCTGTCTTCCTCAATCTATCCAACGATCATCTGGACCGTCACGCAGGGCGGGGCGGCTATTTCTCCGCCAAGTCACGCCTGTTCGAGGCAGGCGCACCCGAGCGTGTGGTCATCGGCGTGGAGGAACCGGAGGGCCGCTATCTCGCCAATCGGCTGGAGAGTGTGGCCGAGAAGATCGTGCGGGTCGGGCGGGCCGATGGCTGGACCGTCTCGATGAAGAAATCCTTCCTGACCGAGCGTCAGAACGGTAAGCAGGTGTCCTCCTTCGATATGCGCGGCGCTCCGGCCCTGCGCGGAGCGCATAACGGCCAGAATGCCTGCGCCGCCTGGGCCGCGTGTCGCCTCATGGGCCTCGGGCCAAAGCAGATCGAAGCGGGTCTGGCCAGCTTCGCGGGCCTCCCCCACCGCCTCGAAAGGATCGCCGAGATCGGTGGCGTGACCTACGTAAATGACTCCAAAGCCACCAACGCCGACGCCGCCGAAAAGGCCCTGCTCTCCTATGACAACATCCACTGGATCGCAGGCGGCCAGCCCAAGGAAGGCGGCATCGCCCCCCTCCTGCCCCTCATGGATCGCGTGAAGAACACCTATCTCATCGGCGAAGCGCAGACAGCCTTCGCCGCCCAGCTAGGCGATATCCCCCACACCCTCTGCGACACCCTCGAAAACGCCATCGCGAAGGCCGCCGAGAACGCCGCCCCCGGCGACACCATCCTCCTGGCCCCCGCATGCGCCAGCTTCGACCAGTTCACCAGTTTCGCAGCACGCGGCGAGGCGTTTCGAGAGGCGGTATTGGCACTGCACGTTTGAGCTTCGCGCTTCAGATCGCCAGTTCAATCGGACCCGGATAGGATGCTACGGTCTGGTCAGAGGTCAGCAGGGTGATCCCCTCGATCTGCGCCTGAGCGATCAACAGCCGATCAAACGGATCACGATGGATTGGCGGGAGATTGGCGACGGCAATCACCTGAGGTCCAGTCACCGGCAACTCTTCATAGCCATGGGCGAGAAGGCCGGGGCGCACCACCATTGGATCGAAATGAAAATCGGGATGACATCGTCCGTGCTTGATCGCAATTTCCCAGAGACTCGCTACACTGAAGACTGGCACATTGCCATCATCGAGCAAACGGGCGGCATGAGCAGCCGGAACCCGCTGCTGCTCGCGAACTGACCAGATCAGGACGTGTGTATCGAGAAGCAGCCTCACCCTTCACCCGGCGGGCGGTCGAACTTGCCGGGGTTGCCATAGAACATTTCTTCGATTTCGTCCTCGAACGGTGTCTTGATGTCGTCCGGCACACGGCCATAGCCTTCCATGAAGCCTAGCCGATCTTTGGCGCTTGGCTTTTCAGGAGCGTCGAGTGGAACAACGCGCACCATTGGCTTGCCGGCCTTGGCGATGATAAATGGTTCGCCCTTGGCTGCTGCCTCGATCAGACGCGACAGATGGGTCTTCGCCTCATGGATGTTGACGGTGAGCATGGCCAATTCCTGACTTGGTTCACTAGACTTAATCATTCCTAATGATGTCTGCAAGTCACCATTGCGTCGCGATCATTCAAGGTTTCATCCATTTTCGCGCAAGATGCACGATCACAATGATTGCCAGCACAAACCCGATGATGTGCAGGACCGAAATCTGAGGATCACGCCATGTCGGGCGGCGGATCACCTCATCGAGTCAAATGGCACCGCCGAAGATTGCAATAAACACTGCAGGTCCCACGAAGGCGAAGAGTACCCACCCCTTCACGACCAGCATACAGCCGCGTGGTGCGTCACGCTGAAATCGTTTCGCCTCTTCGAGACGGGAATCGTCGCCCATCAGATATCCAGATTCTCCACGTTATGCGCGTTGGCCATGATGAAGTCGCGGCGGGGTTCCACCAGATCGCCCATGAGGTTCGAGAAGATATTATCCGCCTCGTCCACATGATCGACAGTCACCTGAAGGAACGTCCGCGCCTCCGGGTCCAGTGTCGTCTCCCACAACTGCCCCGCATTCATCTCGCCGAGGCCCTTGTAGCGTTGCAGGCCGATGCCGCGTTCGCCCTCAATCATCACAACGTCCAGCAGATCGGAGGGCGAGCGCACCGGCGTGCTCCGGTCCTTGCGTTCGAAACTCGCGGCCTTGGCGTAGACTTCTGCGAGGCTCTCCCCCATCGCGTGAAGCCGCTGTGCCTCGCCCGAATTCAGCGCGGCTCCGTCCAGCGTGCGCGTCTCGGTCACGCCCCGCACCGTGCGCATGAAGCGCAATCCGTCGCCCGCCGTCGGCATCCCCTGCCAACCGCGCTCCGTCTCCGGCGCAATCCGGTCGAGCCGTGCCCCGATGCGATCCGCAAGGGCTTGCGCCTGCTCCCGATCCTCCAGAACCGCCGGGTCCAGCGCCCCGGCAATCGCCGCCTGCTCCATCACGAAACGTGGCAGGGAGGGCGGCAAATTCGCCATCAGCGCTTTCACCCGCCGCGCTTCCTCCACCACCCGCGCCAGATCAGGCCCGGCCAATACTTCGCCATTGGCCAGTGTCAGAGAGGCCGACTCGATACCGGATTCAACGAGATAATCCTCCAGTTCCTTCTGGTCCTTCAGATAGACCTCCGATTTCCCCCGCGCGACCTTGTAGAGTGGCGGCTGGGCGATATAGAGATAGCCGCCCTCGATCAGTTCGGGCATTTGCCGATAGAAAAATGTCAGCAGCAGGGTGCGGATATGCGCCCCGTCCACATCGGCATCGGTCATGATCACGACCTTGTGGTAGCGCAGTTTCTCGATGTCGAATTCGTCCCGCCCGATCCCCGTGCCGAGCGCCGTGATGAGCGTTCCGATCTCCTGTGAGCCGAGCATCCGGTCAAACCGCGCGCGCTCGACATTGAGGATTTTCCCGCGCAGGGGCAGCACCGCCTGATTGGCCCGATTGCGGCCCTGCTTGGCCGATCCCCCGGCGGAATCGCCCTCCACGAGGAAAATCTCGGCCTTCGTCGGATCACGCTCCTGACATTGCGCCAGTTTGCCAGGCAGCGAGTTGATATCCTGACCCTTTTTGCGGGTCAGCTCGCGGGCCTTGCGCGCCGCCTCGCGGGCCTGCGCCGCCTCGACGATCTTCATCACGACCGACCGCGCTTCGGCGGGATGTTCCTCGAACCACTCGGACAGCTTTTCGTAGACCAGCGTTTCGACCGCCGGACGAACCTCCGACGACACAAGCTTTTCCTTGGTCTGCGACGAAAATTTCGGGTCCGGCACCTTCACGGACAAGATACAGGTCAGCCCCTCGCGCGCGTCCTCGCCCGACAGCGTGATCTTCTCCTTCGAGGCAATCCCCGACGACCCCGCATAGGCATTGATGACGCGCGTCAGCGCCCCCCGGAAGCCGCTCAAATGCGTGCCTCCGTCCCGCTGCGGAATGTTGTTCGTGAAGGCCAAGACCGTCTCGTGATAGCTGTCATTCCACCACAGCGCCGCCTCGACGGTCACGCCGTCCTTCTCGCCCAGCACGGTGATCGGCGGCTCGAAGATCGGCGTCTTCGCGCGATCCACATAGCGGCAAAACGCCTCGACCCCGCCCTCGTAGTAGAGTTCCGTCTCCTGATGCTCCGCATGGCGTTCGTCGCGCAGCAGAATGCGGGCACCCGAGTTCAGGAAGGCCAGCTCGCGCAGGCGATGCTCCAGCGTCTTGTAGTTGTACTCGACCATCGTGAAAGTCGCCTCGGAGGCATGGAACGTCACGCGCGTTCCCTTGCGGCCTCCCTCGGCGGGGCCGACGACCTCCAGCGACTTGACCGTATCGCCATGCTCGAAGCGGCAATGGTGTTCCTTGCCATTGCGCCAGATGGTCAGTTCCAGCCAGTCGGACAGGGCGTTGACCACCGACACCCCGACCCCGTGCAGACCGCCCGATACCTTGTAGGAATTCTGGTCGAACTTCCCGCCCGCATGAAGCTGGGTCATGATGACCTCGGCGGCGGAGATGCCTTCCTCTTCGTGGATATCGACCGGGATGCCGCGCCCGTTGTCATCCACCGTGACGGAGCCGTCCGGGTTGAGAATCACCTTCACCCGATCCGCATGACCGGCCAGCGCCTCGTCGATGGCATTGTCCACCACCTCGTAGACCATATGATGCAGGCCCGAGCCGTCATCGGTATCCCCGATATACATGCCGGGCCGCTTGCGGACGGCTTCGAGGCCGCGCAGAACTTTGATGCTGTCCGCGCCATATTCTTCAGGATCGACGCCGTCGGGGATGCTGTCTTCAGCCATTTTTAGTTTCCTTGCATCGAAGCTGTGTGCTGGTGCCTTAGCCGGGAGGCTTCTTTTTGTAGGATTTTGTGGAAGCAATCGGATTTGACCGACCAGTGAAACGCCATCGTGAATATATAGGATATCGGTATTACTGCCGCAAATGCATAGTTTGAACTCTGGTCTGCCAACTTTGCGTACGTCAGCGCGATGAACAGAATTATCGTGATGCTAAAGCCTATGATGTAATGCGCTATCGAAGCGTATTGATATTGGTTTGCTGAGGAATGAACGAGTTCGATCAGCGATCTATATATCTTATCCTCATTGTGATACTGTATGCATTCACTTTCGAGGTGAGTTATTTCATCATTGGCATTGTAGAGATACTCTTCATACCGGGCTTTGAAGAGTTTTGCAGCGAACAGGATCGTAACGAACAATGCAGCGCCACCTGCACTATAGAGCAATACTGACCAGTCCATCCCTCAACTCCCCGCAATCGCCGCCCCTGCTCCCATCATCACCCCACCCGTAACACGGTTCAAGCGAGTAAGCGCACGAGGGGAACGGAGGAGATGGCGGACGCGGCTGGCGGCTCCGGCATAGGCGAGGTCGCAGGCCAGCCCGAGGGGCAGGGTGAAGGCGATGATGATCGCGGCGTCGGTCCAGCCGATCCGGGTCATGTCGAAGAAACCGGGGAAGATCGCGGCATAGAACAGCGCCGCTTTCGGATTGCCGAGGTTGAGGAGGAGGCCGGTCAGGAAGGATTGCCATGCCGGGCCGGGGTTCGCCACGGCCTCGCCCGAAAACGTCTCTGCCTTGCCGCTGACCAGCTTCCACCCGATCCAGAGCAGCCATGCGGCCCCGATGTATTTCAGGATTTCCAGCGTCCACGCATGGGTCTGTGCCAGTGCTGCAAGGCCAAAGATCGCCAGCGTCACGTACACGATCTCCGCCATCGACCCGCCCGCTGCCATGGCAAAGCCGGAGCGGAACCCATGCGCCGCCGAGCGTGCCGCAATCGCGGCGACGAATGGTCCCGGTGTCACGACCATCACTAAGAAGGCGAGCAGGAACAGCGCAAGCTGGGTGAGTTCTATCGTCATCCGGTGGCTATCGCGGCCCCGGCGGCGATCATCGCGCCCCCCGCCGTCCGGTTGATCCGCTGCACGGATTTGGCATTCGACAGCATCGCCCGCGCCCGCACGGCCAGTAGCACATACAACCCCAGGATCGTCAGCAACACGGGCGGCAGGACCATGAGAATCTGCATCTTATCCGCCAGCGTTAGGGTCGCCAGATCGAAGAACCCCGGCAG